>DATNEJ010000397.1:0-2518 GCA_035606775.1 Acetobacteraceae bacterium | reverse complement strand
GACCATGATGTCCGCGACGGTAACCGAAGACACAACCATCGAAGCCGTGACGATGCGCCGGGTATTCTGGCGCCTGATGCCGTTCCTGCTGGTTGCCTACCTGGTCTGCTATATCGACCGGGTGAATGTCGGCTTTGCGTCGCGTGAATCGCGCTGCGAAACCAAGCCGCGCAGCGCATAGGCGATTTGACCTGAAGCGATCGGAGGAGCGGCACGGATGGACCTGCAAGGTGCTTCCGTGCCGTGATCGTGCTTGCATAAGACGGACCGGAAAGAGACGTGCTCGATGCACGAACGAACGACAGGGGGAACAAGATGACCGACGCCGGCAAGCCCACCTTCGGCCGCTATGCGGAAATTCCGGTCAACCAGATGACCGAGGCACAGCAAGCCGCCTACCACCATCTGCGGGAACACCGTGGCGGCTTGCCCGGCCCCTACAAGCTGTGGGTGCAAAACCCGGGCCTGGCGATGGCCGCGTCGCCGCTGGGTGCGCATTTTACCCCCGGCGCGTCGTCCCTTTCGGAACGGGAGCGAGAGATTGCCGTCCTGGTGATCACTGCTGCCTGGCGTTCGGCCTATCCGACCCAGGCGCACGAGCGTCGCGGCAAGGAGGTTGGCCTGCCCGGCGACGCCGTTGAAGCGATTATCGGCGGCCGGCCGGCGACGTTTACCGACCGGCGCGAGCAACTGGTCTATGAGGTGGCTACAGCGCTTGCCGATCGCCGGCTGGTGCCGCAGGGCCTGTATGACCGGGCAGTAGACGGGTTGGGCCATGCTTCCATCACCGACCTGATCGTGCTGATGGGCTATTACACCTGTGTGTCGTTAACCATGAGCTTCTACGCCGTTCCCCCCGGCAGCACCGGCATGCCGCGCTGACGGTGTCTTCCCCGGATCAGGTCGCTGAGCGTGATCGTCGCAGGCGGAATCGCCGGAGACGTGAGTCACGCGATCAAACAAAGAGTTAGAGCCTGGTCGGTGCGTCTAATTGCACCGAACAGGCTCTAAGCGCGATTTCATGCACGGAAAGTTAACACACCGCCTCTAGGATTCCGCCGCGTCGCCAACGCGTCGGAGTGTTCATGGCTGGCAAAAGCGACAGGAAAGGCTCCGGCCGCGCCGGGGTGATCATACGAAAGTATGAGGTTGTCGAGGCGAACCACCACGGTGGCGCCTGGAAGGTGGCCTACGCCGATTTCGTGACGGCGATGATGGCCTTCTTCCTGCTGATGTGGCTGCTCAATGCGACCACCGAAGACCAGCGGAAGGGCCTCGCCGATTATTTCAGTCCGAATAATCTGCTGAGTCACGCTTCGTCCGGCACCGGCCAGCCGTTCGGCGGACACACCGCCTTCGACAGCGGTGCGATGGTTTCCGATCGCGGTTCGGTGCAGGTGCTGGAGGGCAAGCGGCCCGTGGTCACCGATCCCGACGACTCCGCGACCAATGTGCCCGCCAATGCCGCTGACGATGCGCCAACCGGCGCCGCGCAAAACGACGATGCGGCAGCGGGCGCCTTGGGGGCGGCGACCGCACAACAGAAGGCACCTGACGTGGCGCGGGCGATGGCCCCGGCGGCGGCATCGCCATCGGCCGCAAGTGCTGCCGATGCCGCGGCAGTGGCCGCTCGGCAAACGCCCGACACGCACAATGCCGGTGCCACGGCTACGGCGTCCGGTTCCGGAAAGTACCGAACGCCGACCAGCGCGGAAATCAAGGCGGAACGGGAGCGGGAAGAGAAGGCGGCGTTCGCGCAGGCAGCGCGCCAGATCAGGCAGGCGGTCGCCGAAGATCCGGCTCTGGCCGACCTCGCGAAGCAGCTCGCGATCGACATGACGCCGGAGGGACTGCGCATCCAGATCATGGACCGGGATAAAGTTCCGATGTTCGCCACCGGCTCCGCCACGCCGAATGAGCGCGCGCGTCTTCTGCTGCAGAAGGTTGTCCCGGTATTGCAGCGCCTGCCGCAACCGATCTCCATCGCCGGCTACACGGATGCGGCGCCCTTTCCGGGACCTGATCGGACGAACTGGGAGCTGTCGGCCGAGCGCGCCAATGCCACGCGCCGTCTGCTGGTCGACGCAGGGCTGCCGCAGAACCGCGTGCAGAGTGTGACTGGGCACGCCGATCGGGATCCGCTGGTGCCGTCCGATCCGCTCGCCGCCGCGAACCGGCGGATCGCCATCGTCGTGCTCCGCCAGGCGAACCGCGCCACGGAGGGACCGTCGGCCGAACCAGCCGTTCCGTCCGGCCCGCGCTGATATCGCTCGATGCTGACAATCGGCGGCCTGGTCTTTCTGCTTGTGTGCGTATTCGGCAGCTATCTGGCGTCGGGCGGCAGCATCGCGCCCCTGGCCGAGGCGTTGCCGTTCGAGCTGTGGACCATCGGCGGCGCCGCGGCCGCGACCTTCGTCATGTCCAACAGCATGCATGATGTGAAACACACGCTGGGCGGCTTCGGCAAGATCATGAAGGGAGCCGCGTTCCGCAAGGCCGACTACATGGAGTTGCTGAG
>DATNEJ010000394.1:0-10486 GCA_035606775.1 Acetobacteraceae bacterium | reverse complement strand
ACAGCCAAGCGCGTGATTCTGGAAATGGGAACCGGCAACGATCTGCACGGCGGCGATTACACCAAGGCGGCGATCCGCGCGGTGCAGGACGCGATCCACCACAGCTCATTGAGCATGATCCGCTCGCTGGGCATCGATTCGACCAGGATGCTGGTGGAGGTCACGATCGGCGTGCAGCAACCGGGCAAGGTGGATACTGCCGCGGTAAAAGCGACCTTGCCCCACGGGGAGGTGACGGTGAAAGCGGTGAAAGGCGGCCTTGATGTAGCCGATCTGGAACGCGGCGACGTTGCGGTGATTGCCAGCGCCGCGGTTGCCGTGCGGCTGGATCTGCCGTCCCGCGACTAGGCCGCGGATCGGCACCAAGGGCGGGGCCGCGCCGCTCGGGGCCGCTTTAACCCGAAGCGGCCATGCCGCAAGACTTTACCGGCCTCGCCACACGGGCTTGCGCTTTTCGACGTAGGCGCGCACGCCCTCAACCCGATCCTCGCTTGTATAGGGGCTGATACCCTCATTCAGCCGCAGTGCCACCGGCATCGGCAGCCCGTCGGCCCGCACAGCGGTTTCCTTCATGCGCCGGAGCGTCACGGGCGCATTCTCGCAGATCGCCTCCGCCATGCGGATCGCTTCGTTCAGCGCCTCGCCTTTCGGCACCACGCGGTTTACCAGGCCCCAGCGGCGGGCTTCTTCCATGCCGATATACTCACCGAGGTAGAGCATCTCGTAAGCGATGCCCGACGGGATCAGGCGCGGCAGAATGACGTTGGCGAAATGCGCCCCCTTCCCGCGCTTGGCCTCTGGCAGACCCATCAGCGCGTGTTCAGCGGCAACGCGGATATCGCACGCCAGCGCAAGCTCACAGCCGCCTGCCACCGCCGTGCCGTTGAGCGCGGCAATCGTGGGCTTGAACGTCTCGTACACCACTTCGAAGACGTAACGCTGCACGCGCGACAGCAGCGGCTGGAACGGCTTGCCGGCCTTGTCCTCGTCGGCGCGGGCCTTGAGATCGGCGCCGGCGCAGAACGCCCGGTCGCCCACCGCTGTCAGGATGATCGTGCGCACATCGGGATCCGCACCGGCCTCTACGAAGGCGGCGATCAGCGCGTCCGAAAGCTCCGGCGACATCGCGTTCGACCGGTGCGGCCGGTTGATCGTCAGGATGCGCAGATGGCCGCGCGTCTCGCACTGCAGAATGGTTTCGGACTCGGTCGTCATCGTCTCGCTCAAGGTCTCTCTCCCGACGGCGGAAAGGCCAGAATAGGCCGCCGTTCCACACATGGACATAGCAGGCAGGGGCCGACACTATGCCGCTCCTTGCCACCGGAGCCTCAAAGAATGCCTGAACGGATCGCCACCCAGGATGCGCTGCACGCCTTGTTTCACCCGCGTGCGGTGGCGGTCATCGGCGCTTCGGACGACACGACGAAGCACGGCTACATCGTGCTGAACAACGCGCGCGACGCCGGCTTTCCCGGCGGGGTGTACGGCATCAGCCGCCGCCTGAAAGAGGTCAACGGAATCCCCTGCCTGCCCGATCTGGCATCGGTGCCGGAGCAGGTGGATGCCGCTTTCCTGGCGATCCCGGCCGACGCGGCCCTTCAGGCTGTGCGGGATTGCGCACGCGCCGGACTGAAAGCGGCGATCGTCGGCTCCGCGGGCTATTCCGAAAGCCTGGATGCGGGCGGCGCCGAACGGCAGCGCAAGTTGCAATGCATCGCGCGCGAGGAAGGGATTCGCATCGTCGGGCCGAATTGCAACGGCGTCTACAATGCGCACCATCCGCTGTCGATCGGCTTCAATACCGCGCATGCGAAGCGGCAAAAGCCGGGCGGCATCTCCATCTTTTCACACAGCGGTGCCCTGTTCGACGCCATGGCCGGACGCCTGGCCATGCTTGGTGCCGGGCTGTCCCTGTTCGCCTCCGCCGGGAATGAGGCGGACATGTCCGTGCTGGACTACATGGAATATGCCATCGGTCACGTGCCCACGAAGGTGATCGCGCTGCTGATCGACAGCCTGGATGATGGGGCACGCTTCCGCCGGCTGGCACTGGCGGCCCACGCGGCCGGGAAACCCGTGGTGGCGTTGAAGATCGGCACGTCCGACGCCGGCGCAAAGGCCGCGGTGGCACATTCGTCGCGCATGGCCGGCGATGCAGCCGCCTATCGCGCGCTGTTCGATGCGGCGGGCGTGGCGGCGGCTGCTACTCTGGAGGGGCTGATGACCGCCAGCGCGCTGCTGGAGAAGTACGGCCGCCGCCCTGGCAGTCTGGGCGCGCTGTCAACCTCCGGCGCCGGCGCATCATTGATCGCCGACCGGTGCGCGGCACTGGACGTTTCGCTGGCGCCGCTGCAGCCGGAAACGCGCGCGGCAATCGATGCCCGGAAGATGTTCTCACGCATCGGCAATCCGCTGGACATGGGGATCTTCGGCGGCATGCGCCGCGCCGGTGAGGTTCCGTCGCTGCTCATGGGCGATGGCGGTGTATCGGTCGCGGTAGCACTGGTGCATTCGATGAACCCCTGGCAGGGCGATCCGATCCGCGCCGCGCTGGCGCGGGCCAGGGAGGTTTCGGGCAAGCCGCTGCTTATCGTCTCACCCGGCGGCATGCCGGCGCAGGAACGTGCCAGCTATGAAGAGCGCGGGATGGATGTGTTCACCGAAACCGACATTGTCCTCGAAGGCATCGGCGCCCTGCTCACCGCGCCGCCGCATCCTATACCGGATGAAACCGTGGGCGCGCCCCCGGCCCTGCCGCAACGCCAACTGACCGAACCGGAAAGTCTGCGCCTGCTTGCCTCTTTCGGCATCCCGACCGTGCCCACCGTCGAATGTGCCTCCGCACAGGAAGCCGGCGCCGCCGCCGAACGGCTGGGCTACCCGGTGGTGCTGAAGGGTGTTGTGGAAGGCGTGGCGCACAAGAGCGATCTGGGGCTGGTACGGGTCGGCTTGGAAAACGCAGCCTCTGTCGCAAAGGCGCATGCCAACCTCGGCTGTGCCGATGTGATCGTGCAGGCCATGGTTTCGGGCAGTTTGGAGGCGATCGCCGGCGTCACGCGCGCGGAAGGCGTCGGGCCGGTCCTGCTCGCCGGTCTTGGCGGCATCTATGCCGAGGCGTTGGGCGACGCGGCGATGTGGCCCATTCCGGTGACGCGGGAGGCGATCGCGGAACGCCTGGCGGCGCGCAGCCTGGGCCGCGTGCTGCAAAGCCCACGCTGGAAGCACGGCGCTTCCTTCGACGCATTGCTCGATCTGCTGATGGCCCTGCAGCGGGTTGCGCTCGCTCTGGGTGAGAGGCTGCAAGCCATCGACATCAACCCGGTGATTATGGGCGGGGCCGGCGTGGTGGCGGTGGACGCGCTGGTCGTGCCACGCTCATGACGGCCCGCTTCACCGTCACGTATCACGTCCGCGCCGAGGCGAGCGCGATCGAGGCGCGCACCCAAGCGATCGCCGTCGAACAGAGCGTCGAAATGCCACTGGCCGCCATCGACGACGCGACGGTGCTGATGGACATCGTCGGTAAGGTCGAGGCGATCGATCACCTCAAGGACGAGACCTTCGCGGTGCGGATTGGCTTGGCGACCGCGACGGTCGGCCAGGACGCCGGACAGTTCCTCAACATGCTGTTCGGCAACACGTCGTTGCACGACGATGTGGTGTTGCATGACATCGCCATACCGCCGGAACTGATTGCGGCCTTTGGCGGGCCGCGGCACGGCATCGACAGGCTGCGACAGAGGCTCGGCATTGCAAAGCGCGCGTTCACCGGATCGGCGCTGAAGCCACAGGGTCTCCCACCCGATCGGCTGGGGATGCTGGCAGAGCGGTTCGCGCGCGCCGGACTGGATTTCGTGAAGGATGACCACGGATTGGCTGATCAGTCCTACAGCCGGTTCGCGGATCGGGTGCGTGCCTGCGCCGACGGCGTCGCACGCGGTGCCCGCGCCACCGGCCACCCGACGCGCTACATCCCCAGCCTGACCGGCAGCCTCGACCAGATGCGCGTCCAGGCCCAACTGGCGCAATCGCTCGGCCTGGACACGGTGATGCTGGCGCCGATGATCGCCGGCTTTGCCACGATGCAGGCATTGGTGCGGTGCTTTCCGGGCATGGCATTCTTCGCGCATCCCAGCCTTGGCGGCGCGGCGCGGATCGCGCCCGAGCTACTGATCGGCAAGCTGTTCCCACTGGTCGGCGCGGACGCCGTCATCTTTCCCAATCACGGCGGCCGGTTCGGCTATAGCCCCGGCACCTGCCGGCAGCTGGCGAAGAATGCCCGCGCGCCCGGCGGCGGCATGCGGGGTGCCCTGCCCGTCCCGGCCGGCGGCATGACGCTCGACCGGGTCGGAGAAATCCTTGACTTTCATGGGCCTGACACGATGTTGCTGATCGGCGGTAACCTGCTGATGGCGCGCGAACGCATCATAGAGGAAGCGACCGCTTTCGCCCGCCTTGTGGCGGACCATGCGTATCGACGGGACTCCTGAAGATGGACAGCGAAAACGCCCCGAACATTCGCCCGGCGCTGGACGGTTTCCGTTGGGAGTCGGTCGCGCATCAACCCTACAAACAGGACGGCAGTGCGCCGTTCAGGGATATCTCCCGCCAGGTGCTTTTCCACGACGTGGAGCTGGGCTGCGAGCTTCGCTATTTCGAAATGGACGCTGCCGGCTACTCGACGCTGGAACGGCATGAGCATGCCCACGCGGTGATGATCCTGCGCGGGCACGGCCAGTGCCTGGTCGGACACGAAGTGCGTGAGGTTGCGCCGCTCGACCTCGTGCGGATCCCGCCCTGGACTTGGCATCAGTTCCGCGCCTCGGCCGGGGAGCCATTCGGCTTCCTGTGCATGGTCAACATGGTGCGTGACCGCCCGCAATTGCCGACGGCGGAGGAACTGGCGACGCTGCGCAGCGACCCCGCCGTCGCCCGGTTCCTGGGTCAGGCATAGGTCCCGGGGCGACGCGACCCGCGCGATCAAGCAAAAGGTGGAGCCGGTTAAGCGCTTATGGCCGCGCCTGCTACCGATTCCGCCAGCTCTTCGCGGCGTCCTTGATTTTGTCCTTCATCCCGCCGATGGCGTTCTGCACCTTGCCGGCGGCTTTCTCGGTTTTGCCTTCGGCCTCCGTTTTCCTGTCGCCGGTTACCTTGCCCGCGACCTCCTTCACCGACCCTTTTGCCTGATGCGCCGCGCCTTCCACTCTATCCTTGTCCATGGTTCCTCTCCGTCGTGGCAGTCAGCCGGCCACGGAGACAGGAACGATTACCCCTGGCTCCGGTTGCGGCCTGCTTCAGCGCGCGGCACCGGTTTGCGCGGAAGGCAGCCAGCGCGTGAACCGGTAGGCGTTGGCCTTCGCCTCCCGCTCAATGTCATCACTGTCGCGTACATAGCGGAAGGCGAACCCGTCGACACCCCAGCGCTGATATTGCATCACGTGCGTGAGTTCATGTGCCCACAGGGCCAGGTCACGCTGCGCTGCGCGCTCCTCACGGAACAGGACGACATCCCCGACCGTAACGGCGGCAGCATCCCCGTAGGTGAAGGTGAAGGCGGGCAGGCTGATCGGGTCCCGCCAGCCGCTGGCGAACCGGACATTCCGGAGCAGGGCGTCCGGAAAAAAGCCGAGCAGCCCGCGATAGATCGGGGTCGGGAGCGGCCTTACGCCCGCGGCGATGGCCTGACGCCGCGCGGCCTCGATCAGCCGCGCCAGCGCCTGGGCGGCAATCCCCAGCAGCGACGGGGGAATGGCCGGCTGCGCGCGTCCGGGCGCCGACCAGATCAACCCGGCAAGCAGCAGCAACCTGCGCAGACGTGATTGGCGTATACCCATCCGCACAACCAATCATCACATCGCGTCCGAACCGCGACACAAATGTGGCATCGCTATGCAACAGACCGGCGTTATCGCGGGGACTGGCATGCGCCTGCGGATCGGCATAGCGTAACGAACGTCGGTCGTTCCAGACCCCTTTCGGGATGACAAAGCACGATGTTCGACGTCAGGCATTACGAGACGATCGATTCGACCAATGACGAGATCCGGCGGCTGATGGCGGCCGGCGCCGGCCATGGCACGGTCGTGCACGCGGATGAGCAGACCGCCGGCCGCGGACGCCTGTCTCGCGTCTGGGTGAGCCGGCCCGGCAACCTCTACATGTCGATCCTGCTGCAGCCCGATGTGCCGGTCGCCCGCCGCTCGGAATTAAGTTTTGTTGCCGCGATCGCGGTTGCCGATACCGTCAGGGCATTGCTGCCGAAGCAGGCGCGGGCGATGTTGAAGTGGCCTAACGACGTGCTGGTGGACGGCGCAAAGATCGCCGGGATCCTGCTGGAGCAGATTGGCGACGCGACCATTATCGGGATCGGGCTGGATGTGCTGCATGCCCCGTCCGACGTTGGCTACAAGACCACTTCCATTGCCGCGAGCGGCGGGATCGCCACCGTGGATGGCGCGCGTGACATACTGCTGGCGCGCCTGGAGCAGCACCTTCAGTCCTGGCAGCAGGACGGGTTTGCGGTGATCCGCGAAGCGTGGCTCGACCGCTCCTATCCGATCGGCGCAAGGCTGCGGATCAGTGTTCAGGGCGCGACCTTCGAAGGCGATTTCGCGGGCCTTGATCCCGACGGCGCATTGCTGCTCGATGACCACGGCGAGCGGCGGCGGATCGTCGCGGGGGATGTCGGCGCCGCCTGACCGACAGATGTGCTCCCGCCCACCATCGGACTTGCCGCGCATTTGACCTGACGCGCGACCGATGGAACTGTTTCAGCGGCAACAACACCCGAAGAACTGGTCATGGACGACTCGATCCCGGCACCGCTGCGGGCGGACTGGACGGCGGAGCTCGCCGAACTTTCGGAACGGCAGCGCATCGCCAGGCAGATGGGCGGCGAGGCACGCATCGCACGCCAGCATGCGGGCGGACGCCTGACGGTACGTGAGCGGATCGACCGCATGCTGGACGAGGGATCGTTCCTGGAGATCGGGTCGATCGCGGGCAAGGCGTCCTACGATCCAAGCGGCCGCACCATGACGGATTTCATGCCGGCAAACGGCGTGTTCGGGCGCGGTACCGTGGACGGAAGGCCGGTGGTGATCTTCGGCGACGACTTCACCGTCCGCGGCGGATCGGCGGACGCGTCGATCAAGGGAAAATACCAGATGCCGGAGCGGATGGCCGGCGAGTACCGCCTGCCGCTGATCCGCATGATCGAGGGATCCGGTGGCGGCGGATCGGTCAAGACCATTGAAACCACGGGCCACGCCAACCTGCCGGGCGGTATCGGCCAAAGCTCCGGCATGTGGCTTTGCGCGCAGAATATGGGACGCGTTCCGGTCGTCGCACTGGGCCTGGGTTCGGTCGCCGGGCTTGGCGCGGCGCGGCTCGCGGCCAGCCACTACTCCCTGATGGTGAAGGACACATCGGCCATATTCGTCGCCGGTCCACCCGTCGTCGATCGCCTTGGCGAGAAGCGCACCAAGGCGGAGCTGGGCGGGCACGCTGTGCAGGTGCCCGCCGGCACGGTGGACGACGCCGTGGATACCGAGCAGGAGGCCTTTGACCGGACACGGCGTTTCCTGTCCTACCTGCCGTCCTCCGTCTGGGAATTGCCGCCGCGCGGCCCGCGGACCGACGATCCGGAGAGGCGCGACCCGCATCTGATCTCCATCGTGCCGAAGGACCGGCGCAAGGCGTACAGCATGCGGCGGATTATCGATTCCGTCACCGACGCCGGCAGCTTCTTTGAAATGTCCAAGGGGTTCGGGCGCGCAATCATCACGGGATTCGCACGCCTCGACGGCTGGCCGGTCGCCATTCTGGCGGGCGATCCGCTGTATGGCGGCGGCGCATGGGGTGCGGCGGCGTCACGAAAGATCACGCGGTTCGTGGACCTTGCCCAGACATTCCATCTGCCGATGGTACATCTGGTCGATTGCTTCGGCTTCGCGGTCGGACTGCATGCGGAATCGACTGGCACGATGCGGCACGCCGTTACCGCGATCAGCGCCATCCATCAGTCCACCATTCCGTGGTGCGCGGTCATCATCCGCAATTCGTTTGGCGTGGGCGGTGGCGGGCACGTGCCGCACACCCAGACACCGATCCGCTATGCGTGGCCGTCCGGCAACTGGGGGTCGCTGCCGTTGGAAGGCGGCGTCGAGGCGGCGTATCGCGCGGAGATCGATGCCGCGCCCGATCCCGCGGCGAAACTGGCGGAGATTGGAGAGCGGCTTGAACGGCTGCGCTCGCCGTTCCGGTCGGCCGAGGCGTTCCTGATCGAGGAGATCATCGACCCGCGCGATACCAGGCCGTTGCTGTGCGAGTTCGCCAACATGGCGGCGCCGCTGCGCACACCGGGCCAGTCCTTCTTCACGATGCGGCCGTAGGAACACCCGTCATGCCCTTGTCGTCGTACCGCGTGCTGGAGATCGGATCGGGTGTTGCGCTGGATTATTGCGGCAAGCTGTTCGCCGATTTCGGCAGCGACGTCATCAAGCTGGAACCGCTCAGCGGCGATCCGTTGCGCCGCATGAAGCCGGTGGTCGAAGGCGGCGAGAGCGGGATGTTCGCCTGGCTGAACACGAACAAGCGGAGCGTGACGGAAAGCCCGGAGGTGCTGGAGGCGTTGCTGGCCGGCGCCGATCTGCTGTTGGACGGCCGCACGCCAGCCGAGGTCGATGCGTCCGCCTTGCCGCATGACCGGCTGCGCGCCGCGTATCCGGGTCTCGCTGTCACCGCACTCTCCTGGTTCGGCGATAGCGGGCCGTATCGCGATTTCGCAGCCACCGAAGCGGTATGCCGCGCGCTGGCGGGGTTGGTGGTGCTGACGGGGCCGATCGAGGGACCGCCGATCCTGGCGACGGATGGACAGTCCGGGATCCTCGCCGGGCTCGCCGCTTTCATCGCCAGCGCGGCCGGTCTGTACCGCCGCGCCGATGGCGCACGGCGTTTTACCATCAGCCTGCACGAAGCGTCGCTGGGTGTCGCGGAATATGAGTGGGCGATCGCCTGGGATGCCGGTGCATCGCGGAACCGCCCGGGGGTCAATCGTTTCGGCCGCAACTACCCGGTGGGCATCTACCCGACGAAGCGGGGCATGATCGGTGTGACCATCGTGACGCCGGGACAATGGCGGGCCGTGTGCGCCATGCTGGGCATGCCCGAACTTGCAGCCGACAAGCGCTATGCAATCAATGTGGATCGCCTGGCCCGCGCCGCCGAACTCGATGCGCTGTTCAAACCCGTCTGGCTGACCCGCTCCGCCGAGGAATGGTTCGAGCGGGGACTGGAGCACAAGCTGCCGCTCGCGGTGGTGCCGACAATGGCGGAACTCCTGGAACAGGCCGTGCACCGCGGGCGGGGCGCCTTCGTGCCGGTGCGAATCGGTGAGGCCGCGTTCGAGGCCCCTGTCGTACCGCTGCACCTGAAAGGAACCCCACCGCGCGCGGGTGGAGAGGCGCCGCTGGCCGGTGTCGATCATGCGATCTGGTCGGTGCCGGCCTCGCCGCGGCCTGTCACCCAGGCACCTGCCGGCCGGCTGCCGTTGAGCGGTGTGCGACTCATCGATCTGACAATGGGCTGGGCCGGCCCTTCCGGAGCGCGGCACCTGGCTGACCTCGGTGCCGAGGTCATCAAGGTCGAGGCATGCCAGTATCCCGACTGGTGGCGCGGCACCGACCTGCGTGCATCCTTCATCGCGGAACAGCGCTACGAGAAAATTCCCTGGTTCCAGCTCATGAACCGCAACAAGCTCGGCATCACGCTGGACCTCACCCGGCCAGACGGGGCTGCTCTGCTGAAACGGCTGGTCGGCACAGCCAACGCGGTGATCGAGAACTACTCATCGGAAGTGCTGCGCAAGCTTGGCCTGGACTACGACGTGTTGAAGGCGGTCCGGCCCGGCCTGGTCATGCTGTCCATGCCGGCATTCGGCTCCGGCAATGCGTGGAGTGCGTGTCGCGCCTATGGCTCCACGTTGGAGCAGGCGTCGGGCCTGCCATCGGTCACCGGCTTTGCCCATCATCCGCCGACGATGAATCAGACCGCGTATGGCGATCCGGTCGGCGGCTTCAATGCCGCCGCCGCGTTGATGGTCGGATTGCTGCATCAGCAGCGCACGGGGCAAGGGCAGAATATCGATCTGTCCCAGGTCGAGTGCATGCTGCCGCTGGTCGCGGCGGCGCTGATCGAGCAATCCGCGACCGGGCACGTGTCGCCGCGTATCGGCAATCGTCATCCGACGTATGTGCCGCACGGCTGCTTCCGCTGCGCCGGCGACGATGAATGGGTGGTGGTCGCGGTGACCGACGATCGTGCCTGGGACGCGCTGTGCAGCGTGCTGGGCCGCGAGGACCTGGCCGGAATGACGGCGTCGGCACGGCGGACCCGAGAAGATGAGCTGGAAGCAATGATCGGCGAATGGACCGCACGACGGGCGGCGGACGACGCGATGACGGTCTTGCAGACGGCTGGTGTGGCG
>DATNEJ010000377.1:0-4039 GCA_035606775.1 Acetobacteraceae bacterium | reverse complement strand
CGACCACGACCTGCTGCAGCGGCGGCGGGAGATTGATGCTGATCTGGCGCGGATCGCGCCGTATCGACGCGCCGCCTGATCGGGATCAGGGCACCGGCACACCGATCGCCTTCAACCGCGCCTGTGCCCGCCCGGCCCGCGCCTTCAGACCATCCAGATACGTGCTTACGTCGTTCCCCGGCAGGTTCAGCACCTTGCACCCCAACCGCCAGTACTCCTCGATCTGCGCCTCGGTCTCCGCCGACCCGCGGGCCAGCTTGCCGTGCGCATTACAGGCCTCCGCGATCCGGCGCACGGCGGCCTTGAACGTCGGGTGCTCAAGCTGCAGATGCACGCCCAGCCGCGCACTGAGGTCGGAGTGGCCATAGGCGATCATGTCGATGCCCTCCACCGCCGCGATCGCCTCGACATTCTCCAGCCCCTCAAGCGACTCGATCGACACGCAGACGATGATGTTGGCATTGGCCCACGGCGCATACTCGGTCGCGTGACGGGCGCCATAGCTCCGGTATCCGGTGTGCATCCCCTGCCCCGAGATACCGCGATTCCCGATCGGCGGAAATTTCGCCTCCCGCGCAATCGCGCGCGCTTCCTCCGCGTTATCGACCTCAGAGACCTGGATGCTCATGATCCCCTGATCGAGGATCGCGGGGATCAGAGACGTGAAGGATTTGTGGATACGCACAATCGCGGAGACGTCGGTGGCCTGAAACCATCCGGCGAGATCCGCGATCGTTTCAAGGTCGAAGGCGCCATGTTCGTGGTCGATCATGCAGTAGTCGAAGCCGGAGGCTTCGATGATCCACGGCACGCCGCGCGAGGCGAACTCCTTGAGCCCGGTCCCCAGCGCGGCCCGCCCCTCGCGCACCGCCCGCCAGATGCTGTTCTCTTTCATGGCTCGTACAAGCTCCCGTTGCGACGGTAGAGCCGGTGAACCGGCTCTACCGCCCTGTTTGATCGCGTGATTCACCTCTCCGGCGATTCCGCCTGCGACGATCACGCTCTAGGATTGCGCGCACGGGTGATGCTCCGTCACATTCGTCCGGGCAGGAACGTCGCGATCGCCGGAAAGGCGATCAGCACAGCCAGCCTTGCGATATCGGTCAGCACAAACGGAATTACACCCAGAAAGATCGTCGAAAAGCTTACGTCCTTCACCACCGTCTTGATGACGAAGACATTCATCCCGACCGGCGGATGAATCAGCCCGAGCTCTACCGTCATCACGACGATCACGCCGAACCAGATGGGATCGAAGCCAAGCGCGGTGATAGCGGGAAAGATGATCGGCACGGTCAGGATGACCATTGCCATCGCATCCATCAGGCAGCCCAGCACCAGATACATCAGCATGATCAGCACCAGAGCCCCATGCGGGCTAAGGCCGAGGCCGGTGATGAATGCAGTCACCTTCTGCGGCGTTTGCGTAACAGTCAGGAAGTAGCCGAACAGGATCGCGCCGATCAGCACGGTGAAGACTGCCGCCGCGGTGCGTGTCGCCTGGAGCAGCGATGCCAGCATATCGTCGCGCGACAGTTTCCGACGTACCACGCTGATCAGGAACGCACCGCCGGCGCCCATGCCGCCGGCCTCGGTCGGCGTGAACAGGCCGCCGTACAGGCCGCCGATAACGAAGACAAACAGCAGCAGCGGCGCCCAAACCTCCTTTACCGCCTGCAAGCGCTCCTGCCACGTCGCGATTGGCGCGGTCGGCAGCCAGCCGGGGCGTGCCCGGCCGATCACGCCGATCGTCGTCATGTACATGCACACGGCGAGCAGGCCCGGCAGCACGCCGGCCATGAACAGCTTGCCGATGTCCTGCTGCGTGATCAGGCCGTACACGGCCAGCACGATGGACGGTGGAAACATCGCGCCAAGGGTGCCGCCTGCCGCGATAACGCCGGTGGCGAAGGATTGCGGGTAATCGAAGCGGCGCATCTCGGGATACGCCACGGTGGAGAAAGTCGCTGCTGTCGCCACGGACGATCCGCTGATCGCCGCGAAGCCGGCGCAGGCGGCAATCGTCGCCAGACCCAGGCCGCCGCGGCGATGGCCGATGAAGCGGTTCGCGGCCTGGAACAGCTCCCGGCTCATGCCGGAGCGGGAGACGATCGAACCCATCAGCAGGAACATCGGGATCACGCCGAACGTGTAGTCGGTGACCACGCGCATGGAAGTCTGGCCGACCATCTTCAGTGCCGGCTCGCCGCCGACCAGGTAGCCGAAGCCACTGACCCCCACCAAACCCATGGCCATGCCGACAGGGACCCGCAGCAGCATCAGCGCGAACAGCACGACAAAGCCGATCAGCGCAACCACGTCACTTGATAGATCCATGCCTATTCCACCACCTTCGCGTCCGCCGTCGCGGTGATGGACTCAGGGTGGAAGATCAGCCGATAGGTGCGCACCGCAATCAGCAGCACGGCCGAGGCATCGCCCAGCCAGGCGACCAGGGCGAACGGCCAGGTCGGAATATTCAGATCGAAGGTCTGCACGTTATCGGCGCGCGTCAGCCGCACCTTGTCGAACAGCATGATCGTCTGCACGGTGACGACGAACAGCAGCACCAGCGTGGCAAACACGTCGATCACCCGCTGTGCGCGTGGCCCGACGGACGACCAGATCAGGTCAACCGTTATGTGGGTCCCGCGATAGGAGGTGGCGGCGATGCCCCAGAAGATTAGAATGCCCAGAAGCTGCTTACCGAAATCGTAGCTGTCGGGGATTGAGACCGCGAAGAAGTACCGCAGCATCACGCTGATGAAGATATCGGCCGCGACGATACCGACGAACGCCGCGGCCAGCCATTCGATGCCGTCGATGAACCGATCCATCGCTCGGCTGGCGTTACTCATGCTACTCGGCCAGCGCGCCGTGCTTCTTCAACTGATCCTGCAATTCATCGAACACGACGTCGGGATTCTTCACCTTCTCGGCCCAGCGCGCTTTCAACGGCAGCACAGCCTTGTGCCACGCGGCGAGCTGTTCCGGGGTCAGCTTGTATACGTCGTGCCCAGGCATCGCCTTCATCTTCGCCAGGCCGGCATGCTCGAAATCCGCCCATGGGCTGGCGATTTTCACCGCCCAGTCGGTGGTGCAGTGATGGTCGATCGCCGCGCGCTGAGTCGGGGACATGGACTCGTAGCGCGCCTTGTTCATGACCCAGACAAAGGTGGAGGAGTACATCGGCTCGTCTATGCTGTATTTCACCACCTTGTCGATGCCGAACAGGAACATCGATCCCCAGGGAAAGGTGATGGCATCGGCGACGTGCCGCTCCAACGTCTCCCGCGCTTCGGGCGCGGATGCCTGCACGTTCGTACCGCCGAGCATGGTCACCAGGGCGCCCATCGTCGCATCGGACGGACGGACTTTCAGGCCGCGAATATCCTCGGGCAAAAGGATTTTCTTGTGCGCATGGATGGTGCCGGGGTCCAGCAGGAACGCGAAGCAGAAATGCACATCCTTCATTTCCTGCGGCGCGTATTTGCGGTACCAGATGTCGAGTGCCGCCGTGCCGCCTTTGGCGTTGGAAATCAGGAACGGCAGCTCACCCGCCGCGATGATCGGGAACCGTCCGGGCTGGTAGCCTGGATTTACGTAGGCAAAATCCGCGATCCCATCCCGCGCCATGTCATAGTGATCGAATGCTTTGCCGAGCTGCTGGGATGGAAACAGTGTGGATTTCACCGTGCCGCCGGTTTCTTTCTCGATGTCGGCCGCCCAGGCAATAAGCGCTGGATTGAGCGGGTGGGCGGGCGGCACCCAGGAAGACAGCTTAAGTTGCACCGGCTTGTCCTGTGCCTGCGCGGTCGCCGGCAGACCGCCGGCCAGCCAAGCCAGCAGGCCGGCGGTGGCAAGCATTCCCATGCGGCGGATGGCGGCTGGTAGCATTGTGTCTGCCTCCCCTTTTTCCGGTCAGTCCCGGTGATTGTTCTGTTGTGCCATAGCTTGCTTCAGGCGTGCCTGGCTATCGGCCATTGCACGGCGGAGCACGCCGAACATGTCTGCCTCCGCACCCGCAGGCCGGCCGGCT
>DATNEJ010000375.1:0-2242 GCA_035606775.1 Acetobacteraceae bacterium | reverse complement strand
GCGAGCGGCAACCATTCGACCTTCACCCACGGGCCTTGGGTGCTTTTTTCACCAGCGCGGCACGCTGCCGCCGCCAATCGTCAGCGACCCGTTCATGCGGGATACGTTTCACCGCAGGATCGTCGGCCTGACGGGCCCCTTCCTCAACCTGCGCTCGAAACCAGGCCTCATGCTCCCGTTCGGCCCGGCGCTGTGTAATGAAGTCGCGCATGTAATCCCGGACGAGCTGCGCAGCCGGCCGATGCACCGCCTCAGCCTCCGCAATGAAGGCAGCGCGGAGATCGGCCTCAACCTTCATCGTAAAGACGGCGTCTTTGGTCATCTGGCCTCCTGGTAGGACGATGACTACACCATAGCTATACCTTTCCGTCCAGCTCGGCCAAATTGGGGGTAGTGTCTCATTCGGCCAGGCTGCCGGGTAAGCTGGGTTCAGAAGACGTTCCTCCATGGATAGGGTGAACGGATGAGTATCGCCTTCACCCAAGTCACCCCCGCCCTGCCAGCCTTGGCCTGAACGCAAGCGCTTCGGCCACATGCGGGCGCTGCACCGCCTCGGACCGGGCGAGATCGGCGATCGTGCGGGCGACACGCAACACGCGCGTATAGCCGCGCGGCGACAGGCGTAGCTTCTCCATCGCCTGCTCCAGCAGCTTGCGCGCATCCGGCATCAGGCTGATGGCGCCGATATCGGCCTCCGCATTGCTGGCGGGACCATCGGGGCCATGACGTGCCGATTGCGCTGACCGCGCCGCGGCGACGCGGGACGCAATGGGGGCGGTGGCTTCGCCCAACGGGGCGTGGGCGAGTTCGGCGGCCGACGCGGGCTGGACCTCGACCGTCAGGTCGATGCGGTCGAGCACCGGGCCGCTGACCCGGTTCTGATAGTCCTCCCCACAGCGGGGCGCCCGCCCACATTCTCGCGTGCCGTCGCCCAGGTAGCCGCAGCGGCAGGGGTTCATCGCGGCAACCAGTTGGAATCGTGCCGGATAGGTCACGTGGACGGTGGCGCGCGCGACAGTGGTGCGGCCCGACTCCATGGGCTGACGCAGCGATTCCAGGGCCTGGCGGGGAAACTCCGGCAGCTCGTCCAGGAACAGGACGCCGCGATGGGCCAGGCTGACCTCGCCAGGGCGAGCGCGCTGACCGCCGCCGGCCAGCGCCGCCTGAGAGGCGGAGTGGTGCGGTTCGCGGAACGGCGGGCGCATGACCAGCCGGCCGCCGTCCAGCAGGCCGGCGACGCTGTGGATCATGCTGACCTCCAGCGCCGCGCGCGGGTCGAGATCGGGGAGCAGGCCCGGCAGGCGCGCGGCGAGCATGGACTTGCCGGCACCGGGCGGACCGATCAGCAGCAGGTTGTGGCCGCCTGCCGCGGCGATTTCCACGGCGCGCCTGGCGCTCTCCATGCCTTTCACGTCGCGCATGTCCGGGCCGCCGGCGGCGCGCGCGACGCCCGCGGTTTCCGGCGGCGTCAGCACCTGAGTGCCGCGGAAATGATTGATCAGGGCAAGCAGATCGGTCGGCGCCAGGACATCAATCCGGCCGGCCCAGGCGGCTTCGCCCCCCTGGCTTGCCGGGCAGATCAGGCCGAGGTCCCGGGCCGAGGCACCGATCGCGGCCGGCAGCACGCCGGCGACGGGGTTGAGCGCACCGTCGAGGGACAACTCGCCAAGGGCGGCATAGCCGGCGATCTCCTCCCGCGGCAGCAGGTCCATCGCGGCCAGAACGCCAAGCGCGAGCGGCAGGTCGTAGTGGCTGCCTTCCTTGAGAAGGTCGGCCGGGCGCAGATTGATCAGCACGCGCTTGGGCGGCAGCGACAGCCCCATGGCGGCGAAGGCGGCGCGCACCCGCTCCCTGGCTTCGGCCACGGCCTTGTCGGGCAGCCCGACCAGCAGCAGGGCCGGCGTGCCGCCGGAGATCTGCACCTGCACTTCCACCGGCATCGCGTCAATGCCGGCAAAGGCGAAGGTATTGATGCGGGCCATGGTCTGGGAAGCAGCACGCTGGGTCATGGCCGGCACTTTGCCCGGCAAAGGTGAATACGAAGGAAACGCCGCGCCTCGCTGCACGAAGGAAATGCCGCGTGGGTTGACGTGGCGCCGGCCGGCAGCACATCCAGGCATTCCGCCACTGTACGCCGCCGGGGTTGATGGATGCGCTGGTCCGCCCTTCTCCCGTGCCTGATGCTGTTCCTGGCGTCCGCCTCCTGTGCCGGGGCGGAGCAGATCGGTCTTGCGCCGCCGGC
>DATNEJ010000351.1:0-8434 GCA_035606775.1 Acetobacteraceae bacterium | reverse complement strand
CCCGCAGCAGGTAGACGACGCGATCGCGTCCGGCATCACCACCATGGTCGGCGGCGGTACAGGCCCGGCCACCGGCACCGCCGCCACCACCTGCACCCCTGGTCCCTGGCATCTTACTCGTATGTTGCAGGCGGCGGAGGGACTGCCGGTCAACCTGGCCTTTGCCGGCAAAGGCAATGCGAGCCAGCCGCAGGCGCTGGAGGAAATGATTCGTGCCGGCGCCGCCTGCCTGAAGCTGCACGAGGACTGGGGCACCACGCCTGCCGCCATCGACACCTGCCTGTCGGTGGCCGACCGGTTCGACGTG
The DNA here is from genome assembly GCA_035606775.1 of Acetobacteraceae bacterium. Taxonomy (GTDB): domain Bacteria; phylum Pseudomonadota; class Alphaproteobacteria; order Acetobacterales; family Acetobacteraceae; genus Rhodopila. Next base: position 8,127 of record DATNEJ010000351.1, on the reverse strand, counting down.
CAGGTGATGATACACACCGACACGCTGAACGAGTCCGGTTTTGTGGAGGACACAATCGCCGCGTTCAAGGGCCGCACCATCCACGCGTTTCACACCGAGGGCGCCGGCGGCGGCCATGCGCCGGATATCATCAAGGTCGCGGGCCTGCCCAACGTGCTGCCGAGCTCCACCAATCCCACGCGGCCTTACACGGCGAACACGCTGGATGAGCACCTGGACGTGCTGATGGTGTGCCATCATCTGGACAGCGCGATACCGGAGGACGTGGCCTTTGCCGAAAGCCGTATCCGCAAGGAAACGATTGCAGCCGAAGACATCCTGCACGACATCGGCGCGCTGTCGATGATGTCGTCCGACAGCCAGGCGATGGGCCGCGTGGGCGAGGTCATCATCCGTACCTGGCAGACCGCGCACAAGATGAAGGTCCAGCGCGGCCCATTGCCGGGAGACAGCGAGCGTAACGACAATACGCGGATCAAGCGCTACATCGCCAAATACACGATCAATCCCGCCATCGCGCAGGGGTTCGCGCGAGAAGTCGGCTCCGTGGAGGTCGGCAAACTGGCCGATCTCGTGCTGTGGTCGCCGGCCTTCTTTGGCGTGAAACCGGACCTGGTGATCAAGGGCGGATCGATCGCCTGCGCTCAGATGGGCGATCCCAATGCCTCGATCCCCACGCCGCAACCGGTGCATTATCGGCCGATGTTCGGCGCGTTCGGCCGAGCGTTGACGGAAAGCTGCGTGACGTTTGTTTCCTCGGCGGCGTTGGAGGCGGACGTGGCTCGTTCCATCGGCCTGCAGCGGCGCCTGCTGGCAGTCGGCAATACGCGTGGCGGTATCGGCAAGGCGGCGATGGTCCACAACAACGCGACCCCGCTGATCGAAGTGGATGCGGAAACCTACGAGGTGCGCGCCGACGGCGTGCTGCTGACCTGCGAACCCGCCACGGTGCTGCCGATGGCGCAGCGGTATTTCCTGTTCTGATGCGCGCCGATCGCATTCTGCCGGCCGGCTCCTGGGACGCGGCGAGCGAGGTCGATCACGTGTTGATCGATTTTGACCACCGCCATCGGCGCCGCATCGTGCTGCGGACCGCAAATGGCCAGGATGTGCTGCTGGACTTCCCGCAGGCGGTGCGTCTGCGCGACGGGGACGGGCTGGCGGTGGATGGCGGTATCGTGCGTGTCCGTGCGCGGCCCGAACCGCTGATGGAAATCCACGCCCATGCGGCGCATGCCATGGTTCGGATTGCCTGGCATCTGGGCAATCGGCATCTGCCCGTGCAGTTGCTCGACGGCCGGATCCGAATCCGGGCGGACCACGTGATCGCGCAAATGGTGGAAGGCCTGGGCGGACATGTTGTGATGATCGAAGCTCCATTCGATCCCGAGGCCGGTGCCTATGTGGAGGGCGGCCATCACCATCACCACACCCATGATCACGCCGACGAATAGCCGCACGGCGCTTGGACTTTCGGTGCGCGCCGATCCGGCGGACGGGAGCGGGCCGGACACGACGCGACATCTGCTGCACCTGCTGGCCTGGCTGTCGCCGGCCTTTCCAACCGGTGCCTTCGCGTATTCGCATGGCCTGGAATGGGTGGTGGAGGCCGGCGATGTGACTGACGGCGACACGTTGCGCGAATGGCTGACGTTCGTGCTGCTGCACGGCACCGGCCGCAGCGACACGATCCTGCTGCGGCACGCGCACCGGGCATCGGGAGCTCCCGCCACGCTGGCCGACATCGCCGAACTCGCGGCAGCTATGCCTGCCGCGCGCGAACGCCAGGCGGAGGCGCTTTACCAGGGCAGCGCCTTCATCGCCGCCGCCGCCGCGTGGTCCGCGCCCTTCCTGCCGGAACGCTGCCCGTATCCGGTCGCGGTCGGTGCCCTGGCCGGGGCATACGGCATCGCCGAAACCGACACTGCGGCAGCCTATCTTCAGGCCTTCGCGTCGAACCTGATCTCCGCGGCGGTGCGGCTTGTGCCGCTGGGCCAGAGCGTCGGGCTGCGCGTGCTGGCTGGGCTGGAACCGGTCATCCTGTCGGTGGTCGAAACGACGGGGACGGCCGGCCTGGACGACCTGGGCGGCTGCGCCTTCCGCTCCGATCTCGCCGCGATGCGCCATGAAACCCAGTACACGAGGCTGTTCCGCTCATGACCACATCTCCTCATGGTCCGCTGCGTGTCGGCATTGGCGGTCCCGTGGGCACCGGCAAGACCGCGCTGATGGACGCGCTCTGCCGGCATCTGCGGGACCGCTACGACATCGCGGCGATCACCAACGACATCTATACGCGGGAGGATGCGGAGTTCCTCACGCGCGCTGGTTCGCTGCCGGCGGAACGGATCATGGGGATCGAAACCGGCGGCTGTCCGCACACTGCGATACGCGAAGATGCGAGTATCAACCTGGCGGGTGTCGCGGAAATGCGGCGGCGGTTTCCCGCGCTGGATATCATCCTGATCGAATCGGGCGGGGACAATCTGGCGGCAACGTTCAGCCCGGAACTCGCGGATCTGACGATCTACGTCATCGATGTGTCGGCCGGCGACAAGATACCGCGCAAAGGCGGTCCCGGCATTACGCGCAGCGATCTTCTGGTGATCAACAAGATCGACCTTGCGCCGTTTGTCGGCGCCAGCCTGGAAGTGATGGACCGCGACGCCAAACGAATGCGCGGGGAGCGTCCCTTCGTCTTTGCCAATGTCCGTGCCGGGCAGGGCGTCGATACGGTCGCCGACTTCATCGAACGGACGGGCGGTCTGCGTCAGGCGTGAGACTGCGATCGGCCCGTACGGTGCAGTGCCGCACGGGCCGATCGACAACGCTCAGAACCTGGTCGGTGCAAATAGAAGCACCGACCAGGTTCTGCGTGTTGTTCGATCGCGTGATTCACGTCTCCGGCGATTCCGCCTGCGACGATCACGCTCTATTTCGGCGGGAAGAGTCCGATCCGGTCGGAGCGATACGAACTCACCCAGAGCTTGTGGTCGATCTCGACGGCGCCTGTCCCGGCACCGAACACGCCATATACCCCGCTCTTGACGACATCCGTCAGCTTCAATGTCGCCGGGTTCATGCGATAGATCTTGAACGGTACGTTGCAGTTGACGTCGGTGGATTCGAAGCAGTCGATCGCCTGTTTCACCGTGACGTCCTGGCCGCCGACGAAGATGGATTTGTCGGATGGTCCCCAATGCACGTTGTCGGTCAGGATGTCGGTGGGCATCGTATCGACTTTCGGCGGCGTGACGCTGCGATCAATGCGCGCGACCTGCTTGCCTGACCACAGCGCGAGATAGATCCGCTTGCCGTCGGCCGAAACGATCACGCCGTTGGGCCCCGACATGCCTTCGGTGCCAGCCACCGGGGACCAGCCTTTGCCGGTATGCCACTCATCGAGCGCGCCGACCGGCTGGCCGTTGCTGAGCTTGTTGACGCGATCCGGATCCGTTGGGTCCCACAAGCTGGTCACCACGATGCCGCCATCGGGCAGCGAAGCGACGGCATCAGGCCAGAATCCCTTCGGCGCCACCACGCATCCGACCCAGGTGAATGCCGGTTTCTTCTTGGAAAGATCGACGCGGAAGACCTCAATCGATTCCCGCCCGCCGTGGTTGACGGCATACAAGGTTCGGTGCTTGCCGCCGGCGCGGGTCAGATCGAGGCCATGCGGACCGAAAACCTTCATGTCCACCGGACCCGGGCAATCCGGATAGGTCTTCTTGTCCGGCTTTATGGCGATCTGCGACGGCTGAACGGCCGAGACCGTCTTCTTGGCGGTATCGAACAGATACAGATAGCCCTGCGGCTTGCTCGCCGCGGCAAGATCGCCGCCGATCAGCCATTTTGAACCGGGAATGGGTGCCCAGTCTTCGACATTGGTTACGCCACAAATAAAATGCACGCCGTTGACGGGCGCACAATCGGCCGCACGCGCCGGTGACGCTATCCAGAGAAACATCGTGAAGGCTGTCAGGAAGCCTGTCCACCAGGGAGCGTGCGTGCCAGCTTGTCGTGATGGAGCCATGGTTATCCTCCCGCACCGAAGTGATGTGATGAACCTCAGCCCGTTCAGCGTTGTGCCGCTGGAGAGGTCTTGTCAATCGACAATCGGATTGTGGGCGGATCAAATTGCTCCGATGACGATCCTGCCGCTGTTCATTTTAGAATGTAATCCGGACGCCGATAAATCCGATCGCAGTGATCTCACGCGGGGCAGTGGTACGGGATTTCGCCAAACCTCCTCGTTGCGTTCAAAGCGACAATAACGATGCCGGATTCCTTGCTGGCACTCCGGATGTTGCAACGCGGCGAACATAATCGGAGAATACAGCGTCAAAACACGATCAAATCGGATGAGGAAACGCGTATGGGCAAGCTCACCGGTAAAATCGCCATTGTCACCGGCGCGAGCCGTGGCATCGGTCAGCAGATTGCGGAACTGTTCGCCTCGGAAGGTGCGAAGGTGGTCTGCGCCGCGCGGACCATGAACGAAGGTGAGCACCGTATGCTGGAAGGATCACTGGCGCGGACCGTCGAGCGCATCCGTGCGGCCGGTGGCGATGCAACACCGATTGCCGCCGATGTCTCGACCGAACCGGATTGCATTGCCCTGGTGGAGGCGGCGCGCGCCGCGTACGGCACGGTGGATATCCTCGTCAACAACGCGGCGCTCAATTACTACCTGCCGACGGAAACCTATCCGACCAATCGTTGGCTCCGCTGCTTCGCGATCAACGTGCATGCGCCCTTCATCCTGTCGAAGGAGGTTCTGAAGGACATGATCCCGCGCCGCACCGGGGCGATCGTGAACATCAGCTCCGGCGCGGCGATCGGCCCCGGACGCGGCCCTTATGAGGACAAGACGGTGCGCGGCGGTGTCATGTACGGCGCCACCAAGGCGGCCCTGGAACGGTTTACCCAGGGACTGGCGCAGGAAGTCGCGCAATATGACGGGATCAGCGTGACCGCGGTCTCACCGTCCCGCGTCGTTCCCACGCCGGGCACCATCCATCACAAGCTGGTCACCGGTGAAGACGATCCGCGAGGAGAGCCGCCGATCCTGATGGCGCGTGCCGCCTTGCTGCTTGCCAGCGAACCGGCGATCAAGGTGAACGGCAGGGTCACCTACAGCCAGCAGATTCTCCGGGAATTCGGCTGGATCGAGCAGGGATCGGGCCGCGGCGTCGATACGCGCGGCTCGGGCTATTCGGAGGTCTGAACCCGCTTCGCATAGGCCAGCGCCGGTTCGGCCGGCGCATGCGCCGCATCCAATGAGCGGGATGACGAAACGCCGGGTGACGACACGGATGCGTTGGTGGCATCCGGTGTTCCCCGTTCCGGCATGCTCTGCTGATGCACGCGATAGGCATCGAGTTGACGCTGGCTCGGATACGAAGCGGTGACGTCGCCGGCTGCATCGTGGTACTGGATGACCACCAAGCCCAGCGCGGGGTCAAGCCGCAATGTCGGGTTGGTGTAGACCCGGTGAAGGGCCGCAGCCGGCGCCGTCGCTGGTGCCGCGCCGGAGCCGGACCCTTTGGCCGCATTGCCGGGGGTCGTGACGGCGCGCACAGCTTGGACAGACAAATCGTTCGACATCATGGGCCGCGCGGTTCTGCACCAGGACTGAACCGCCATTTCTAGGCAGCAAAGGTTAATCAAAAATGAACGTCATCCGGGGCTATCGGCGGCCGGCAGAACGCCCGACACTGGCCGGTGCGGATGCGGGGAACCTGCCGCCCGAACCGGCCAATACAGAGCGCGCCTAACGACGCAGCTAAATCGCCATGTAGCCGCCATCGACATTGTAGCAGGCGCCGCTGACATAAGAGCTGCGGTCGCTGCACAGCCACAGCACCATCTCGCCGATCTCCTCCGGCTTGCCCATGCGATGGAAAGGCACCTGCGCCATCAACTGCTCACCGCGCCGGCGCATCGTGTCCTCGGTCATCTTCGTCTCGATATAGCCGGGGCAGACGGCGTTGACCCGGATGTTGTGCTCCGCATACTCAAGCGCAGCGGTCTTCGTCAGGCCGAGCACTCCGTGCTTGGCCGCGACGTAGGCGGATGATGTGGGCAGGCCGATCAATCCGGCGATCGAGCCGGTATTGACGATCTTCCCGCCGCCCTGGTCGATCATCCGCGGGATCTCGTGCTTCATGCACAGCCAGACGCCCTTCAGGTTCACGCCGATCATCCGGTCGAACGACGCATCGGACCATTCGTGAGTCTTCTTGCCCGCGGCATCCACCTGAAAACCGGCGATGCCGGCGTTGTTGAACGCGCAGTCGATCCGCCCAAAGGCGCTGACGACGGCGTTGATCATCGCCTCCACCTGCGCACCGTCGGTCACATCGCCACCGACGGATATGGCCTGCCCGCCGGCCTGGTTCACCAGCGCTACGGTCTGCGCGGCCGCCTCCGCGGCTGCGTCCGCCACCGCCACCCGCGCACCCTCCCGCGCGAAAATCAGCGCCGTCGCTCGGCCGATCCCGCCCCCGCCGCCGGTGATCAGCGTGGATTTTCCTTCGAGCAAGCCTGGCATGGTGTCTTCTCCCCTGGGTAACCCCACGACGCTACTGTAGAGTAGACTTTCAATCCAGGCCCGTTAGCGCTAGCATGGCATGGATTGATCAGTGGCGGGGGCCATGCGCGAGGAGATTCTGGCCTACAAGCGGGAGCGCATCCTGGAGGAGGCGGTCAAGCTGTTCTATGAGCGCGGGTTCAATGGCACCACGCTCGACGACATCGCTGCCGAACTCGGGGTGACCAAACCGTTCATCTATACGCATTTCCGCAGCAAGGTGGATTTGCTGGCGGCGCTGTGCAAGCCGACCATCGAGATGTCGCTGGAAGCGGTGTCACGCGCGGCCGACAGCGCGGGCACACCCGCGGAGCGGCTGCATCGCGCCATCGTCGGCTTCACCAAGGTCGTGCTGCAGCGGCAGGCCAATATCGCAATCTACTTCCGGGAGGAGAAGAACCTGACCCGGGACGCGCTGGACGAGATCAACGCGTTGCGCAAGCAGTTCGACCGCGTTCTGTCGCAGCTTCTGCTGGAAGGTGTGGAGGCCGGTGAGTTCCATGTGCCGGACGTCGATCTCGCGGCCCTGGCGATCGGCGGCATGATCAGTTGGGCCTATACGTGGCACCGGTCGAGCGGAAGGCTGCCGCTGGAGGATATGGGTGCGCGGATGGCGGAACTGACGTTGCGCATGGTCGGTACAAGCGCAGGCCAGATGGCCGATCTCGTTGCGTGAGGGCGGAACCAGCCGGCGGCTGAACTGTTCTCGCCTCAGTGACCGCGGGTGCGCGCCCCGGGTTCGCGGTTGCGACGGCGCGGCGCCGGCCGGGCGTCGTGCGCTGTACGGTTGCCCGGACAGGCCGGTCCCGATAGATGAACGCCAAACCTCGAGTGAGCGCCTGACATGACCCCCACGGATATCACGCGGTTGCAAACATATCTGCGTCGGCTGTTCGGCAGCGAGCGCATCCGCATCGTCCCGCCGGCGCGCAAGGGTCTGTCGGTCGAATTCGCGGTGGAGGATGAAGTCGTCGGGACCGTCCATCGGGACACCGAGGACGGCGAAGTCTCCTATTCCGTGCATCTCACGATCCTGGAAGAGGACCTTCCGGCGGCTGCCCGTTCGGCGGACGCACCCGACAAGGGACGTCGCGTCAGGTAGCGCGTGATCGTCGGAGGCGGCATCGCCGAAGACGTGAATCACGCGCTCCGTCCCGCCGCCGGGCAACCGTAACGCCCAGGAACCTACAAATGAAGTGTGGGCGCGGCGCCGCGCCGCTTACGTTGCCTGTACCGGTGGCCCGGGCGGCCACAGGGCTTTCTTCAGCGAAGCGGCCATCATGTCGATGGCGACATCCGCGGCACGGACGATCCGCCCCATGCTCATGAAGCCGTGGATCTGGTCGGAAAAGTGCAGGTGCTGGACACGGACACCCTCGCGCTCCAGGCGCCGGGCATAGGCGATGCCTTCATCGCAGAGCGGATCGTGGCTGCACGTCAGAACCAGCGCCTGCGCGGTCCCGGACAGGTCGGCCGCGCGCAGCGGGGATGCCCGCCAGTCACGGGTATCCGTGGCGGTGCGCATATAGTGGTCG
>DATNEJ010000371.1:0-3386 GCA_035606775.1 Acetobacteraceae bacterium | reverse complement strand
AAGGGGCCCGTCAGGCCGACGATCCTGCGGTGAAACGTATCCCGCATGAACGGGTCGCTGACGATTGGCGGCGGCAGCGTGCCGCGCTGGTGAAAAAAGCACCCAAGGCCCGTGGGTGAAGGTCGAATGGTTGCCGCTCGCTCGGCAGGATCGTGAGTGGCAGCTTTCCTATCTCGGCGAGCGCGATCCGTGGGCGGCCATCAACGTTGGTGATGCGATCGAGATGGCGGTCAACCACCTTCCCGATCATCCTCGCATCGGGCGCGTGGGGCGGGTCAGGGGCACGCGTGAACTGGTGGTCGCGGGCACGCCGTATATTCTCGCGTATCGAATAGAGCAAGAAGCCGTGGTAATTCTTCGCCTGCTTCACAGCGCGCAGAAGTGGCCGGGACGGTTCTAATCTGGGTACGGGCGCCGCCCCCCGTCGCCGGACAACTTACCTGATAGCAAATATCACGAACGACAACCGCTTCCGCGAGCTTATCATGCGGTACGAACGCAGGCTCGATATCCATAGCGACCTCACCGCTATCGCTTGCTCCCAGTTCTGTCTCAACGCCTGGCAATACAGGTTTTAGAGACACTCTTAATGACAGCCCTGTTGCCGGCGGCGTCCCGCCTGTCCGGAGCCGCCGTTCAGGTGGTGGCCTCAAGCCGGAACGCATCCGCGATACGCCGCACCCGTCCTGCCGCATCCACCACCATCACATCGAACCGCACACCGTTCACGCCCCAATCGGGATGCTCCGCAAGCACGATGTCGCAGGCCGCCAGCAGCCGATCGCGCTGCCGGCCCGACAGCGCAACCGCGGCATCCGCAAGGGTCGGGCGCGCCTTCACCTCCACGACCGCAAGCAAGCCCGCTTTCTCCGCCAGGACGTCGATCTCCCCTGCGGCGGTCCGGAAGCGCCTGGCGTGCACGATCCATCCATCCGCGATCAGCGCCGCGCAGGCCGCGGACTCGGCGTCTATCCCGCGCGCGTGCGCCCTGCGGCCCCTGTCCTGGCGTCCCCTGCCCTCGCATCCAGTGTCGCGGCGTGCGGTCATCGTGCAAGGATGTACCGGAACGGCTAACATCCGGTGAACGGTGGAGGAAGGCGCGCAATGCCCCGCTTCAAGGACGACCTGCCACACGGCGTGATTCCGGCGACGCTGCTGGCGCTGCATGAGGATTTCTCGATCGATGAGCGCGGCACGCGGCGCCACCTGCACGATGTCGCGGCAACGCCGGGCCTGTCGGCCATCACCGTCAACGGCCATGCCTCGGAAGTGCACGCCTGCACCTTCGATGAACAGGCGCGCATCCTGGACCTGACGCTCGATGAGATCGGCGACCGCCTGCCGGTGGTCAGCGGTGTCTGGGCCGACGGCTCCGCACAGGCCGCGCGGATCGCCCGCATGGCGGCATCGAATGGCGCGGCGGCGCTGCTGGTGTTTCCCTCCCAGGTGTTCGCCATGGGCGGCCAGTTGCGGCCCGAAATGGCGGTCGCGCATTTCTCCGAAATCGCCGCCGCCACCGACCTGCCGATCATCGTGTTTGCCTATGCCGAGCGCAGCACGCTCAGCTACCCGCTGGAAACGCTGGTGCGGCTCGCGGAAACGATCCCCAGCATCCGCGCGATCAAGGACTGGTCCAACGATCCCGCGCTGCATGAGCAGCAGATCCGCACCCTGCAATCGCTGCCTCGGCCGGTGAACGTACTCACCACGCATTCCGCCTGGCTGATGGCGTCGCTCACCATGGGCTGCAACGGTCTGCTCTCCGGTTCCGGCAGCGTCATTCCGGACTTACAGGCGGCGCTGTTCCAGGCGGTCCAGGATGGCGATTTGAACCGCGCGCGTGCGATCAACGACCGCATTCATCCGCTCGCCGCCGCGTTCTATGCCGCGCCGGCGCTCGACATGCACAACCGCATGAAGGAATGCCTCGTCATGCTGGGCCGGATGGAGCGGGCTGTCGTCCGGCCGCCGCTCGTGCGCATTTCGGATGCCGAACGGGCACGCCTGCGCGAGGCGCTGCGCCAGGCGGGAATCGGGGCAGACGGCGCACTAAGCCAGGCCGCGTAGGGGGCGTTTACGGGTCCGCCCCTTGTCAGCACGGCCCGCGCCACCCCATGTGCCGGAGCGCTGGGGCATGACCGCTTCGCCCATCGGAAGCGATCGTGCCCCAGGTCTTTGTTCAAGGGCGTGAGTTACGCTTTTCGGCGTTCCGCCTTAAGCGATCACGCTCAAGCTTGTCTGCGAGCGTGATCCACGCTTTCCGGCGCTCCGTCAAAAGCGATCACGCTTTAATTGTTTGCGCGCGTGATTCTGCTTTTCAGCGTTCCGCCAAAAGCGATCACGCGCTGGCATAGGAGCCGATACATGGCCGAAGCCGCGAACCTGCTTGGGCAGGAGACCTCTCCCTACCTGCTGCAGCATGCCGATAATCCGGTGCACTGGCGGCCCTGGGGTGCGGCGGCGCTTGCCGAAGCGGCTGCTGCCAACAAGCCGATCCTGGTGTCGATCGGCTACGCGGCCTGCCACTGGTGCCATGTCATGGCGCACGAATCGTTTGAGGATCCGGCCACCGCGGACCTGATGAATGCGCTGTTCGTCAACATCAAGATCGATCGCGAGCAGCGCCCTGACATCGACCACATCTACATGTCCGCGCTACACGCGCTGGGTGAGCAAGGCGGCTGGCCGCTGACCATGTTCCTGACGCCCGACGCCACGCCGTTCTGGGGCGGCACGTATTTCCCGCCGGAACCGCGCTGGGGCCGGCCGTCTTTCAGGCAGGTTCTGCAAGGCGTGGCGGAAGCCTTCCGCACAGGCAATGAGGCGGTGGCGAAGAACGCGCAGGCCTTGCGCGGCTTCCTGGCGGATCAGTCGAAGGTCGCGCCGGGCGATGCCCCGGGCCCGGTGCATCTGGACGCCGTGGCGCAGGCTTTCCTGCGCATCGTTGACCCGGTCCAGGGCGGCATCAAAGGCGCGCCCAAGTTTCCCAACCCGGCGATCTTCCGCTTCCTCTGGCAGAACAGCTTCCGCACCGGCGATGCAGCCGGCCGCGAGGCGCTGCACCTGATGCTGACGCGCATGTCGCAAGGCGGCATCTACGATCATCTGGGCGGCGGGTATGCGCGCTATTCCACTGATGAGGTCTGGCTCGTCCCGCACTTCGAGAAGATGCTGTACGACAACGGCCAGTTGCTGGAGCTGCTGGCGCTGGCGCACGGGCATCGGCCCGATCCGCTTTACGCCCAGCGCGCGGCCGAAACGGTCGGCTGGCTGACACGGGACATGACCGCGGAGGCGGTGAACGGCCTTGCCGCGTTCGCCGCGTCGGAAGACGCGGACAGCGAAGGCGAGGAAGGCCGTTTCTACGTCTGGACCGAAGCGGAGGT
>DATNEJ010000319.1:0-12164 GCA_035606775.1 Acetobacteraceae bacterium | reverse complement strand
ATGGCCGACAAGCAGAATTTCATTCTTGTCCCCGATGAGTCTGTGCCCGCTGAGGCGTCGCACGCCCAAAGCGCAGGCACCAAGGCCATCACGCTGTTCGGCCGGTTGCGCAACGTGGCCGCGTCGGTCGTCTCCTCGCTGCCGGTCGGGCCGATGGCGATCGGCGGGCCGGATCGGGTTGCGTCTGTCGATGCGGCGCCGTCGGGGCGACCTCGGCTGATCTTTGGCTTCGACGCCACAGCGTCGCGTGAGCCGGCATGGGACACCGCACGAAAGGTCACCGATGCGCTGGTGCGCGCGCTGCCCGGCGAACTCGATGTCGCCCTGGCGGTCCATGGCGGCTCCCGCCTGCATACGTTCACTCCGTTCACCGCCAACCCGGCCACGTTGCGCGACCGCGCGGCGGGCATCGCCTGCATTGCCGGATATACGCAGCTTCTGCCGATCCTCTCGCGCGCCTTGTCCACGCCGGATGTGCGTGTCGTCACCTATATTGGCGATGTCTACGAGGAATCGCCCGCGCGAGGCCGCAAGATCGCCGACGAACTCGGCCGGCGCGGCATCAGGCTGATCGTTCTGCATGATGTTGCCGACTGGAACGCGCGTCGCGATGCAGAGCTGTTTCTGGATCTGGCCCGCCGTACCGGCGGCTGCGTTCTGCCGTTCGATGCCAATGCGCCTGAGCGGCTGCGCGAGCTTCTTGCCGCGATCGCGGTCCTGGCAGTCGGCGGCACGGCGCTGCTGCACGAGAAGCGCGGGGAACTGGCCGGCGCCGTCGTTTTGCTGAAGCAGCTTGGGCATCCCGAATAGTGCCGACTGTCGGCCAGTATCGCGCACCGGTTTGGCGGACGGCTGTGCTCCCAACAAGGACCCGTGTCGCCGCTCATCTTTCGCGGTTGTTGACAGGAAGCGGATCGGGCATCGCGACCACGTTTCATTGCGCCTCGGCCAGCCGATCCAGCGTTCTTGCCATCACCGCGAGGCCCTGGCTCATCGCGGCGCGGATATCGCCGGCCAGCTCATTGGGGAGGAAATCGGCGATCCAGACCACCTTGGTCTGCCCATCCTCACGGGGGAACACCTGCACCGCGGCATTGTAATGCGTGGTCCGCCCACCCTCCGCCGACCACACCAGCCGCCGCAGGGAATCGTCGATGTCGATGATCGGCTCCCGCAGTACCATGCCGTTGCCGAACGTCACGACGCGCGCCCCGGGTTCGAGGCGTGTGTCGATGACAAACCCGGGCACCAGCCTCGTGTGCAGGGCGCCAACGTCGCGAAGCGCGTCCCACACTTCCTCTGGCCGCGCCTTGGTCATGATCTCCTCTCGAACGGAAGCCATGTCGGTTCTCCTTCTCGCATTGTGCTGTTCGGATGGTGTCCGTGCGGCGCAGAATGCGGTCCCGGATCGCCGCCGGCTTGGGAAAAATTGCTGGCGCGCCGTTGCTTGGGGGAGACGACCCGACTCCTGGCCCCACGCCAGCGTGGCGCTTGACGGTCCGAGCCGGCTGCGCGCACGGTCCCGCCGAGGGTGCTTCCGCGAGGGCAAAAGAGGACCGATCCATGGCCAGATTCGTCATCCACACGCATGGCCGCCTGCAGGAATGGGTGGCCGAGGAAAAGGGCTACTTTGCAGCCGAGGGACTGACGGATTACGTGCTGGCTTCCCACGGGCTGATCACCTCCACCCACACCCCCGCGCAGACCGTGCCCGTGATCCCGGACAACCGGCAGGGCGCCTATCAATCCTATGAGCAGGGCCGCGATGCATCCGTCAGTTGCGCCTGCCACTGGACGGTGAACAAGGCGGCTTCGGCGGCGTTCGGCCGGCTGTGGGGCGAGTGCTACACTGTCACGCCCTGCGGCATTTTTGTTCCGGCGAACTCGGCCATTCGCAAGCCTGAGGATCTTGCCGATATCGCCGTGCATGTCGGCTATCAGTCCGGCAGCCATTACACCACGATTCAGGCGCTGGAACCGTTCCTGCCCGCCGAACAGATCAAGCTGGCGTTTGGCGGATCTCCGGCGGACCGGGTGGATCAGTTGCTGGATGGCAGCGCGCCGGCCGCCACGGTCTTCGGTGCGCAATATTACCTGATCGAGCAGCTCGGGTTCCGCAAGATCGCGGATGCCACCTTCATGATTGCCGCGATGGTGCCGCGCGAGGTGGATATCGGCGATGTACGCCGGTATTTCGCCGCGCTGCGGCGGGCGCAGGCGGATATCGACGCGGCGCATCAGCCTTACACGCGGTACTACGCGAATGAGCTGCCCGAGCGGCACCGCGCGCTGGTCGATGTGCGCCGCTTCGGTCCGGGAGAGCGCTTCGTGTTCGAGCCCTACACCCAGGAGATGTACGACCGCACGCAGAGCTGGATCGACGAGCGCGGCATCTTTCCGGCGGACCAGCCGCCTTCCGGAAACTATGCGGACTCGGTCATACGGTTGGAGCCTGCCGCGTAGGCGGCGAGAGGACAGGCGCGCGGGCGAGACATCGCGCCTGTTCTTTCATTGTCTCCGGCGGCTGCTTCGAAGCACGATGCGCTGTCCGGCCGTCAGCCCCAGGCCATCGTGCCTCAGGTGACCGGGTCGAGCACGACGACCGGGATCTGCCGGCTCTCCGCCTTCTTCTGATAGTCCGCGTAGGGCGGCCAGAACTCCAAGGCCTTTTCCCATAGTTGCGCGCGCTCGCCGCCCGACGCGGTGCGCGCCTTTGCCTTCATCTTCGCGGTGCCGACCTGAACCTCGACTTCCGGATTGGCGAGCAGGTTCAGATACCATTTCGGATGCTCCGGTGCGCCGCCCTTCGACGCCACGACTATGTAGCTGTCGCCGGTCCGGCCGTAGAACAGCGGGAAGATGTACTTCGTACCGGTCTTCCGCCCGGTGGTGGTAAGCAGCAGCGACGGCACCGTCAGCGTGGGACGGCCGGGCATGTTCATCGTGTACATGTGGCCGTCGGTTCCACCACTCGCGAGATAGCGGTTGGTGTGGTCGATCATCCACTGCGGCAGGCTGGGTGCGAGTCTCGCCTCGGTCATCGCCATAGTCCCTGTACTGTGTCTGGGGTGAGACCATAGCCCGGACAGGTGATGGCGCCCAGGGCGGCTGCGTTCGCGCAGACTGTGCACCGGAGGTGGTTGAGCACCCTGCGCCCTCGCGGCGGCTCCTTACTCTTTTCTAACGATTGGCCGTCATGCTTGCCCTGCCCTGTCTGGCAATCCCCGCTTCGCCGAACCGCGACGTGGGTGGTGCGGTCGTCATTGCGGCCAGCCTGGGCAAAGGGTGAAGCATCGCCGGTTGTCACTTGACAACAAGGCGAAGTTTGTCTAACTCAAGGATCGGAACTGACGTGGTAACCCGGCGACCAAGGCATCCCAGCAAGGAAATCGAAGCAGCCCTGATATACGCCGAAGAGTGCGGATGGCGTGTCGCACCGCTGAGTGGTCATGCCTGGGGCAAAATACTGTGCCCCTGGAACGACGCCGATTGCCGGTGCGGGACCTTCTGCCAAGCGTCGATCTGGAGCACGCCGCGTGTACCGGAGCATATGGCACAACATATTCGCCGGGTCGTGGATGGTTGCGCGCACCGGATGGATGAGGGGTTCCAGGAAGCCAATAGCCCGCCGAAAGGGGGCAGGAGGAGACGATGACGGACTATAGCTTTGTGCTCAACTTTACCCTCGCGAACCAGGAGGATGACCCCGAAACCTATCTGGACGCCCTCTATGAAGCAGGCTGCGACGATGCCTCGGTCGGCGTCGGCCGCGCCGGCATGATCGGGCTGGACTTCACCCGCGCCGCTGCCTCTGCCGAGGACGCGCTGCGTTCGGCGATCGAAAACGTCCGAAAGGCGATCCCCGGCGCGGTGCTCGTGCAGGCCGGTCCCGATCTGGTGGGTATCACCGACATGGCGGAGATTCTCGGTTTCAGCCGTCAGAACATGCGCAAATACGCCGTCGGCCAGTCAAGTGCGCCCGAGGCATTCCCCCCGCCCGCGATCATTGGCGATCCAAGCCTGTGGCACCTTGCGGAGATCGCTTCCTGGCTAAAGCTGAACACCGCCATTCTTCCGCCACCCGCCGTGTTCGAGGTTGCCAAAGTCACCGCCAGAATAAATTTCGAAGTCGAATCGGAGAGGCAGAAGCGAATCGTCGAATTGGCATAGGCCGCAAATGAGGGTCGGCGACCTGGACAACAACGGCCCGTAGCAAACGCCGGATCGATGGGCGCGTGTCATCCGAAATACCGACTTCCCATTGGAAGTCGGAGAAGCCTTTATGTGGCGCGACGCGCCAGAGAAAGAATTAATCAACGGCCATGCGCGATAATCGTTCGTCTCTACCGGATCGCCCCTTCGCGCCGCAGCGTCCGGATCGTCGCACGGAAGGCATCGACCGTGACCGCCATCTCCTCCTCCCCATGCACGGCGGAGATCGTGCCGGACGGTCCCGAGTTCGTATCGACACCGTTTACCAGCAGCCCCATGCGAAGCTGCCCCGTCACCCCCTCCCCGCGCGGCTTGTCGATCATCGCGGGAATGAAGGCCGCCGCATCAAACCTGGAAGGAACGATGGCCGCGCCCTCGGGGTTGGTGAACACGTGCATGCCTGAATAGGACCCGTGCACCGCCCAGGGCAGGCCCTCATCCTCCAGCACCTCATTCAGCCGTGCCCGCAGCGTCTCCCCGAACGCATTCGCCCGCGCGCAGGCATCGGTCGCGGCAAGCGTTTCCAAGGTCGCAATCCCCGCCGCCGCGGATACTGGGTTGGCGTTGAACGTGCCCTGATGCGCGACCTTCTCCCGCCCGGCCGCCTTGGTCAGCTTGAAATCCAGCAGGTCCATGATGTCCTTCCGGCCTGCCACCGCGCCGCCCGGGAGGCCGCCCGCCAGGACTTTCGCCAGGGTTGTCATGTCCGGCACGATGCCCAGCGCAGCCTGCACACCGCCGGGCGAAACCCGGAATCCGGTGACAACCTCATCGAAGATCAGGATCGTGCCGGCCTGCCGCGTCAGATCGCGCAGCACCGTCAGGAAGGACGGCAGGATCGGCATCTTGCCGAAATTCGCCCCTGTCGGTTCCAGGATGACCGCGGCGATGTCCTTGTGGTCGTTGAATAGGCGCGTGATCCCCGCGACATCGTTCGGGTCGCACAGCAGGACGTTGTCGGATACGCCGCCCAGCACGCCGGCTGTCGGCGTCCCATCGAAATGGTTGGCGTGCCCGCTGGTCATGTGGTCGTGCCAGCCATGGAAATGGCCGCGAAACCGCACCAGCTTGCCACGCCCGGTGTAGGCGCGCGCCAGCCGCAGCGCCATCAGCGTCGCCTCCGTGCCCGACGACGTGAACCGCACCCGCTCAGCCGAAGGCACCAACTGCGTCACCAGCTCGGCCCAGCGCACCTCCAGCTCGTGGCACGCACCGAAGTGCGTGCCGCACTCCAGCGCCTTGTGCACCGCCTCCATCACCGCGGGATGGTTATGCCCCAGGATCAGCGCGCCGTGGCCGCCGAAGTAATCGACATAACGGTTGCCATCGACATCCCATTTCAGCGGCCCCTGCGCACGGTTCACATAGATCGGATACGGATCGAAATGCCTGCTGTCATGCGCCAGACCGCTTGGCAGCAAGGTCCGTGCCTTGGCAGCGAGGGCAGCCGAACCCGGCGTCATCGCCTCATACGCGGCCAGCAGCGTGGCGTTGGGCAGGGTGGTGGCGGACATGGCTGGCCTTTCGCGCGTATCGGAGTCGGGACCCGCAGTATAGCGCGTCAGCCCCGCGCCGCACCGGCAGAACCACCCGGCTCGCGCAATGCAGCCTCCCCTTGGGCAGCTTCGCCGGAAACCCCGTTGAGCAGCCTTCCCTGGGGCCGCCTGCCAAGCAACGTATGGGGACTTGCATCCCGTCCCCGGCCATTGTCCAGATGCCACCGGCGACAGGAGAGATGCATGACCGCGGGCAAGTGGCAGTTCTGGATCGATCGCGGCGGCACGTTCACCGACATCGTCGCGCAGGACCCGGCCGGCCGGCTCTCCACCCACAAGCTGCTGTCGGAAAACCCCGGCCGCTACCGCGACGCCGCCATCGCCGGCATCCACGCCGTGCTGGGCCTTCCGGCAGGTGCCAGGCTGCCCGCCGAACGGATCGAGGCCGTGAAGATGGGCACGACGGTCGCCACGAATGCGCTGCTGGAGCGCAAGGGCGATCGGACCTTGCTCATCGTGAACCGAGGTTTCGCGGACGCGCTGCGCATCGGCAACCAGGCGCGGCCTCGGCTGTTCGACCTGGCGATCACCCTGCCCTCCATGCTGTACGAGCAGGTGGTCGAGATCGGCGGGCGCATCGGCGTTGACGGCACCGAACTGGAACCGCTGGACGAGACCGCGGCGCGGTCCGCCTTCGCCGCCGCGAAGCAGGCCGGCATCGACGCCTGCGCCATCGTGCTGATGCACGCGTGGAAGTACCCGCTCCATGAACAGCGCCTGGCAGCACTGGCGCGGGAGGCAGGGCTGTCGCAGGTTTCCGCGAGCCACGCGGTCAGCCCGCTGCTGCGGCTGGTGCCGCGCGGCGATACTACCGTCGTGGACGCCTACCTGTCGCCGATCCTGCGCCGCTACGTCGATCAGGTCGCCGCCGAACTTGGCGACACGCGGCTCTATTTCATGCAGTCGAACGGCGGGCTGGCCGAGGCCGGCGCGTTCCAGGGCAAGGATGCGATCCTGTCCGGGCCGGCGGGCGGCATCGTCGGCGCGGCGCGCACGGCGGGTATGGCCGGGCTCGACCGCATCATCGGCTTTGACATGGGCGGCACCTCGACTGATGTCGCGCTCTATGCCGGCGGGTTCGAGCGCGCGTTTGAAACCGCGGTGGCCGGCGTGCGCATGCGCGCACCGATGATGGCGATCAACACGGTCGCCGCGGGCGGCGGCTCCATCCTGCATTTCGACGGCGCGCGCATGCGGGTGGGACCGGACTCGGCCGGCGCCAACCCAGGCCCGGCCTGTTACCGCAACGGCGGGCCGCTGACCGTGACGGACGCGAACGTGTGCGTGGGAAAAATCCAACCGGCGCATTTCCCGGCGATCTTCGGTCCGGACGGCAATCAGACGCTCGACGCCAACACCGCCCGCCGGAAATTCGCGGCCATGGCCGAGACGATCAACGCCGCGGCCGGCGACAGGCGCTCGCCACAGCAGGTCGCCGAAGGGTTCCTGCGCATCGCGGTCGCCAACATGGCCAACGCGATCAAGCAGGTGTCGGTGCAGAAGGGCCATGACGTCAGCGGCTTCGCCTTGCAATGCTTCGGCGGCGCCGGCGGCCAGCATGCCTGCCTGGTGGCCGATGCGCTGGGCATGGAGACCGTGTTCATCCACCCCTATGCCGGCGTGCTGTCGGCCTATGGCATGGGCCTGGCCGACCAGGCCGCGATGCGCGAACAGGCGGTGGAAATTCCGTTGAACGCGGCGGCGATGCCGGAACTGGCAGCGCTGGCGGACCGGCTGGCGGCACAGGCGGAAGCCGCTCTGGTCGCGCAGGGCGCCGAGAAGGCGGGCATCACCACCGCACGCCAGCTCCATATCCGCTATGCCGGCACCGAGGCGGCACTGATCGTGCCGCTGCGTGCCCTGGATGCGGTGGTTGCCGACTTTACCTCCGCGCATCGCGCCCGCTTCGGCTTTGCCACCCCGGATCGTGCGTTGCTGGTGGAAGCGGTTGCGGTCGAATCGATCTCGCCCGGCGAAACCGTGCACGAAGCGGCATTGCCGCCCCGCCGCGAGGGTTCGCCCCAACCGATCGACCACGTCAGCATCTTCACCAACGACGCTGCCCACGATGCGCCGGTCTTCGACCGGACAGACCTGCTGGCGGGCGACCGCATCGCCGGGCCGGCGCTGATCCGCGAAGCCAATGCGACGACCGTGGTCGAGCCCGGGTGGACCGCGGAAGTCACGCCGCTCGACCACATGACGCTGCGCCGCACGGAACCGCTTCCTACCCGGGTCACCGCCGGCAGCGAACGCCCCGACCCGGTACTACTGGAGCTGTTCAACAACCTGTTCATGAATGTCGCGGAACAGACCGGCGCGGTGCTGCAGAACACCTCCATGAGTGTCAACATCAAGGAGCGTCTGGATTTCTCCTGCGCGATCTTCGATGCCAAGGGCTACCTGGTGGCCAATGCGCCGCACGTGCCGGTGCATCTTGGCGCGATGGGGGAAAGCGTGCGCACCGTGCTGACCAACCGGCGGGATACGCTGAAGCCCGGCGACGTGGTGGCACTGAACAACCCGTTCAATGGCGGCACGCATCTGCCGGACGTGACGGTGATCACGCCGGTGTTTGATGAAGCCGGCAAGAGCATCCTGTTCTTCGTCGGCAGCCGCGGCCATCACGCCGATATCGGCGGCACCACGCCCGGATCCACGCCCCCCGGCTCGCACACCCTGGAAGAGGAAGGCGTCGTCATCGACGATTTCCTGCTGGTGGATGGCGGCCACTTCCGCGAGCCGGAATTCCGCGCGCTGCTGGACGGTGCCCGCTATCCCGCGCGCAGCCCGGACGTGAACACGGCCGACATCAAGGCGCAGGTCGCGGCGAATGAGAAAGGCGTGCAGGAACTGCACCGTGTCGTCGCACAGTTCGGCTGGCCGGTCGTCAGCGCGTATATGCGCCACGTCATGAACAACGCCGAGGAATCGGTCCGCCGGGTCATCGAGCGGCTGGGCAGCGGCCGTTTCGACTACCGGATGGACAACGGCAAGCCGCTCTGCGTCTCGGTCAGCG
The DNA here is from genome assembly GCA_035606775.1 of Acetobacteraceae bacterium. Lineage (GTDB taxonomy): Bacteria > Pseudomonadota > Alphaproteobacteria > Acetobacterales > Acetobacteraceae > Rhodopila. The sequence continues at coordinate 3,377 of DATNEJ010000319.1, read as the reverse complement.
TCGACCAGGCATCGCGCAGCGCGGTGGTGGATTTCACCGGCACCGGCTCCCAGGACAGCGGCAACTTCAACTCCCCGCCCGCGGTGACGCGCGCGGCGGTGCTTTACGTATTCCGCTGCCTTGTCGGCGACGATATCCCGCTGAACGACGGCTGCCTGAAACCGCTGAAGCTGGTGATTCCGCCTGGCACGTTCCTTTCGCCCATGCCGGGCGCGGCGGTGGTCGCCGGCAATACCGAGGTTTCCCAGGCCACCTGCAACGCCTTGCTCGGCGCGCTCGGCAGCATGGCGTGCTCCCAGGCGACGATGAACAACTTCCTGTTCGGCGACGCGACGCGGCAGTACTACGAAACCATCTGCGGCGGCACCGGCGCGGGCCCGGGATTCGACGGGACCTCGGCCGTGCAGACGCACATGACCAACACGCGCATGACGGATCCGGAGGTGCTGGAACTGCGCTACCCGGTGCGGCTGGAGCATTTCGGCATCCGCCGCGGTTCCGGCGGCGAGGGGCGCTGGCACGGCGGTGATGGGGCGGTGCGGCGCATCCGCTTCCTGGAGAAGATGACCGGGGTGATCGTGTCGTCACGGCGCAATGTGGCCCCGTTCGGGCTCGCCGGCGGCAGTGACGGCGCGGCGGGTCGGCAATGGGTGGAGCGCGCCGACGGCAGCATCCAGACGCTGACCGGAACCGACAGCGCCGAATTGCTGCCGGGCGATGTGATGGTGATCGAGACACCGGGCGGCGGGGGGTATGGCGAACGGGCGGGTTAGAATGTCCGGGGCACATTGAGAGCCAGGGCCAAGTTACGCTTCTTCGCCGGATGGAGGCGATGACTGCGCGTTTGTGAGCGGCGGATGGCCTTGGACAATTATTCGGAGCACGTTAAATATAACGGATTCTTGGCTCCCGCACGCCGCGAAAATACGTAAACTCAGCGTTAGGGGTGCCGCAGCAAGATGGCGCTGTGAAGTAGCCGACAGCGCCGCGGGCCGCTAAATTTATGACTCCTGGTCCTGTTGCCATCGTTACGGCGGCAGGCAATCGACATCCTACCTCTGGGAGGGAGCGATGCCGCGCACGGACGTGACCCTAAGAATCGGCTGCAATGACCTCGACGATAGCGGGCTCGATGTCCTGGCCCGCGCGATGACACGCAGCTTCCAGGACGAGGGCTTGGATGCCTCCCGGGCCCGGCCTGCCGATTCCGGGCGAGGCACGAAGGGCGATGCCTTGACGATCGGAACGATCGTCTTGAGCCTGATTGGATCGGGTGGTGTCGCCGTGACCCTGCTGCAGGTGCTGAAGGCCTACCTGGAGCGCAAGGCCACGCTCCATTTCGAAATCACGCGACCCAGCGGTCAAAAGATTCTCCTTGATGCCAGCTACTTTGGGAAGTCGCAGTTGGATCATACGCAGAAGATCCTGAACGATCTGCTCAAGAGGTGACACATGGGCAGCACGCGCCACGCTGTGCTGGTTGGCAACGGGTCTTTCGCCGAGACCGGTCTGGAGACACCGCGTCTTCCGGCGCTGCGCTGCCCTGCCGCGGACGTCGCCGGCCTGCATGATCTGCTGGTCCAGCCGATACACGGCGCCTACACCGTAACGACGCTGATAGACCGGCCGCACAATGAGATTCAACGCGCTCTCTACGACTGTCTCAAGAAGGCGGGGCCCGAACACCAAGTCGTGATCTACTATTCAGGCCACGGCAAGCTGGACCAACAAGGAAACCTCTACCTGGCCGGCAGCGATACCGATCCGGAAGCACTTGCGCCCACGGCGCTGGCTGCGGCCGAGGTGCAGAATTACGTTGGCGAGTCGCGGGCGGGCGCCCGCATAGTAATCCTCGATTGCTGTTTCAGTGGCGCGGTCGATCGCATCTTCCGCCACGGCACCGCGAAAGGCGAGGTGGCCGAACAGGTCGGTCAAGCGCTGCGCGCGCAGGCGGGTCAAGGCGTGTTCTATCTGACGGCCAGCACTGATGTGCAAACCGCCGAAGAAAAGGACCAGGACGAATACAGCCTGCTGACCAAGCATATCATCGCCGGGATCAAGGGTGCAGCCGATGCGAATGATGACGGCGAAGTGCGCTTCTCTGAACTTTGCGATTTCGTGCAGGCCAGTGTTCAGAAGGAGGGGGTGCAGCGCCCGCTGTCCTTTGCGCTCAAGGCTTACGGCGATCCTGTCGTAGCCTTCACGGGACGCCCGGCTCTCGCCGCCCGGCGCGAGGCAATCGAGCAGCAGGTTTATGCACTTCGCAGCAAGAAACTCCTCGACGGGGCGGATGCTGCGCGCGTCCTGAATTACATCCATGGGGCCGGCGCCGTCCCCTCCGTGATGCAGGCACTACACGATGCATGCGGGGACGACGGGGCATTTCTTCGCGTCCTGTACCGGCTTCCCGATGGCACCGGGACGCCCGTAGACCAGAAACGTGACGCGCCGTCGCCGGTGAAGTTCCCTCCGGATCCGGCTACACGTATCGAGCCGGCTGCCCCACGGACAGAAGATCGTCGGGTGTCGCTGCCACAGTTGCTTCCTGCGTGGTTTGGGAGGCGCGGCGTACTCGTTTCAATTGTCGTCGTCGCCATCGTGGCAGGAGGCGTCGTCTGGCTCTCACGCCCACCAAACCACACGCAGTCGGCAGAAAGAATCTCCCAGCCGGCGGGCGGCGCTTCCTCGCTGCTGACAGCCCCATCCAAGGGGGCGAATCCGAACAACGCGGCAGCTCCGCCTGCTCAATCATCGAATAATCAGCTGATTCGTCCCGCCCAGCCGCTGATAAAGGGCAGCACGCAGCTTATTAAATAGGCTACACCGAAATAGAGGGGTGCCATGAAGACAAAACACCGACTCCTCTCCAAAACGCTTCTTCGGAGCATCGCGCTCGCGGTCGCTATCTTGCCATGTATTGCCGTCGTCCACGCAGTTGAAGAGCCGCACGGCCTGCTGCTCCGCAAAGGCCTGATCGCCTGGCAGGTGTCGCTGGCTCAGGCGAGGCCGATGGTGGAGGAGAACATCCGGCCAAACACCATGCATCTTCTGAAAGATCAGAAGACCGAGGGTTTTGGCTGCGAGCAACAACGCAATGGGGTTACGCACTGCACGTGGGCGTGCTGCGTGGACCTCGGCGAGCCCAATACCGTGCATTTTTCGACGTTGTGGTTCTACAACGACAGGTTCTACGCCTACTCAGTGAACTTCAACACGAACCAGTTCCCGCGAATCGGGGCTGCGCTCGCCAAACGGTTAGGGCCACCATCCAAAGAGTTGCAGGAGACCAGGGCGAACTTCAATTTCGCGCTCGGCGGTCCGACCAGCTACATTGTGAACACGCAGCGGTGGGACGTCGGCAATGTCGTCGTCCTGCT
>DATNEJ010000291.1:0-3629 GCA_035606775.1 Acetobacteraceae bacterium | reverse complement strand
CCTGCCCGGACTTCCGGGTACCACGCAGGCTGCGCAGAACGGCGGCGGCTATCCGCGCTTTACCACCGCGCTGGATCGCGACTTCAGGGCGATGGGCATCAAGATGGTGTCGATGGCCAACAATCACGCGGGCGACTGGGGCCCGGAAGGGTTGCTCGCGACGCTGGCCACCGTTCAAGCCGCCGGACTCGTTGAAGCCGGAGCGGGCGCCAGCATGGGCGATGCCCGCCGCGCGGGGGTCGTGTACACGCCGCGCGGCACCGTAGGGCTGATCTCGACCGCATCGACCTTCAACCCCGCCACGGAAGCAGCTGACGGGTTCGGCGCTCTTCCGCCGCGGCCAGGCGTCAGTGTGCTGCGGGTGCGGCCCGTCGTCGCGCTGACCGAGCAGCAGATGGTCCTGATGCGCCGACTCAGCAGAGCCTGGTGGCGCCCCAACTATGGGGTGCGTGATGAGCCCGGCTCGGTCACCGTCGGCGGAGCGACCTTCAAGCCCGGCTCGGATACCGGGCTCACGTATCTCGTCGACAAGGACGATCATGATGCCGTGATCAAGTCCATCAGCGACGCGAAGCGCGCCAACGACCTGGTGGCCTTCTCCATCCATGCGCACGAGGTGGCGACCTCGGGGTCGACTGCATCGGCTGCGGAGTTTCTGCCGCCGCTGTTCCATGAGGCGATCGACGCAGGGGCGGACATCGTGCTGCGTTCCGGGCCGCACGTTCTCGGTGGAGTCGAGATCTACAAGGGCAAGCCGATTTTCTACGGCCTCAACAGCCTGTTCTTCATTGTCGGCGGCGTGCAGGCGGCCAGCAATGCCACGCATCGCGCCGAGTCGGGGTTCTACGACAGCGCCGTTTCCGTCACTGAGTTCAAGGGCGGCAAGCCCAGTGTGGTGCGGATCTATCCGATCACCACCATCGTCGATCGGGTCGCGGCGTTCGGTGGCTCGAAGATCGCCACCGGGGCGGATGCGAAGCGGATCCTCGCGACGATCCAGAAGGAGTCCGAGCCATTCGGGACCAGGATCAGCGTCGAGAACGACGTCGGTGTCATCCGCATAGCGCGGTAGGGCCGGCGGAACTCTTCCACACACATTCCTTGATTACAGCGGCTGCGTGCCCTTTCTCGATATCGAGACAGCGCGGTCGTGCGATGCCAAACAGGGGGAGACTCATGCCTTTCGTTACGAAGTCCTCATTCCTCGTCATGGGGACCAGCCTCATCCTCGGGATGACTGACGTAGCCGTCTCGCAGACGGCAGCTGACGCGTCCACAACATCTGCCGCGCCAACGGCACCCGCCGATGACACTCTCCAGCAGATTGTCGTCACCGGAACGCTGATCAAACAGCGTGACCTGAATTCGCCCGTACCCCTGAGCGTCGTCACCCCGCAGGTGCTGCAGTCCACGGGTACGCTGGAGATCGTGCAGGCCTTTCGCAACATGCCCGAGTTCGGCAGCAACAGCGCGAGCACCGACACGGATATCGGCGGCGGCGGCCAGCAGACCCTGGATCTGCGCAACCTCGGCGCTGCGCGGACACTGACGCTGGTCAACGGGCGGCGTATGTCGCCCTTCAACGACGCCGTGGGCAACTCCGGTGCGGTCGCAGACGTCGGCATGATTCCGAAGAGCCTGATTGCGCGTGTCGATGTCGAACGTGATGGCGCGGGTCCCACGTACGGCAGCGATGCGGTGGCCGGCGTCGTGAATTTCATTCTCGATGAGAACTTTCGCGGCTTCAATATGGACAGCACCTACGGCATTTCCAGCCACAAGGATGGCCAGTCCTGGGGTTTCTCCAGCAAGCTCGGCTTCGGCAACGACAAGGGGTCGTTGGTCATCGGCGTGGATTACGACACGAAAAAGCCCATCTTCGCCAATAACCGCCCCTGGGCGGTGAACCAGGTGTCCACGCTCACCTCGATAGTGATCCGAAACTCACCCGTCGGGCCCGGAGGCCAGATCTACGCTGCCAACGGAACCAAGGTGCTCGCCTGCTATCCGAACGGCGGGGGCGCCAATGTGGCGCCCAACTGCCCGTATTTCGACGGCAAAGCCGCCGGGCTGTATACGCTCAACAGCGCCAGCTCGATCCGCGACATCGGGGTTCTGGGCCACTACAACATCACCGATGACGTCACCTTCAAGGCCCAGATGTTCTATACGGATCGCACCAACAACGGGCTGGTCAATGCCTATTCCCTCAACACGACGGCCACCTTTGGCCCGTATATCGGCGGATTCACCATTCCGGCCACCAGTTCCAACAATCCGTTCGGCCAGGACGTGAGGCTCAAATGGTTGACGCTTTCCGCCGGTACCAACAATCAGCTGACGGATGCGTCACAGCTGTGGAGCACTTTCGGCTTCAGCGGCACGATTTTCGACCGCTGGAACTGGGAGGTATTGCAGACGAATTCCCACACCGCGGCCGATCAGCAGTACACCGCCTATCCGATCGCTTCGCACATCCGCAATCTGTTCACGCCGGCGCTGTGCGCCGCGGATCCGATCTGCGCGCCCGTCGGGGGCATCGGCAACCTCGATACGTTCTTCTCCACCGGTGGTGCCCTGACCCCGAAGCAAGCGGGCTACGGCTGGTACGATCAACTCGTCAACACGCAGTACACGACCCAGCAGAGCACGGCGACCATCAGCGGGCCGGTGTTCCACCTGCCCGCCGGTGATGTGAAGGCCGCGGTCGGGGTGGAATATCGCCGCATGTATGGGTCACAGCAGTCAGATCCCATTTCGCAGACACTGGATGCAGCCCGCTCGGTGATCTTGCCCTGGAATCAGGGCTACGCGACCCGCGAAGGCTATGCGGAGATCCAGGTGCCGCTGCTGAAGGATGTGCCTTTCGCCCGCAGCCTGGATCTGGACATGCAGACGCGGTATACCAAGTTCAGCGCCGTGGATACCAATCTCGATAACGCCACCACCTGGAAGATCGGTCTCAGCTACGCGGCCACGGACGACATCCGCTTTCGTGCGACCTACGGCACCTCCTTCCGTGCCCCGACCCCGTTCGACCTGTACAGAGGCGGCAACCTCAGCCTCAATGCGGGCACCGATCCGTGTAACCCGACGGGTATCCGGCAAACCAACGCGACGGTGAACCAGAACTGTATCGCCGCCGGCGCGCCGACCGGATCGGCGCAGGCGCAGCAGCTCGTGCTGGTTCAATCCGGCGGCTCGCCCTCGCTGCAGCCGGAGCAGGGCAGGAGCTTCACGGTTGGCACCGTGTTCACGCCGACATTCGCGTCCAATCTGTCCATGACGTTGGACTACTACCGGATCACTCTGACCGAGGCGATCGGCACGACCAACCTGACCCAGGCCCTGCAGACCTGCTACGAGGACCCGAACTTCATGAAGCGTGCCGCCGATCCGGCGGATTCGTGCTTTGACTACAATGTGCGCAATCCGGATCAGACTCTGGGGGCCGTCAAGCTGTATGCCATCAACGTCGCCCGCAGGCAGACCGACGGACTCGACTATTCCGGACGTTATGAGGTGCGCAGCCTGGGCGCCGTTCCCGGCAGCCTGACGTTGGACGCCAGGCTGTCGCGTCTGTTCAGCTTCTATGACACCGGCGTAGTCATCGGTGAGGAGGACGGCAC
>DATNEJ010000287.1:0-11515 GCA_035606775.1 Acetobacteraceae bacterium | reverse complement strand
ACGACGTTTGTCCGCTCAGCGGTGGCGGCAGTTCGGCCGATATCGTCGAGGGTGATGTCATGCTGCCCGCCTACGGCACATTCTTCGCAGCGCTGTCGGCCGCTCCGGCAACGCCCGCGATGGCGACGGTGGAGGTCTGAGTCTGAGGGCACCCGCGTCAGCACCGAATCACGCCGTCAGCTTCCAGTCCGGCGATCTGCGCATCCTCGTACCCGTGCTCTCGCAAGATGGCGGTGGTGTGCTCCCCCAAGGAGGGTGAAACAGTTCGCGCCGAACCATCGGCAAAGGGCGACAATCCCACGATATTCGGTAATGGAATTGCCCGCGGCACATGCGGGTGATTGGCCCAGGCGACCGCACCACTTGCGGCTACGTGTGGTTGTTGCAGAAAGCTCGTGTAGGTGTTGAGCGCTTCGTGCATGACACGATGCTCACCCAACTTTGCCGACCAGCTTGCGGTGCTTGCGGATCCCAGCAGCGGACGCAGGACGGCATTGAGTTCGGCGGCACGCGCCTCTCGCTTCTCGTTGGTCGTCAACTGCTCGTCTGATGCGAACTGCGGCAGGTCGAGCGCCTTGCAGTAGCCCTCCCATTCCCAAGGGCGCACAACGGTTATCGATATCCAGCCGTCGGCCGTCTTGTAGATACCGCTTGGCGGGATCGAGGGACGCGCGGCACCACCGTCCAGGTAAGAACCCATTAGGCGTACCACCTGCAACGAGGCAGCTCCCTGCATCAGGCTGGCTTCGATGTGGCGGCCTCGCTCTTCGGTCAGGCGGCCATGCAGCGACGCCGCGACGGCCGTGAAAGCGTAGAGTGCCGTGCTCATGTCGATCGAGATGATCGGAATACGGTGCGGGATGCCATCCTCGCCACGGTTCTCCGACATCAGACCGGTATAGGCCTGGAGCACCGGGTCCATCGCCGGCCGTTCCGCGAGCGGTCCTGTCTGGCCGAACCCGGATATGGAGACATAGAGGATGCGCGGTTCCTTCTCGGACACCGCCTGATAGCCGAAACCCAGACGGTCGATGACACCGGGGCGGAAGCCTTGAAGGAAAACATCGGCGCCGCCGATCAGGCGCCACAACACGTCCTGCCCGGCAGCCTGCTTCAGATCGAGCGCGATCGAGCGTTTTCCGAGGTTGGATGGGATCGAATACACAGTATGATCGCCGTAGACGGTGCCGAGCGTACGGGACCAATCGCCGGATTCGATCGGCTCCACCTTGATGACATTGGCGCCATACTGAGCGAGCAGCATCGCGCAGTATGGCCCGGCGACGCCCTGGCTCAGATCGACCACTTTCAGGCCCGCGTAAGGCGCCTCGTAGCTCATGGCTTCGTTTCCTCCTCCGGTTGTCGCATCATAAGCGGCGGCGCGCTGCAGGCGCGACCCCCAACCAAGGAGCAGACCATGATCCATGTCGTTGCCGTCATCACCGCGAAGCCCGGGCAGCGGGACACCATCCTGCAGGCGTTTCGTGCCAACATGCCGGCAGTGCACGCCGAGGCCGGTTGCATCGAGTATGGTCCGGCCGTCGATGCCGAAGGGGTGGGCGGCTTCCAGACGAAGTTCGGACCGGACACGTTCCTCGTGATCGAGAAATGGGAAAGCCTGGACCACCTGAAGGGGCACGCCGCATCGCCGCACATGGCTGCCTACGGGGCGAAGACCAAGGACCTGATCGCCTCTCGAGTCATTCACGTGCTGTCGCCCGCTTGACCGCATCGGCCGTTCGGTCCCGAAATGCAATCGAGACCCTTGAACATCCGTGACCGGACGGCCAACAGCGCTGGCAGTCACTGCACCAGAAACGGAGGAAGCGATGGACCTCAACCTGTCGGAGGGGCATCGGGCGTTGCAGGCGGAGATCCGCGAATTCGCCCGCGCGCATGGCGACAAGTCACCGAAACTGGGCGGCGGCCGGAAGCGTCCTGATCAGAAGACGCTGGATTGGCAGAAGCGGCTGGTGGAACACGGCTTCACGGCGCGCACCATCCCGCGGGCGTATGGCGGCTTTGGCGCGGCACCGGATGTGATGGCGTCGGCAGTCATCGCCACCGAGTTTGCCCGCGCCAATCTGTATGCCGGCCTCACGAACCAGGGCATTTCGATGCTGGTTCCGACCTTGCTGGAGGTAGGAACTGAAGAACAGAAGCGCAGCTATATCGGTCCGACGATCCGCGGCGACCTCATCTGGTGCCAAGGCTATTCGGAACCGGGGAATGGCAGCGACCTGGCCAATGCGCAGACGAAAGGCGAACTACGCGACGGCCACTGGGTCGTGAACGGGCAGAAGATCTGGACCAGCTCCGCCCATTACGCGGACATGATGTTCCTGCTGTGCCGGACCGATCCGGAAAAACCCAAGCACGAGGGCCTGTCCTATCTGCTGCTGTCGATGAAGTCTCCGGGGCTGGAAACGAGGCCGTTGAAGACGATGACCGGCCGCAGCGAATTCAACGAAGTGTTCTTCACCGACGTGAAGATTCCGGAAACGCAGATCGTGCTGGGCCGCGGCAAAGGTTGGCACGTCGCCAACGTCACGCTGAAACACGAACGCCTGATGATCGGCGACGCAACGAAGATGACCTCTCGCCTGGAGCAGTTGATCAGGCTGTTGCAGACGTCGGAAATCGACGGCGTGAAGCTGATGAGCATTCCGGAGTACCGCGACCGGCTGCTGCGGCTGCAGGGCGAGGTGATTGCCTGGAAGGCGCATAACCTTCGCCTGCTGACGGAAGCCGCGCAAGGTATCGACTCGGGCGTCAAGCGCATGATTGTCAAATATGGCGGCACGATGCTGGGGTTTCGCCTTTCATCGCTCGCCGTCGATGCGCTTGGCGCAACCGGCCTGCCCTATGAATCGCTCGGCGAGGACGCGGAGGACGACGAAGCGACGACGTGGAACATCGACTACATGTACGACGTCGGCCTGATGATCGGCGGCGGATCGAACAACATCCAGAAGAACATCATTGGTGAACGTGGTCTCGATCTGCCGCGAGAGCCCAAAGTCCGCACCGCTGCCGCGATCGGGAGGGGCTGACCGTGGAATTCGGCCTGACTCTGGAACAGCGGCAATTCGACGATTCCCTGCGCGCCCTGCTGCGCGACCACCTGCCGATGGACCGGCTGCGCGCCATTGCCGAACCCGGTGGCGGCTACGACGAACAGCTCTGGCGGGCGCTGACGGAACTCGGCCTGCATGGTCTTCTGGTACCGGAACAATTTGGCGGCGCCGGCCTGGGTATTCTGGATGCGGCTGTGGCCGCGGAGGCACTGGGCAACACTGCCGCACCTGTGCCGTTTACCGGGCCGCTCGTTATGGCAACCCTCGCTCTGCTGCACAGTGCTTCAGGCGCATTGCAGGATGAGTACCTTCCCATGATTGCCGGTGGCGAAGTCCGCTTTGCTGTCGGTTTCACCGGGCAGTCGGGCCAGACCGGGACTGCAACGGTCAACCTGCAGGATGGACGCCTATCAGGCCGCGTCGAGGCCGTCATGGACGCAGGCGCGGCAACACATGCCCTGATCTATCTGGCGGACGGACATGCCGCCGTTGCGGCGATCGATCAGCCCGGCGTGACGACAACGCTGCATCGCAGCGTCGACCGGACTCGACCGACTGCCGATCTGACATTCGATGACGCCAAGGCCGAGCGGCTGGACGCGGCCAATGCACCCGTCGCCACGGCACAATTCGTACTGGATGCAGGCAGGGTCATGCTAGCGGCAGACACGCTGGGCGCGGCCCAGCACATGCTGGATGCGGCCGTCGCCTTCGCCAAGGAACGGGTGCAGTTCGACCGTGTCATCGGCAGCTTTCAGGGCGTCAAGTACATGCTCGCGGACTGCGTGACAGTGCTGGAGCCGTGCCGCGCCATGGTCTGGTACGCGGCACATGCGCAGGATGCGATCCCCGATGAGGCGAGGTTGACCGCGTGCCATGCCAAGGCGCACCTCGGCGAGGTCGCCCGCGATGTCGCGCGCATCACGACCGAGGCGCACGGCGGCATGGGGTTCACCGACCTGCTGGGTCTGCACTACTGGTTCAAGCGGATCGGTTTCAACCGTCAGATGCTGGGCGCACCGGAACGCTGCCGCCGGGAAGCGGCACAGTTGCAGGGGTGGACCCCGGAGGATTGAGACCGAGGCTTCCGGGGCATAATCCTGGAGCCTGTTCGGTGCAGATAGAAGCACCGAACAGGCTCCACCTCGTTGTTTGATCGCATGATTCGCGTCTCCGGCGATTCCACCGGCGGTGCTCCGCCTAGATGCCCCGGAAAACGCCGCCGGAAACAGCGATGCTCAGGGGCCGACCGCATGGCGATACAGATGCCAGGTGGCGTGCCCCAGCACAGGCATCACGATCACCAGGCCCAACAGCACCGGAATTGATCCGACCACCAGAGCCGCGGCGATAATCACGCCCCACGCGGCCATGATGCCAGGATTGGCCGTGGCGACTCGCATCGATGTCCGGACCGCCACATCCAGCGGCACGTTCCGATCGAGAAGCATCGGGAACGACACGACGCTGATTGCCAGCACCAGCACGGCAAACAGGAAGCCAAGGCCGATGCCGACCACGATCATCGTCCAGCCGGCGGATGTGTGCAGAACGTCATGCGCGAACTGGCTGATCGACACGGGAGGGTGTGGACCCAAGGTGACGATATAAAGCAGTTGCGCAACGATCATCCAGAACAGGAAGATGCCGACCAGGATTGCCCCCAGCAGCAGGATCTTGCCGATTGCCGGCGAGCCGATCACAGCAAAGGTATTGTACCAGCGGGACTCCATGCCCTCCTCCCGCCGCCGGCTCATTTCGTTCAGGCCTACCCCGGCGAACGGGCCGACCAGCGCGAACCCGGAAGCAAGCGGGAACAGCAGCGGCACCATCTCATAGCCGAAGGCAAGACGCGCGAGGATCAGGCCGACCAACGGGTAAATGACGCAGAGAAAGACCACGTCCGTCCGGTAAGCGCCGAAATCCTCCCAGCCCATGGCAATCGACTCTTTGAGGTCGGCAAACCGCAGGCGGCCGACCGCGGGTACGTCGCCCTCTCGCTGGGCATGTGACCAATACTCCTCCGGTCTGCTGGAGCCGATGGAGCGGACCGCGTGGTTCAGCTCTTCCAGACCCCACGCGGGCGGAGTGCGAATTGTCATGGCTCTTCCTTCCCGTGTCCGACCCGAAGGCCGGTGACGCGGACGGCGCCATGCGCTTGTCCCGACGCAAGGCGCATCCGCCACGCGACCCGCGAGACCCGACAGGCTACGCCGGACGATCTGCCACCGAATTCACGTTTCCGTGCTTCGCGTCCAAAGCGCTTCTCCAAGGCCGGACTGGCGAGCCAGTCGCGGACCTCGGGCGATCGATAGTGTCGCTTCGACGTCGGCCAGTATCGTGTCGATCCGTTGGGCTTCGCTTAGGCCGAACTGAGCGACATGCGTCCTTGCCCGCTGCAGCATCTCCGCCATCAGCACGCGCAGGCCGACGAGCACGGCTGATTCTCTGGGTGGCGGACCGGCATCCAGTGCGGCAACCGCGGCTTCCGCCGCCGCGGCACCGACCGCTGCTAGGGCGGCGAGACCGCCCAGTGACAGGGTGGCGTCAGGACTGGCCTCGCCATGCGCCAATAGCGGCAAGAAAAAGCGGAAGGCGCCGAGTACGCCGAACACGCCGACCGCGTCTTCGACGTCGCGGAAAGGGAGGGCCATGCGTGGATAAGCAGAACCCGGCTCTCCTAGCACCGCCCCATTCGGCACGATGCATCCGTTCAGGACGACGGTGGCGTGCCGGGAAGGGCGGAGCATATGCAGCCCGGGCATGTCATTGACCGTCATGCCCGGTGTCCCACGCGGCACCAGGAACGCGCTGTATTGCTTTCGGTCGGACTGTACCGCCGTGATGGCGAGGACAATGATCACCTCGGCCGAAGGGGCATTGCTGACCCAGGCCTTTTCACCGGTGATACGAAACCCGTCGTTGCACGGTTCGGCCCGTGTCCGCAGGTGTTTCGGGTGGGCCCCGACCTTGGGTTCGGATATAGCCACCGACGCCGCGCGTCCGCGCCATTGGTTGCGCTGCTCTGCGGTACCGAAACCGTCAATGAAGAAGCGCCCCACCAATTGGCGTCCGCCCCAGGCACCGCCAATGCCGAGCAGCCCGGTCCGCTCGACGAGCGCAGCCTTTGTGCGCGCGATCGCCAGGTAACTGTCGGCCGGCGCGAACAGTCCGGCTTCCTCCATCCCCTCGAACGGCTCCGTTGCGGGGTCTTTGCAGCGACCCAGCCAGGCTCCGATCATGTCCGTCATAGGCTCTCCTTCGTCATGGCGTGACCCGCCGCACTGTTGAGGTGTAGCCTGCTTCTCAGCGCCGATTGAACAGCGTGCCATGCGAGGAGGACAGCCCATGCAGCTGGGATATTTCTCGATGCCTTCCCACCCGCCCGAGAGAGGGCTGAAGGCTGGCCATGACTGGGATTTGCAGACGCTGCGCTGGCTGGACGAACTCGGTTTCGCCGAAGCGTGGATTGGTGAACATCATACAGCGCCGTGGGAACCGCATCCGGCACCCGATCTGCTGATCGCCCAGGCATTGATGCAGACGAAGCGGCTGCGCATCGCACCGGGTGGCTTCCTGCTACCCTATCACCACCCGGCCGAACTGGCCAATCGCGTGGCGATGCTGGACCATCTTTCCGAGGGGCGCCTGATGTTCGGCGTCGCCGCCTCCGGTCTGCCCAGCGACTGGGAGATGTTCCAGGTTGACGGGATGTCCGGTGTGAACCGCGAGATGACGCGGGAAGCACTCGACATCATCCTGCGGCTGTGGGGCGAGGAGCCATCCTTCACATTCAAGGGCAAGTACTGGAACGTCGCAAAGCCAGAGACGATGTACGGGTTCCTCAAACCGCACATCAAACCGCTGCAGCGCCCGCATCCTCCGATCGGTGTGGCGGGGCTATCGAAGAATTCCGACACGCTGAAAATGGCAGGGGAGCACGGCTTTCTTCCCTTGAGCCTCAATCTCAATCCGGCCTACGTGGCGACCCACTGGAGCGCCGTGGAGGAGGGCGCTCGCCGCACCGGCCGAACGCCACATCGCGGCGACTGGCGCATGGTGCGGGAGGTCTTCGTGGCCGAGACTGATGAAGAAGCCTGGCGGCTGTCTGTCGGCGGCATGATGGGCCGGATGATGCGCGAGTACTTCCTGCCGTTGCTGGCGAATTTCGGCTTCCTCGACTACCTGAAGCACGATCCTTCAGTGCCCGATTCCGACGTAACGCCCGAATATTGCGCGAAGCACAACTGGCTGATCGGTTCACCCGCGACAGTCACGGAGAAGCTGAACCGGGTCTATCGGGACGTAGGCGGATTCGGCGGCCTGCTGGTCTTCGGGTTCGACTACAGCGAAAACCCGCAGGCTTGGCGGGAGTCGTTGCGGCTGCTGGCGCAGGAGGTCGCGCCGCGCGTTTCGCATCTGACGCCGGCATGATAGCCGGCGTCTTAGCTTCTTCCGGACCCAAAAGCACGGTACCTGCCCGATGACCAAGGTTTTGCACCGCTCCGGCGCGTTGCCGCCCGTTGCCGTTCGCGGCGAAGGCATCCATCTGATCCAAGCCGACGGCAAACGGATCATCGACGCATCCGGTGGTGCCGCAGTGGCATGCCTGGGGCACGGCAATCGCCGCGTGGCGGAGGCGATCGGTCGCCAGGCGGCGGAGATGGCGTACGCTCACACCGGCACCTTCTCCAATCAACCGGCCGAAGACCTCGCCGAGATCATCCTGAAGGATGAACCTGGCGGACTGACTCGCGCCTGGTTCTGCTCCTCGGGTTCCGAAGGGAATGAGGCCGCAATCAAGCTCGCCCGCCAGTATTTCGTCGAAATCGGTCAGCCTCGCCGCACCCGAACCATCGCGCGCCGGCAAAGCTATCACGGCACGACACTGGGAGCGTTGGCGGCCGGCGGAAACATGATGCGGCGATCACTCTACGAGCCGATCCTGAGCACCGCGCACAGCCTGGTCTCTCCTTGCTTCGCATACCGTTTCAAGGAGTCGGGCGAATCCGACTCGCAGTACCTCGACCGCTTGATCCAGGAGCTTGAGAACGAATTTCAGAGGCTTGGTCCGGAGACGGTCTGTGCCTTTATGGCCGAACCGGTCGTCGGTGCGACGACAGGCTGCGTTACTGCCCTGCCTGGCTACTTCAAGCGGGTTCGTGAGGTCTGTGACAGGCACGGTGCCTTACTGATCCTGGATGAGGTGATGTGCGGAATGGGGCGCACCGGCACCATGCATGCCTGGGAGCAGGAGGATGTGACGCCGGATATCCAGGTCATCGCCAAAGGCTTGGGCGGCGGCTATCAGCCGATCGGCGGGATCCTTATCGCCGAACGCATCATCGCCGCTTTGGCGAACGGTTCGGGGGGATTTTTGCACGGCCAGACGTACCAGGCGCATCCGGTCGCCTGCGCCGCGGCACTGGAAGTGCAGCGGATCCTTCGGGATGACAACCTGCTGGACAATGTCCGAGAGATGGGCGGGCATCTTGAGGCGGCTTTGATCGAGCGATTCGGCAACCATCGCCATGTCGGCGACGTGCGCGGCCGAGGCCTGTTCTGGGCGCTGGAATTCGTCACCGACCGGACGACCAAGCAGGTGTTCGATCCCGCGCTGAAGTTGAATGAGCGAGTCAAGCAGGAGGGCATGGCCCGTGGCGTCGCGACCTATCCGATGGGCGGCACGATCGACGGGAAGCAGGGCGACCACCTGGTTATCGCGCCGCCGTATATCGTCACCGCTGCCGACATCGACGCGATTGTGGTGCGGGTGGGGGATGCGGTGGATGCCGCGCTTGCCGGAATCGGCCGCTGAGAGCTGCTTCTAAGAGGCATTCGCATCATTATATCAGCCACTTGACCGATCCTGCGCGTTTGCCACATTCGCGGCCATGCGCAATTTTTCGGAACTTAGTGAACGGGAGGTGCTGGCCCTTGCCATTGCCAATGAGGAGGAGGATGGCCGAATCTACCTGGATGTGGCTGAAGGGCTTCGTGCCGATTATCCGGACAGCGCCAAGATGTTCACCGATATGGCGGCGGAAGAGGGCGAACATCGCCGGCGGCTGCTTGAGCTGTACCGGGGGAAGTTTGGCGAGCATATTCCCCTGATCCGGCGCCAGGACATACGCGGTTTCATCCAGCACAAGCCGATCTGGCAGATCTATCCGCTCAACATCGACGCGGTGCGTGCCATGGCCGAGTCCATGGAAGAAGAAACCTCCCACTTCTACCGCCGCGCGGCGGAGCGGAGCACCGATGTCTCAATCCGCAAGCTGCTCGGCGATCTGGCAGACGCCGAGGTCGTGCATGAACAGATGGCGGGAGGCATGCTGGAGCATCTTTCCGCCGCCACGCGAGCGGGGGAGGATGCGCGGGCCAAACGCTCATTCGTTCTGAGGGTGATTCAGCCTGGCCTCGCCGGGTTGATGGACGGATCGGTTTCCACCCTGGCGCCCGTGTTCGCTGCCGCCTTTGCCACCGGACGCGCGTGGGAAGCCTTCGTGGTTGGCCTCGCCGCGTCGATCGGCGCGGGAATCTCGATGGGGTTCGCTGAAGCTTTATCGGACAACGGCAGTCTCACGGGCCGCGGGGCGCCGTGGATCAGAGGCGGAATTTGCGGATTGATGACCACTGCCGGTGGGATCGGCCACACCTTACCCTTCCTCATTCCGGCGTTCTGGACGGCAACCTCGCTCGCAATCGCCGTTGTCGTGGTTGAACTGGCCGTGATCACCTGGGTACGCTGGAAATACATGGATTCACCGCCGATTTCCGCCGCTTTCCAGGTCGCATTTGGTGGTGCTCTGGTATTTGCGACGGGCATCCTCATCGGCACCAGCTGAAAACGACTCTCTAGATGCGGTTGGAGGGTTTGCACGGGAGACCGCTTCGGCGTTAGCAACGCCTCGTGCTGCCGCGCATGCGAATCGCTGCGTTGGCAGGGATCGACCCACGGTCGCACGCGCGGCGGTGGTCGCTGCGTGACCTGGGAGAAGAGTATGAAAGCCTCGACGATCTCGTGCCTCGCCGCTGCGGCCATGCTGGCAGCCTGCTCATCCGGAAATACCGGCGCGAACAGCACGGGCAGCGGGGCCGGCGGGACGATGGGGGCGAATGGTACAGGCACCGCCGGCGCAGGCGCCTACGGGTCGGGGCATGCAGCACCGGGCAGCGAGGAAGATCTGGTGCAGAACGTCGGAGACCGGATCTATTTTGCCACCGATCGGAGCAGCCTGGACGATCAGGCTCGTGCAACCCTGGATCGCCAGGCTGGATGGCTTCAGCAGTACCCTGCGGTGAACATCTGGGTTGCCGGCAATTGCGATGAACGCGGTACGGAAGAATACAACCTTGCTCTTGGGCAGCGGCGCGCGAACGCCGATCGCGACTACCTGGTGGCGCATGGGATCGCGCAAAGCCGGATCGAAACGATCAGCTATGGCAAGGCGCGCCCGGTGGATGCAGGCGCATCGCCGGACGCGTGGGCGAAAAACCGCAACGCGATCACCTCTGTCAGGTAAAGCGGAAGCGGGCCGAGCGTCGTGCAGGTGCGCTTGTCGGGTTGAGCACAGAGGATCGGCCCGGCGAGGCGCGGCCGTCAGAAGCCTGTATCAGCCACGTGATTGGCTGGCGCGAGTTGGCCGCGCTGGTGACGGGGCCTCGGCCCGGACTCATGCCGGGTGGTAACTCAATGGTATCCGATATCCGCGCGTACCTTGCCACGAAACACCCAGTAGGACCACGCCGTATAGACAAGAATAACGGGCAGCAGAACCAGGGTACCGACCAGCAGGAACGCCTGCGTCGACGGATCGGATGCAGCCTGCCACAGGGTGAAGGAATGCGGCACAATCATCGGCCAGAGGCTGATGGCGATGCCCAGATACGACATGGCGAAAAGCCCGATTGCGCCAACGAATGGGCCGTGATTGGCGTCCTGTTTACCCAGCGATCGCCATGTCGCCCAGCCGATCAGGATGGTGACCAGCGGTACGGGAGCCAGCAGCAGCGTGTTCGGCCAACCGAACCAGCGGGCCCTGATATCGTCGTCCATGATCGGGGTCCAGACGCTGACAATCAGCACAGCAACAGCAACGCCACCGAGGGCGAAGCGCCCCCAGCGGCGTGCGTAGATCTGCAGGGCGCCCTCGGTTTTCAGCACGAGCCACCCCGCACCGATCAGCGCATAGCCGAAGATCAGGCTGATGCCTGTGATGATGGAGAACGGTGTAAAACAGTCCAGGCTGGTTCCCGTGAAGGACTGGCCGTCGTTCTTGAAGCCCTGGATGAATGCGCCAAGCACGATGCCCTGCGCAAATGTGGCCAGCAATGAGCCGATGGCGAAGCCGTGATCCCAAAACCCACGATGCGGCGTATCGCGGTAGCGGAATTCAAAGGCGACACCGCGAAAGATCAGCGCCAAAAGCATGATC
>DATNEJ010000284.1:0-3281 GCA_035606775.1 Acetobacteraceae bacterium | reverse complement strand
ATCCCGGCCTTCACGCCGGAAGTCGGCGCTGCGCGCATCCTGAACCTTGAGATGATCTCGCTGTTCGTGGAAGGCACAATAAACGTCCTTAAGCATCACGGCATTCTGGCCGGGCCAATGGGGCGCACCGGCAAGGACGTGGGTGTCTTTGTCGGCAACAGTGCGCTGCCGATCCTTGCAACCCAGGGCGGGCTCGTCGAGCATCTGGTCAAGCTCAATGGCAGGGTCGATGCCGGACAGAAGGTGGCCATCCAGCGCAACAGTTTCGGCGAAGTGGTTGCGGAATATACCAGCAGCGTGGCCGGAGAGGTCGCAGGCCAGCGTAGCGACGCGATGTCCGAGCCCGGCAACCCCCTGGCATTCATCCTTTTCCACAAGGCGCCGCCGGAGGGCGTAGACACTTATCCCGAGTGATCCAACACTTGGTTCCGGACGCGGCGCGTTAAATATCGATCCGCCGCCGTGCCAATTCTTCCTCATTCACTTCCAAACCCAACCCGGGGCCTTCCGGCAGATGGAACAGCCCATCGACCGGCTTCGGCGGGTTGCGGAACACGGCGTGCGTGCGCGCCGAGGGATCGTTCCACTCCGCCGGCTTCGTGCCTTGCAGCAGCGACGCAACGACATGCAGGTTGGCGGTATGGCCGATCGTCGGCTGCGTCTGGTGCGGCACCAGCTCCACCCCATGCGCGTGCGCCAAGGCCGCGCAGCGCAGCAGCCCGGTGATGCCGCCCATCTTCACGATATCCGGCTGCACCATGCGCACACCGGCACCGATCAGGTCGGCCAGTGCCGGCAAGGTATAGGTCTGCTCACCGGCGGAGACGGTGATATCCAGGGCGCGTGCGACCTCTCCCATGGCGCGCACCTGGTAGTGCTGCACCGGCTCCTCGAACCACCAGAAGCCCAGTTCTTCCAGTGCCCGACCCACGCGGATCGCGCCGCCGGTGCTGTAGCAATTGTTGGCATCGAAGGCCAAAGGGAAGCTGGGGCCGACAAGCTCCCGCACCGCGCGCGCCTTGGCGATATCGCCCGGGATGTCGGCATCGAGCGTTGTCCGGTTGTTGTCGAAGCGGATCTTCACCGCGGCCGGCTGGTCGGCCATGCGCTGCTCGACCACTTTCAGCACCTCATCCACCGAACGGTCGCCGTTGCCGCCGATTGAGGCATAGAAGGGCAGCGCGGTCTTCCACGCCCCGCCGATCAGCTTATGGATCGGCAGCCCGGTCAGCTTTCCCTTCAGGTCCCAGAGCGCGATGTCGAGCGCGGCGAGCGCGCCGGTCAGCGCGCCTTCCGGTCCCAGCTTCACCAGCGTGTGCATCGCCTGATCGAGCAGAACCGCATGGTCCAGCGGATCCTGGCCGATCAGCATGGGTGCAATGTCGTGGCGGATCATGCCCAGCGAGGCCAGTCCGCCTTGCATGGGCGAAGCCTCGCCGTTGCCGATCAGACTTTTGTCCGCGTGCACGCGGACAAAGGCGCTGCGCTGGGCGGGGCGGTCGGTTGCCGACCACGCGACCTGGAACGCCTCGACCTTGGTGATTTTCATGGGTCGCATCTCCTCGGCGGCAAAAAGTCAATCTTCGAAGAACAACGGCAGCAGCGACAAAACAAGCAGCCCGCTCATGGTCAGGTTGAAAACGCGCAAGCGCGACGGCGAATGCAGCAGGCGTCCAGCGGCGCTGCCAAGCCCGGCCCAGACGAACAGACACGGCATTCCCACGGCCAGAAACACGACGAAGATGCGAATGAGCTGAAACGTCAGCGGCTCATTCGGGGTCATGTATTCCGCGGCGGCGGCAAGGCCGATCAGCCAGGCCTTGGGATTGATCCACTGGAACGCCGCCGCGCCGAAAAAGCCAAGCAGCCGACGCGGTCCTTCTTCGCCTGGCGGTGGGGCGGTGGCGATCTTCCAGGCCAGCAACGCAAGCCAGAGCGCGCCCACGACGCGAGCCAGCGGCACAAGCGGCGGCCAGATGCTCAGGATGGAACCGAGCCCCGTGCAAACCACCACCAGCATCACCGAAAAGCCGAACGCGATACCCAGCATGTGCGGCACGGTTGCCCTGACTCCGTGATTGGCGGCGGATGCCGCGACCATGACGTTGTTCGGTCCCGGCGTGATGTACATCGCCACGGAAAAGCCGATCAGCGAGGGCAGAAATCCTGTCATCGTGTCATTCCGACAGAACGAGCAAGCCGCTGCACGCGCGTTCCGAACAACCCTGCACGGCGGTCCCGTCTCAGGCGCGGTTGCGCGTCACCAGGCGTCCGGCACGCGCTTCCGTCGCGCCGGCACCGCCGACATAGGCCGACTGCCCGTTCACCCAGGTCTCCAGGATGCCCTCGGCCGGCGCCGTGGGTGCGTCGTAGGTGGAGGCGTCGCGGACCGTTGCGGGATCGAACAGCACCATGTCGGCATAGGCGCCCGCGCGGATCACGCCGCGGTCGGTCATGCCGAACACCTCGGCGGTATGGCCAGTCATCTTCCGCACCGCGTCTTCCAGGCTGAACAGGCCAAGGTCGCGGGCGTAATGACCCAGCACGCGCGGGAAGGTGCCCCAAAGCCGGGGATGCGGATAGGAGTCGTGCGGCAGCCCGTCGCTGCCGATCATCGCCAGCCGGTGCGCCATGATGCGCTGCACGTCCGGCTCATCCATCTGGAAGTAGATGGCGCCGGCAGGGACCAGTCGTTCCGCCGCCGCCTTGGGCTCGACGCCCCAGCCGGCGGCGATGTCGTCCAGCATTCGCCCCGCCAGTTCCGGATGCGGCACCGACCAGGTGATCTGCACCTTCACATCGGGCCGCAGCCGCTGCGGCATCAGCACCGTGGAGCCGGCCGCGTAGGGATAGACATCGAAATCCACGCGTTGGCTGGCGGCGGCGCGCTCGATGACCGGCAGCGTCTCCACGGATCGGCCAAAGTTCTCCGGCATCGAGCATTTGTGGTGGCTGATAACCACCGGTGCGTTGACCGCGCGGCCGATCGACAGCGTTTCCTCGATCGACAGCAGCACGTCGTTCGCCTCGTCGCGCATATGGGTGACATAGAGTCCGCCAGTCTGCCGCAGCGCCTCTGCCACCGCGATCACCTCCTGCGTCGGCGCCATCATGTTGGGCGGATAATACAGGCCGGTGGAGAATCCTGACGCTCCCTGCTGCAACGCCTCCACCAATCGCTTCCGCATCTGCTCGGCCTCGCGATCGGTTGCCGCGCGTTGCGTGTCGCCGTTCATCGCTTCCACGCGCAGCGACATGTGGCCGATCAGCGCATACGTGTT
>DATNEJ010000362.1:0-6248 GCA_035606775.1 Acetobacteraceae bacterium | reverse complement strand
GCGTCGAGCGCCTGGCCCGCGGCGTAGGTGCCGATGCGCTGCCATGCCTCCATCTGGCGCTGGTCGCCGCGCTTCGGGATCTGCCGGTCCAGCTCCAGCGGCGCCATCGGATGCACGGGGAACGGCGCGAATGTCGTGGTGTCCACGACCGGGTGAAAGCCGGCCGGATCGTTCAGCGCTGCCCAATGGGCATCCGGTCCTTCGCCAAGACAGGAGATCAGGCCGATTCCGGTGATCAGCGCATCACGGTCACGCGCCATGAAGATAAGCTTCCGGCACCGCAACGCGGCGTGCCATCGCCAGCATCTGCGCACGCAGCGTGTCGTTCGGGAAGGCGACCACGCCGTATCGTATTTCGGCTTCCGCCACCTGCTTGCCCTTGGAAGAAATGGAACCTTTCACCACCGCGTAGCCGGACCCGTCATGCAGCAGGCGGGCTTCCGCCTGCAGCGCCTGGCCCGGCGCCACGAAGGCGCGCATCTTGGCTTCCTTCACCTGCATCAGAAACGGCATTTTGGCAAAGCGCAACACCGCCAGCACCAGCCATCCGCCGGTCTGCGCCATCGTTTCGATCATCAGCACGCCGGGCAGAATCGGATGGCCGGGGAAATGGCCTTCGAACACCGGGCTTTGCTCGGGTACCTGGCAGTCGGCGGTGACGATTCGCGCTTCCGGATCAAGCTGCGTGATCCGGTCAACCATCTGGAAATATTCGAGACGCATCCGCTCAGGCGGTCTTCGCGGCCACCAGCTTGTCGATATTGCTGCACAGGTTTTTCAGAACGAAATACTCGTCCGTCGAAACCTTGCCGTCGTTCACTTCCTGCGTCCATTGCTCGAGCGGCATCTTGATGCCGAACGCCTTGTCGATGGCGAAGGCCACATCCAGGAAGTCGAGGCTGTCGATGCCGAGGTCATTGATCGCGTGGCTTTCCGGCTTGATCGTGTCAGGCCGGATGTCACACGTATCAGCAATGATCCCCGCCACCGTTTCGAAGGTCGACGCCATTCACCAGCCCCTGCAATCGCGACCGGCGGGCACTATCACCGCCGCCACCGAGCCGCAAGGGTCAGCGGCCCCGCGCAAGGAACGGGGCTGACACCCGCCCGCAGTAGCCGGAGCGGGGGTCCCAGAGCGTGATCGTCGCAGGCGGAACCGCCGGAGACGTGAATCACGCGATTAAACAGGCCCTAAGACGTCCAGTGCGCAGGTTCCCATTTCCATCCGGTCGGTGTGCGCGACCACCAGCCGGGAACCCAGAGCGGCCCATGCCCCGCCGCCGGGATATACTGCCCCGGCGCCCATGTGTAGCCCGTCCCGGTCCAGTCCCAGTGACCCGGCTGCCACATCAGTGGCTCCGCGGTGACGGGGGGCTTCGGCACGGTCTCCGTCATCAGCGGCGGCACCGGCGGATAGGGCGGCGTGGCCATTGTTTCGGTCTGGTTCGCACAGCCGGCGAGCAGGCCGGCACCCAGCAGCGCGGCTACGGCCAGGCGGAAGCTCATTGGTGTCCTCAGGCGTCGCATCACTACCCGGAGATATGACCCGGAGCGCGGGCGGTGTCCATGTGCCGGCCAATCTGTCATGCCGGGAAAACGCCCGGGAAAGGTCGGGTGCTGCAGCGCGCCCTCAGCCGGGCAGAAGGATCGTGGCCACCGCCTGGGCGGCGATACCCTCGCCTCGGCCGGTGAAGCCCAGCTTTTCGGTGGTGGTCGCTTTCACTGAGATGCGGTCCGTCGCGACCCCCAGCAGGCCAGCCAACCGAGTGGCCATCGCGGCGGCGTGAGGGGCGATTTTCGGGCGTTCGCAGATCAGCGTCACATCGGCATTCGCCAGCCGCCCGCCGCGCGCGGCGATCCGTCCCGCGGCATGTACCAGGAACCGGGCGCTGTCGGCGTCCTTCCAGGCCGCTTCGCTCGGTGGAAAATGCCGGCCGATATCCCCCTCGGCCAGCGCGCCGTAGATCGCATCGCACAGCGCGTGAATGCCGACATCGGCATCGGAATGGCCCGCGAGGCCCTTGTCGTGCGGCACCTTGACGCCGCACAGAAACAGTTTCCGCCCCGCTTCCAGGACATGCACGTCGAAACCCGTGCCGACCCGCGGGATCAGAGTAAGGCCCATGGCGCGCTCCAGCCGCAGCAGGTCTTCGGGAAAGGTCAGCTTGATGTTGTCCTCGGCACCCGGGACGATCACCACCGTGGCACCGGCGGCCTCCAGCAGGGAGGCATCGTCGGTCGCGCTGGCGATCCCCGCCTGATGGGCCGCCAGCAGGGCGGCGAAGCGAAAGCCCTGCGGGGTCTGCGCGCGGTAAAGCCCCTCCCGCGGTACGGTGGCGGCGATGGCGGTGCCGGTGACGCGCTTCAGGGTATCGGCCACCGGCACCGCGGGAATTGCCCCTGGTGCGGTCTCCAGCGCGGTCAGCAACGCGGGAATGGTCCCCTCCGGGATCAGGGGACGAGCCGCGTCGTGCACCAGCACGATGTCCGGTGCGTGGCTGGCCAGCGCCTCCAGCCCGGCGCGGACGCTGTCCTGCCGTGTCGCCCCGCCCACGACCACCGGCAGGTGCTCGATCCCGGCCAGCGCCTCCGCGATAGGGGCCGCATCGCCGACCGGCTGCAGTAGCGCCACATGGGCGGCCAGCGTCTCCGCGGCATGACGGATCACCGGCTTGCCCGCGATCGTCTGGAACTGCTTCGGCAGATCCGCGCCGAAGCGGCTGCCCGACCCGGCGGCGACAAGGATGGCGGCAATGCGCATGGCCGGGAGCAATGGCCGGCGCACGGACCATCGTCAACCACGCGACCAAAGGCGTCCGCCCGCTGCTGCCTGCGGCGGTCCACCGCTCGGGCATCCGCGGCACGCCGTGCAGCGTCATTGCACGAGAGGGCCTGTGGCGCTAATTTGCTTAAATCATGAGCAAGTGTCGTTCTGGCATCACACGTCCCACCGTCAAGCCCATCGACCTGGGGAACGGCGTCCGGATCGACACGCCGGTCATTCTCGCACCGATGTCGGGCGTCAGCGATCTGCCCTTCCGCCGCACCGCCAAGCAGCTCGGCGCCGGCATGGTCGTATCGGAAATGATCGCATCCTGGGCAATGATCCGGGAAAACCGCAAAACCCTGAGCATGGCGGAGGTTGACGGCTGCGGCGGCGTCTCCGCCGTGCAGCTCGCCGGCTGCGACCCCGACGCGATGGCGGAAGCGGCGCGCCTTGCCGCCGACCGCGGCGCCGACCTCATCGACATCAACTTCGGCTGCCCGGTGAAAAAGGTCGCGGTCGGACAGAGCGCGGGATCGGCCCTGATGCGCGACGAACTCGCCGCGGCCGCGATCCTGGCGGCCACGGTCCGCGCTGTGCCGGTGCCTGTCACCCTGAAAATGCGCATGGGCTGGGATCACGCCAGCCTCAACGCGCCGCGTCTCGCGCGCATCGCCGAGGATGCGGGGATCAGGATGGTGACCATCCATGGCCGCACCCGCCAGCAGTTCTACACCGGCCAGGCGGACTGGGCGTTCGTCCGCCGGGTCAAGGAAGCGGTGTCGATCCCGGTGATCGTCAACGGCGACATTCTGACGGAAGAGGATGCGGTTACGGCCCTGGCGCAGTCCGGCGCGGACGGCGTGATGATCGGCCGCGGCTGCTATGGACGGCCGTGGTTCGCCGCCCAGGCGGCGCATTACCTGCGCACCGGGGAACGCGTTCCCGAACCGTCCCTCGACCGGCAGAAGACCGTGATCCTCGATCATTACCGGGCCATGCTGGGGCAGTTCGGCAAGGACGCGGGCGTGCGGCTCGCGCGCAAGCACCTGTCCTGGTACTCGCGCGGCCTTCCCGGATCGGCCGAATTTCGCGCCGGCATGAACCGCCTTGCCGAGGCCGACGCGGTGATGCGGATGCTCGATTCATTCTACGATCCTTTGATCGACTCCGGAACGGTGCGCGCGATCGCCAACCGCAACGAGATGACGGCCGCCGGGTCGTCCTCCGAAGATGCCGCCGAAAGGGCCGCATGAGTATGGCTGCTGTCCGCGCATGACCATGACCATGATCGTTCCAAGCGCATGAGCATGATGGTCGCACGCGCATCGCGCCTGATCGCCGGGCGCAGCCGTGGCGTCGATCCCGCTGCCGTACTCAGCGCGCTGCCGGTGCCGGTCGTGCTTCTGGATGCGGACAACCGGTTTCGCCACGTCAACCACGCCGCCGAACAGTTCCTCGGCATCTCGGCGGCCGGCCTTGCGTCCCTTCGGCTGAGCGATCTCGTGCCGCCGGACAACCCGCTGTTTCTGCTGATCGAGCAGGTGCGCGACACCGAGGCCTCCATCGCCGATCACGACCTGACCCTGGAAAGCCCCCGCCTGCACAAGCAGGGCATCACCGTGCAAGGCTCGCCTCTGCCGGAAGAGCCGGGTGCGGTCCTGCTCGTCTTGCAGGACGCATCGGCCGCGCGCGCGCTCGACCGCCAGCTTGCATTCCGCGGGGCCGCGCGCAGCGTGACCGGCATGGCGGCGATCCTGGCGCACGAGGTGAAGAACCCGTTGTCGGGCATCCGCGGCGCCGCACAGCTTCTGGAATCGAGCGTCGCTGCGACCGACCGGGAACTGGCCGAACTGATCCGCGAGGAGGCGGACCGCATCCGCGCGCTGGTCGACCGGATGGAGGCATTCAGCGAGAAGCCGATCGCCCGCAGCGCGGTCAACATCCATCGCGTCCTTGAACACGTCCGCAAGCTGGCGCAGTCCGGCTTCGCCGCGCATGTCCGGTTTCACGAATCGTATGATCCGTCTTTGCCGCCAGTGTGGGGCAATCGCGACCAGCTTGTGCAGGTGGTGCTGAACCTGGTGAAGAACGCCGCCGAGGCCGGAACCAATTCCGGCAGCGGTCATCCGGAGATCACGCTTGGGACCGGCTTTCAGCATGGCATGCGCGTGTCGGTACCCGGCTCCGCTACCCGGCTCGATCTGCCGTTGTTCGTGTCCGTGCGCGACAACGGGCCGGGCATCCCCGATGATATCCGTCCGCATCTGTTCGAACCTTTCGTCACGTCGAAAGCAACCGGCAGCGGCCTTGGGCTGGCGCTGGTCGCCAAGATCGTCGGCGACCATGGCGGCCTGATCGAAGTGGACAGTCGGCCCGGCCGCACCGAATTCCGGCTGCATCTCCCCGTCGTCTCCGAAAAGGACGCCGACCAGTGACTCTGCCCACCGTACTGGTCGCGGATGACGACCGCTCCATCCGCACCGTTTTGACGCAGGCCCTCGGCCGTTCGGGCTATCAGGTCCGCAGCACGGGCAATGCCGCGACGCTGTGGCGCTGGGTGGAGGACGGGGAAGGCGACCTTGTCATCACGGATGTGGTGATGCCGGATGAGAACGGCCTCGATCTGATTCCGCGCATCAAGCGGGTGCGGCCCGACCTGCGCGTTGTGGTCATGAGCGCGCAGTCCACCTTGATGACCGCGGTCAAGGCAGCCCAGCGCGGCGCGTTTGAATACCTGCCGAAACCGTTCGACCTGCAGGAATTGCTGTCAGTCGTCGGCCGTGCCCTGGCGACACCGTCGGAACCGGCGGCCAGCACACCGGAGCCGCGCGATTCCGAAGAGAAACTGCCGCTCATTGGCCGCAGTCCGGCCATGCAGGAGATCTATCGCACCATCGCCCGCCTGACGACCGCCGACCTGACGGTGATGATCAACGGCGAATCCGGCACCGGCAAGGAACTCGTCGCCCGCGCGCTGCACGATTACGGGAAACGGCGCGCCGGATCGTTCGTTGCCATCAACATGGCGGCGATTCCGCGGGAGCTGATCGAAAGCGAGCTGTTCGGCCATGAGCGCGGCGCCTTCACCGGTGCCACCAACCGCTCCCAGGGCCGGTTCGAGCAGGCGAACGGCGGCACGCTGTTTCTCGATGAGATCGGCGACATGCCGCCGGAAGCGCAGACCCGCCTGCTGCGGGTGTTGCAGGAGGGGGAATTCACCTCCGTCGGCGGACGCCAGCCGATCAAGGCCAATGTGCGCATCATCGCCGCCACGCACCGGGATCTGCGCAGCGCCATTCGCCAGGGGCAGTTCCGTGAGGATCTGTTCTACCGGCTGAATGTCGTGCCGATCCGCCTGCCGCCGCTGCGGGAACGGGTGGAAGACATTCCCCCGCTGGCGCGCCACTTCCTCGACCGCGCGCGCGAGGATGGTTTGCCGGCGAAGACGCTGGACCAGCGGGCGATCGAGCGCCTGAAGCAG
>DATNEJ010000275.1:0-8747 GCA_035606775.1 Acetobacteraceae bacterium | reverse complement strand
CCAGCGCAGCATCAGGATGCCGACCGCGAGCGCCAGCCAGATCGCCAGCACGGTAATCGCACGCACCGCCACACCCAGCGCCCACCCGGCAATCACTGATTGCACCAGCGCGAGTGACCCGAGCACGGTCATCAGCCAGATTCCCGCCATCGGCACCTTCCGACGGGAGGTCTCGGCGAAGGCCGGCGAGAACATGCCGTCCTGCCCCCAGGCAAACGCGGTGCGCGAGCCGATCATCAACCCAGGCGCGATCGTTTTGCCGACGATCAGTGCAACCGCGAGATTCAGCACGACGCTGAGCCATGGTGGCGCGACCAGCCCGATCAGGCCGGGGGCCGTGGCGTAGGCGGCCTTGTGCGCGTGCAGCAATCCGATCACCGCCCACCACGGCGCGGCATGGAACAAGGCCGCGGCGACGCCGGAAAACAGCACCAGTGCGACGATCCACCCGAACAGGATGCCGCGCGGCAATGTCTGATGTGGCTCGTGCGCCTCTCCACCCAGGGAAGGTCCGGCGCTCAGGCCGGCGTAAGCGAAGATGAACAGCGAGCAGACCGAGATGAAGTGCCACCAGTTGTCCGGTTCCACGGTGGCCGGGGGCGCCAGCTTCACGTTCGCAACCTTGCTGGCCGCGGCGAGGAAGGTCTCGGACGAGGTGGAGAATCCGTAGGCCATGATGATCAGCGCCACGGCGCAGATGATCGCGAACAGTGTGATCACGAAGGTGCCATAGTGCCGCACACCGGACGCGTTCACCGCGAAGCATCCCCAGATCGCCACGAGGCCGGCGACAAGGTGACCGATCGGCGTGACGAGGCCGGCGCCGAGCCCGGGATGGATGCCGTTCAGTGCCTGGGAAATGAACGTGCCGAAGGCGAAGGAGAGCACGCCGATCGAGGCCGCGCCGGTGATCCACCAGATGAACGTGATCAGAAAGCCGACCGGCACGCCCAGGCTGCGCGCCGCCCAGGTATATTTAGAACCCGCCCGCGGCATGATGCGTGAGAACGCGATGAAGATATGTGCCTTTGGCAGCACGAGGATGCCGGTGACGAACATCGCCAGCGGCACCAGCCCGTGCACATCGGGATAGACGCCGAGGCTTTGCGTCGAGACGAAGTTGATGCCCGCCCCGTATTCCGCCGCCACCGCGGACGCCGTGATGGCAAGCACGCCGAGAACCTTATTGAGCCGGAATGGTGACGCCGCATCAGTGGCCGCGATATGTGCGCTCATGCCGTTGCCTCCCTCATGGCCGACATTCCCCGGACTTCTGTCCGTTGGTCGAATTTGCGAAAAGCTAATCCCGGGTAGAGGAGGGGGCAACCGGAGCGCCTTGCGGAACGCGCCGCGGATGGTTGGCGGGGACGATGGTGCCTGGGCGAAGAAGCGGCGTGCCTACGCGTGAAGCATCATTCCTCGCTGAGGAAGCAGTGGCCGACGCCGATTCCCAACGGTAACGAAAAGCAGATCCACACCGCCAGGATAGTGGCGCACTGAGCGGGCAGGGACCGCAGAGCCATCCCCGTCACGGCGATCAGGACTGGTATGGCGACCAGCAGGATACCGATCGGTCGGCCTTCAGCGGACGGCATCGGTGTTGACCCCCCAATGAAGCAGCGTCGCATGGGCCACACTTGGCCCTCGCGGCGTTGCCTGTGCCTGCCCGTTTCCCCAAACGGACGCCCGATCCCATCAAACCGTACGAAGATCGAACCGGGCAAATAGTTTCAAGCACGAACCATGCCATGTAAGAAGTTTGATGTAAAAGAGTGCGTTAGCAGACATACCTTCGTGCCGTCTGAACCTTTTATGTCAAATTTTCCGACACCACTGCCGCGCTTGCGCAACGCCAGGAAACCGGCCCCGGCAACCCGTCCCGCCCGCGCGCCGCTTGTGGAACCGGCGGCGCGGCGGCAACCTTGCCGCCAAGACGAAAAGGGGGTGCGAATGGCCAAAAACCGCGATCTCGCTCGTGCGGCGCTGGACGAACTGCTCGGCCTCGCGGACCTCCCGCTTTCGACGGCGGATCGGGTGACCATCGCCGGTGCCGACCCGGTCCTGCCGACCCGCTACCGCATCGGCACCGCCGCCGCCGGCATCCTCGCGGCCACCGGGGTCGCGGCGTCGGAACTCTGGAAGCTGCGCAAGGGCCGCACGCAGGCGGTGTCGGTTGACGTGCCCGCCGCCGCCGTCTCGCTGCGCAGCAGCCGCTACATGAGCATCGCCGGACGGGAGGCGGATCGCGACTTCGCGCCGCTGATGCGGTTCTACCCCGCGCGCGACGGCCGGTGGCTGTTTCTGCACGCCAATTTTCCCAACCTGCGCGATGCCGCGCTTCGCGTGCTGGGGCTGCCGGCGGACCGGATCGAGGACCGCGATGCGGTCGCCGCCGCCATCGCGCCATGGGACGGGGAGGCGCTGGAGACCGCGCTGCACGAAGGCGGCGCCTGCGGTGCCTTCGTGCGCACCCACGCCGAATGGGACCGCCATCCGCACGCCCAGGCCATCGCCCATCTCCCCGCTGTGGAAATCACCCGCATCGGCGACGCGCGTCCGCGGCCATTGCCGGAAGGCGACCGGCCGCTGGCGGGCGTGCGCGTGCTGGACCTGACGCGGGTGATCGCCGGCCCCACCTGCGCTCGCACCCTGGCCGAACACGGCGCCGACGTTTTGAAGATCACGCGCGTCGGGCTGGCGGACAGCGGCGACCTCGACCTCGATACCGGCATCGGCAAGCTCTCCGCCCGCCTCGACCTGCGTCAGCGGGAGGAGCACGCGCGGCTGGTCGAGCTGGCGCGGTCGGTCGATGTCTTCAGCCAGTCCTATCGCCCCGGCACGCTGGCGGCGCGCGGCTTCGGCCCAGAGGCGCTGGCCGAGCTGCGGCCGGGGATTGTGTATGTGACGCTCAGCGCGTGGGGGCATACCGGGCCGTGGCAGCACCGCCGGGGCTATGACACCGTCGTGCAGGCAGCGAGCGGCATGGCAGAGGCATCGGGCGGTGCCACGGGGCCGAAGCACCTGCCTGTCTCCGCGCTCGATTACGTGGGCGGCAACCTGATGGCCTTCGGCGCGATGGTGGCACTTGCCCGGCGCGCGACGGAAGGCGGCAGTTGGCTGGTGCGCGTGTCATTGGCCACCACCGCGCGGTGGATCCTCAATCGCGGCGTGCTGGCGCGCGACGAATTCGCCGGCGCGCCCGACGACCTGCCCGCCGCCGCCATCGACCGCCTCAGCAGCGAAATGGACACCCCGCTCGGCCGCATGCGCTTTCTCTCACCGGTCGTCGGCATGTCGGAAACGCCGGCACACTGGGCCAGGCCCGCGGTGCCGCTCGGGTATCACCAGGCGGCATGGCCGGCGTGATGGACGGGCCGGTGTCCACCGCTGCCCCGGTGCACAGCGGCGCCCCCCTTTGCCCCGAACATTGAAAGGCGCAACGCCCGTCATGCCTGCCCGCACCCGGCTCGCCATCGATATCGGCGGCACATTCACCGACCTTGTCCTGTCACTTCCCGAATCCACCCTGTCGGCGAAACTGCTGACGACCCACGACGCACCGGAGGAAGCGGTGATCGCCGGAACGCAGGCGATCCTGCGCCAGGCCGGACTGCGGGCATCGTCGCTCGATCTGATGATTCACGGCACGACGCTCGCGACCAACGCGCTGATCGAGAAGAAAGGCGCCCGCACCGCGCTGATCACCACCGCCGGATTTCGGGACTCACTGGAGATCGCCTACGAGCACCGCTTCGAGCAATACGATCTGTATATGGAACGGCCGGCGCCGCTGGTCGAACGGGACTTGCGGCTGGAGGTCGCGGAGCGGCTGGCGGCCGACGGATCGACGCTGCTGCCGCTGGACGAAGCCGGCCTGCTGCGGCTTGTCCCTGTGCTGAAGGCGCGAAAGATCGAAGCCGTGGCCATCAGTTTTCTGCACGCCTACGTCAATCCGGCGCATGAGGAACGTGCGCGCGGGCTGCTGGCCGCCGCGATGCCGGACCTGCCGATCACGCTGTCGTCCGAGGTCTGCCGGGAAATCCGCGAATACGAGCGGACCTCCACCACCGTTGCCAATGCCTACGTGCTGCCGCTGATGGGCCGCTACCTCGCGCGCATGCGCGACGGGCTGCGCGGCGTCGGTGCGGATTGTGCCCTGCTGCTGATGATGTCGTCCGGCGGCGTGTGCACCGTGGAGACGGCGTGCCGGTTTCCCGTGCGGCTGGTGGAGAGCGGCCCCGCCGGTGGTGTGATCCTGGCGCGCCATGTCGCGGCGCGCGGCGGCTATGACCGTGCCTTGTCCTTCGACATGGGTGGCACCACCGCGAAGATCACCCTGATCGACGATTACACGCCGCAGCAGTCGCGGCATTTCGAGGTCGCGCGTGCCTATCGCTTCGCCCGCGGCAGCGGCATGCCGGTGCGCATCCCGGTGATCGACATGGTGGAGATCGGCGCCGGCGGCGGCTCGATCGGGCGGGTGGATTCCCTGCACCGGATTGCTGTTGGACCGGACAGTGCCGGTTCGGCGCCCGGTCCGGCCTGCTACGGCCTGGGCGGATCGCAGCCGACTGTGACCGACGCCGATGTCGTGCTGGGCCGTATCGCGCCGGAAGGCTTCGCCGGCGGCCGGATCGCGCTGCACGCCGATCGCGCCGCCGCCGCGGTTGTCGAGGGCATTGGCACCGCCCTGGGCATGCCGGCCGAGGAAGCGGCACGCGGCATCGCCGAAATCGTCGATGAGACCATGGCCAGCGCCGCGCGCGTGCATGCGGTGGAGAATGGCAAGGACACCGCCGACCGCACGATGATCGCGTTCGGCGGCGCCGCGCCGCTGCACGCGGTCCGTCTTGCGCAGAAACTCGGCGTATCGCGCGTGGTGATCCCGCACGATGCCGGTGTCGGCTCCGCACACGGCTTCCTCGACGCGCCGATCGCCTATGAGGTGGTGCGGACACTGCTGGTGCGCCTCGACGCGCTGGATCAGGCAACTGTCACACGCCTGTTCGCCGATATGCGCGCCGAGGCGGAAGCCGTCGTGCGGCTTGGCGTGCCGGAGGGTGCCTTGCTGGAAACGCGCACGGCCTTCATGCGCTATCGCGGCCAGGGGCATGAGATCACGGTGGTGCTGCCGGACGGCGCCGCCGATGCCGCGGCCCTGCGTGCCGTGTTTGACACGGCCTATGAACGGCTGTTCGGGCGGATCATTCCCGGGCTGGAAGTCGAAGCCGTCACCTGGACCTTGGCATTGGCGCAGCCCCATCAGTTGCCGCCGCGTGCGGCAGCGCCGCCGGCGAGCGCCGGGCCGTCGCCGTCCGGCCGGCGCCGGATCGTCGAGTCTGCAACCGGGGAGGCGATGCAGGCGTCGGTTTTCGCGCGTGACGCGCTGGCCGTGGGTTCGTCTATCGCCGGCCCGGCGATGATCCAGGAGGATGGAACCACGACGATCGTTCCGCCCGGCTTTACCGCGCGCATCGACGCCGGCGGCGAGATCGTGATCGAGGAGGATCGGGCGTGAGCGGACGCAACATTTCCGAGATTGATCTGCAGATCATGTGGAATCGCCTGCTGTCCGTGGTGGAGGAACAGGCGCGCACGCTGGTACGCACGGCGTTCAGCACGTCATCGCGCGAAGCCGGCGACATCTCCGCCGGCGTGTTCGACCTGGAAGGGCGGATGCTGGCGCAGGCGGTGACCGGAACACCGGGTCACATCAACACCATGGCGCGCTCGGTCGGGCATTTCCTGGACGTCTATCCTGTCACGCAGATGCGGGAAGGCGATGGCTACATCACCAACGATCCATGGAAGGGAACCGGGCATCTCTACGACCTCGTGGTCGTGTCGCCGACTTTCCTCGATGGCCGGATCGTCGCGCTGTTCGCCTGCACCGCGCACCTGGTTGATATGGGCGGTGTCGGCCAGACACCCGAAGGACGGCAGATCTGGCACGAGGGCCTGTTCATCCCGCTGCTGCGCCTGGTGCGTGCGGGCGAGATGAACGAAGACCTCCTGGCGATGATCCGCGCCAATGTGCGCGAGCCGGTGCAGGTGATCGGCGACGTCTACGCGCTGATCGCCTGCAATGAGATTGGCAGCCGGCGGCTGGTCGCCATGATGCGGGAGTTCCTGCTGGACAGTCTCGACACGCTGGGGGAGGCGATCATCACCCGCAGCCGGCGCGCGATGGCCGAGGCGATCGGCAGGCTGCCGCGCGGGTCCTGGACCAACACGATGCGGATCGACGGCTACGAGTCGCCGATCGACCTGGTGGCGACGGTGACGATCGGGGAGGACACGATCCACGTCGATTACGCCGGCACATCCGGCATGTCGTCCTACGCCATCAACTGCCCGCTGTGCTATACGGAAGCCTATACAACCTTCGGCGTGAACTGCGTCGTTGCGCCGACCATCCCCAACAATGCCGGCACCCTGGACGCGGTGAAGGTGACCGCGCCGGAAGGCACCATCGTCAGCGCGACCTATCCCGCCGCTGTCTACGCGCGTGCAACAATGGGCCACATGATGCCCGACGTGGTCTACGGTGCGCTGGAACAGGCGATACCCGGGCGCGTGCCGGCGGAGGGCACCTCCAACCTCTGGAGCCTGAAACTGGTCGCCGGCCACGGCCTGACCGGCATCGGGCGGAAGGTCGGTACCCAGTTCATGGTCATGAGCTTCCACAGCGGCGGCGCAGGCGCCCGTCCGCAGCAGGACGGCCTGTCCGCCACGCCGTTTCCGTCGGGGGTGCGCAATGTGCCGGTCGAGGCAACCGAAGCGATCACGCCGCTGGTGATCTGGCGCAAGGAGTTGCGCCAGGATTCCGGCGGCCCAGGGCGGCAGCGCGGCGGGCTCGGACAGGTCATGGAGATCGCGTCCCGCGAGGACGCGGCGTTCGGCATCTTCGCCGGGTTCGAGCGGGTGAAATTTCCGGCGCGCGGGCGCAACGGCGGCACGGCGGGCCAGCGCGGCGGGCTTTCGCTGAAATCCGGCACGGTGCTGCCGCCGAAGGGATTGGCGGTGGTGCCGCCGGGTGACCGGCTGGTGGTCGAGATGCCCGGTGGCGGCGGCATGGGACCGGCGGCGGAACGTGACCCCGAAGCGGTGCGCCGCGACGTGCGGCTGGGTTACATATCCGAGGAAGCGGCACGGCGGGATTACGGGTGCACGTAACGGGGAATAACGAACGCTAAGCGCGCGGGTTGCCGCACCGTCACGAGATAGTAACATAAATACATTGTGACAAACATTGTTCCAGGCGCGCACTTGCGTCTTGCCCCGACGCATGCCTTGTGAAGCAGCAATATCGCAACGTGCATCGAGGGATTGCCAATGAAGTCCGGGCTGTTCGCCGAGCAGCCATTATCGCCCGGCGCTCGTCGTGCATTGATCGCCGGCTGTATCGGCTTCGCGGTGGATTTCTTTGATATCTACCTGCCGATCCTGGCACTCGCACCGGTAACGAAATACTTCCAGCCGCCTGGCCTGAGTCCCGCCGCCAACACCACCATCTATTTCTTCATCTTTGCCGCCACGCTTCTGGGCCGCCCTTGTGGCGCGATCATCTTCGGCCATTGGGCCGATCGCATCGGCCGCCGGCGCATGACCATGATCAGCATCATCGGCTTCGGCGTGTTCACCTTCCTGATCGCCTGCCTGCCCGGTTACGCCACAATCGGCCTCGCCTCGCTGATCCTGTTGATCGCGTTGCGGTTTATCGGCGGCGTGTTCATGGGGGGCGAATACACCTCCAACAACACGCTGGCGTTGGAAGTCGTCCCGAAGGATCGGCGTGGCTTTGTCGGTGGCGTTCTGCAAGGCGCGTATCCGATTGGCTTCTTCCTGGTATCGGTGGTGACCAGCATCCTGCTCAACGCGACCACACCGGCGGGCTATCTTTTATTCGGCTGGCGCATCGCCTTCGTATTCGGCGCCATCCTCGCCTTCCTGTTCCTGCTCTATTACCTCAAGGTGCCTGAGTCATCGCTGTGGATGGAAAGCGAGAAAAGCAGCGCGCCGCTGAAGGATGTGATTTCCGGTGATCACCTGAAGAACCTGGTTCAGATCTTCATCATGATGCTGGGGTTCTGGTTCGGCGCGCAGTCGCTGATCGGCGTCATGCCGGGCGTGCTGATCCACCAGTTGCACGTACCCAGCAAGCTGATGACCAACGGATTGCTGATCACGAGCTTCGTGCAGTTCTTCGCCTTCGTCGGCTTCGGCCTGCTCGGCCAGATGATCGGCCGGCGGCTGGCAATCACGCTGTCCGGCTTCCTTATTCTGATCGGCGGCACCGGGCTTTATGCGCTGACGATCGCACACGCGCTGTCGGGAGGCAGCCTGGTCTCCGTCACCTTCATCGCCTGCGTCTGCTATCTGCTGGTGATATCGCCCTGGGGCATCGTCACCACCTATATCTGCGAGCGCTTCCCCACGCATGTCCGTGCATCGGGCTATGGCATCGGCTACAGCCTGGCGGTGATCATTCCGGCATTCGCCGGTGCCTATATGCTGGGCCTGCAGCACATCATGCCCTATGCCTACACGCCGGTAGTGCTGATCGCGCTGTCCGGAATCCTGGTCGTGATCGGCGCCCTGATGGGGCCGGAAACACGCGATGTGGAACTGGACGAGCCTGATCTGGCGATCCGCGCGGTACCGGCCGCGGGTGAGTGATGCCCCGGAGAACTATTGAGGCGTGACACGGCGCTGCCGCGCAATGATAGATCTCATACCAGCCGCCC
>DATNEJ010000271.1:0-9697 GCA_035606775.1 Acetobacteraceae bacterium | reverse complement strand
GCAGGTGCAGACGCTGCCGGCCTTCTACGAATTCACGACCGACCAGCTGAAGGACGTGACCGAGGCCGCGGTCGCCCTGCTGAACGATGAGGACGGTCTCGCGCGCGCTGCGAATCTGATGCGCGAAGCCCTCAGTCCGCGGCTGCGGGAAACTGCCTACGCCCTGGCGTGCGAAGTCGTGGCGGGCGACCAGGGAACCAAGCGGCGGTCACTCGATATGCTGGACTTCGTGCGGACCGAGCTGGGGCTGGACCCGTTGATCTCGTCGGCCATTGAGCGTGGTGTGCGCGCACGCCACCAACGCGCCGAACCGGGCAGGTAGGACCGGCACGCACCGCGGCGGGAGACGCGGGCATGCGCATGATCGCCATTGTCGGACTCGTTACGGCGGTTCCGATCGTGGGCCTTCTGGTTCTTGTCGTGACCGGCCTGGCCGCCACGGGTCCGACGTTGCTTGTTCTGCTGCTGACCATTGTTGCCGGCCTGGTATTCGGCCTGGTCTGGGTGCGGGACCTTCGCCGCATGAGCAACGCTTTGCGCCAGCTTCCCACGGAAGGGACCAGCGCGGATTTCGATGCGGCGCCTGACGCGGCATCAGGGCTCGCGCTGGTGCGGCCGCTTGGGCGGGAGATCCGGCGGCTGTCACGCAGGCTGACCGCGCGCGCCGCGCTGTCCGAGCGGCACAGGCTGGCGGACACCATGATCCTTGAGCGCCTGCCGGACCCGCTGATCGTGCTCGACGCCGACCAGCTCGTGCGGCGCGCCAACACCGGTGCGCGCGCCGCGTTCGGAGGCGACATGCCGGCGGTGCTGCGGCATCCGGACTTGCGGGCGGCAATCGAGCGAGCGATGGCGTCGGGCGCTCAGCAGACCGCAGAACTGAGCCTGCCGGTGCCGGTGCCGCGCGACGTGCATGCGACCGTGGTGCCGATGGACCCACCCCTGGCGGATGGCGGGCGCATTGTCGTCGTGCTGTCCGACCGCACCCGCGAACGCGCGGTGGAGCGCATGCGCGCCGATTTCGTGGCCAATGCGAGCCATGAGCTGCGGACTCCGCTCGCCTCCCTGATCGGGTTCACGGAGACATTGCGCGGACCGGCGGCGGACGATCCGCCGGCGCAACAGCGCTTTCTCGCAATCATGGCCGAGCAGGGCGCGCGGATGAACCGGCTGATCGATGACCTGCTGAGCCTGTCGCGCATCGAGCTGACGGAGCATCAGCCACCGTCGGAGATGCTCGACCTGCATGCGTTGATCCCCAGGCTGGCGGCGGGGTTCGAGCCACGGCTGAATCAGCAGGGTGCTCGCCTGGTGCTGGAGGTGGCGGCCGATCTGCCGGCGATTCCCGGCGACGACGATCAGATCGCGCAGGTGCTGCAGAACCTGCTGGACAACGCGATGAAATACGGACGGACGGACGGGACTGTGGGTTTGCATGCCGCGTCCGCGCAGCCGAACCCGCGCTGGCCGAATCGGGAGGGCGTCGTGATTGCCGTGTCCGACGACGGCGCGGGTATTCCGCGTGCACATCTGCCGCGCCTGACGGAACGCTTCTACCGGGTGGACCGGGGCCGTTCTCGCGCGGCGGGCGGCACAGGCCTGGGGCTGGCAATCGTCAAGCACATCGTCAATCGGCATCGTGGCCAGATGCTGATCGAGAGTGAGGAAGGAAAGGGCACCACTGTCAGCATCTGGCTGCCGGCCGGGTCGGGCGGCGCGGGAAGCTCTGCGGCCAATTGATTGACGCGGACACTGGTTCCCGCGTAACGGCGAGGCTCCGCACGTCTGCTACTGCGGCACGGCGCTGCGCGGCGAGAGCGTGATCGATCGGTCTATTTGCACCGAACAGGCTCTATGCTTTTGTTTTATCGCGTGATTCACGTCTCCGGCGATTCCGCCTGCGACGATCACGGTCTATGTGCCTGGATCGCGCGGTACGTCGCCGGCAAGGCCAAGCACCTGCTCCAGCAAATGCGCGGCGCCGAGCAAAGCGGCCTCGCCGCGGGGGCGGCCGATGAGCTGCAAGCCGACCGGCAAGCCGTCCCGGGTCAGCCCGCACGGCAGCGACAAGGCCGGACAGGCCGTCAGTGTCACGACAAATGTCAGGAACATCCAGTCGATATAGGTGGTGAGCTTCTCGCCGCCGATTTCAGTCGGCCAGCGTTGCTCGACCGGGAACGGCGGCACCGCGACGGTGGGGCAGGCGAGGATATCGAAGGTCTCGAAGAAATCCGCGACACGGTGGTACAGAGCGGCTCGGCAGCGCTGCGCACGCAGAATCTCATCCGTCGTCAGATTCAGCCCCTTCTCGATGTTCCAGACGATTTCCGGAGCAATGCGCGGCCGTTCGCGCGCCAGCAGCGCGCCGTGTACCTCGGCGATCATCAGCGCGCGCAGGGTCTGGAAAGCGTCGATGGCGCCGGAAAAATCGGGCGCCGCCTCCTCGACCTCCGCGCCGAGTTCGGCGAACCGCGCGGCGCCGGCGCGACAGAGCGCCGCGACTTCCGGATCGATGCGCATCAGGCCTAGATCGGGGCTGAAGCCGATGCGCTTCGGTGCACCGGTTTGGCGCAGTGCCTCGACATAGGACACCCCCGGAATGGCGCGGGAGAGCGGATCCTGCGCAGACGGGAAGGATTGCGCATCCAGAAAGAGCGCGAGGTCCTGGACATTGCGGGCCATCGGCCCCTCGACCCAGAGATGATCGAAAGCCGGCAGGCCCCGGCCGCGCGGCACGACGCCCGGGCTCGGGCGCAGGCCGACGACGCCGCAGAAGCTGGCAGGGATGCGCAGCGATCCGCCCAGGCAGGAGCCGTTGGCCAGCCACACCTCGCCGGCCGCCAGAGCCGCGGCTGCCCCGCCGGAGGAGCCGCCGGCCGAACGGCCCAGGTTCCAGGGGTTGCGTGTGGTGCCCCAGACCGGATTGAAGGTATGCGCGCCGGCGAACTCCGGCACGTTCGACTTGGCGATGGGGATGCCGCCGCTGGCGCGCATGGTCGCAACGGTTATGTCGTCCGCTGTCGCCACGTTGTCCGCAAAGATCGGCGAGCCGAAGGTGGTGAGCTGGCCGCCGACATCGTTGTAGTCCTTGACCGCAATGGGCAGGCCGGCGAGCCACCCGGGCCGATTTGGGTCCGCTCCCGGCGGAGGGAAGCGCTTCGCGACGTCGCGTGCCGCATCCAGGAAGCGGATCGGCAAGGCATTCACCCGCGGCTCCACCTCCTCGATGCGCGCGGCCGCGGCATCGAGGAGTTCTATCGGCGAAACCTGGCGCCTGCGAAGCAGGGCGACCGCATCGGTCGCGGAAAGACGACAGAGTTCCTGGTGACTGGCCACGCAAAAGCCTCCGTACCGCAAACCACAACGACGACCTTCGCACTTCCGGTTTGGAAAAAGGAGGGGCAACTTCCCGATGCCGTCACCCGCTCATCGCACGTTTCGGCAGCAAGACTGTCGATGGTATATCGGTGATCCGAAGGATTCCGGGTATGTCGGGCACAGGGTGGCGTGGCGGCCGTGGCAAACCCAGGGGTCACCCGACTGCCGTCGGGAGCCGGGTCTATCCTGCCTGGCCTCAAGAGGGGACTTCCAATGCGCGCTCGACTTCCTTCGTTCTTGCTGGTCCTGCTCCTGGCGTCGGGGGCGGCATCGGCTCAGACCAATGTCAGTGACGCGGAGGCATTGCAGCAGCAAGTGCATACGTGGACCGAGCGGGTGTTCGGCCCCGCCTCTCCAATGGCCTCCATCCCTTTGCAGATTGCGCCGGACGGCGACCACTACCGCATCACGCTTTCTCTGGGCGGGACCGGGGATCAGCCGGGATACGAAGTCACTGCAGCCCTGCGGCCGCTGGACGCCGGGCAATGGGCGATCGACACGGTCAAGGTCCCACCCAGCGGATCGTTTCATCTGCCGGGCAGCACGGATGGTCCGACCGACTTCACCTTCACCCTGGGTGGCCAGGACGGCCATGCGCTGCTTGATCCGTCGCTGCGTGCCAAATCGACAATGGGTGCGGAAATTCGCGAATTGGCCATCACCGGCGACGGCCACGGCCAGCATCACGAGCAGCGGATCGACAAGGCCGTCTCGCGAGGGAGCCTGACGCCGACCGCGAACAGCCGGCTCGACCTGGAGCAGACGGGCACGGTCACCGGCTTGCGTTCGGCGACGCGGTCGGACAAGGGCGTGGTGGCGGGGATCGGCATCGGTCAGGCGGTGCAGACGGGCCGCATCGACGGACTCAATCCGGACCAGGCCGTCGCGGTCCTGCGCGCGGTCAGCGAGCTGATGGCCATTCAGCGTGCCCATCCCACCCCGAAGGGCGAACACCCGCACCTGACACCCGAAGGGCGGGTGCAGGTCCGGGCGCTGATTGCCGGGCTGCGCGACCTGTGCACGCGGCTGGTGAGCGACGAGACGATGCACGACGTGCAGATCGACATCGGCGGGAACGTCAAGGCGATGCTCAAGCAACTGAAACTCGGCTTTGGTGCGGAAGCCCCCGATGGCCGGCTGCATGCCTGGCTGGACATCGGCGTCGACGAACCGAAAGTGTCGGCGGTGCCGCCGGACATGGCGGACCTTGTGCCGACGCATGTTTCGTTTCGACCGGTCGTTTCCGGTGTGGATACCGGTGCGCTGCTTCAGTTTCTGTCGGATGCGGCGGCGGACCAGAGTGATGAGAAGAAGTTGCAGACCGAAGGATATGCGCTGCTGGCCGGCAAGGATGCCAATGTCGGTATCGAGGCGCTGCGCCTGAACTTGGGGCCGATGCAGGTTGATGGCTCAGCGCGGGTGCTGATGACAACGCCCGATGAACCGGGGCTGGACGCACATATTTCCGCCGCCGGAACCGACGCGTTCATGGAAGCCGCAAAAACACAGCCCGCATTGAAGCGGGCCCTGCCGATGATCCTGATGGCGCGCGGCATGGCGCGTCCGAAAGGTGACCGTCTGGTCTGGGATATTACCTACATCAAGGGGCGGGTCACGGTGAACGGCACCGACATGTCAGCGCTCGCCGGCGCGCCGCCTTCCCCCAAGCGTCACGACAAAGGTCATGACAACCGATAGAGCACGACCTCCCGCATCAGCCGGTCTTCCAGTTCCAGCGAGGTCGGAACCTGGTAGCGCGCGAAGGGAACAAGACCTGACGGCAGATAGGCA
Organism: Acetobacteraceae bacterium; assembly: GCA_035606775.1. GTDB lineage: Bacteria > Pseudomonadota > Alphaproteobacteria > Acetobacterales > Acetobacteraceae > Rhodopila. The sequence continues at coordinate 4,528 of DATNEJ010000271.1, read as the reverse complement.
CGGCCAGGATCGGCGAGCCACACCTCCGCCTGCGCTGCCATCGTGCGCAGCCAGGGCATGATGTGCGCGGTCATCGGCGCCTCGTAGCAGACATCGCCGCACAGGATCGCATCCCACCGGCAGTCGATGCCTAGCACGTCGCCGATCGCATCCACCTGTGCGCCATTGGCGGCGGCGTTGATGGCGATGGCGGCACGCGCCAGCGGATCGATCTCCGCCGCCTCGACAAGCGCGGCACCGGCGCGGGCGCAGGCAATGGCGGCGATGCCGCCGCCCGCGGCGAAATCCAGCACGCGGCGGCCGGCGATCAGCGCGGGATGATCGAGCACGTGGCGCGCGAGGGCTTGACCGCCCGGCCAGGCGAATGCCCAGAACGGCGGATCAACGTTGCGTTCGGCCAACCACGCCTCGGTCGCCTGCCAGATCGGCGTGATCTCGGTGGCGAGGCGAAGCACGATCTCAGGCACGATAGCGGCCGTTGCGGGCGTGGTGTGTTCGCGGATGAAGCGGGCAGCCGACGCGTCGTCGCTGCTCATACCAACGGCCATAAAGAACGGCCGTTGGTATGAGTCTTGGTTTGGCGCGCCGCCGCAAGCCTTATCCCCTTGGCAACGCGGCGGCGATGCCAACCGGACACAGCGCTGGTAGAGGCAGCACTGCCGCCGGTTGGCATCACAGCCATCCCGCGAGGATCGCCAGGCCGACCGCGAGGCCGGCTTCCCGATTGGCAAGAAACAGGCGCAGGCAGCCGGCCGGATCGTCGATGTCGAGCGCGATCACCTGGCGCGCCAACAGCGCCGCCGGCAGCAGTAGCGCCGGATAGAACCATCCGCCCAACCCGGCGAGCCAGCCGGCAAGTGCGAGAACCAGGATCGTTGCACTGTAGCAGGCTGCCAGGAACGGCCGTGTCCGCTGCCCGAACAGGCGCGCCGTGGAATGCACCCCGACCAGCGCGTCATCCTCCCGATCCTGGTGGGCGTAGATCGTGTCGAATCCCAGGTCCCACAGGATCGCGGCGGCGTAGAGGGCGGCCCATGCGGCATCCAGCCTGCCCGACGCGGCCGCATAGCCGAGCGGGGCGCCGAAACCGAAGGTGAAGCCCATCATGAGTTGCGGCCACCAAGTGATCCGCTTGGCGAGCGGATACAGCCCGACCAGCAGCAGCGACGCGACCCCCAGCAGCTGCGCGAGATGGTTCAGTTGCAGCAGCACCGCCAGCCCGGCGAGCAACAGCGCGGCAAGGAACGTCAGGGCCTCGCGCGCGCGGATGGCACCGGAGGCCAGCGGCCGGCCGGCCGTGCGTGCGACCTTCCGGTCGATGTCGCGGTCCCACAGATCGTTCACCACGCAGCCGGCGGCACGCATCGCCAGACTGCCGATGGCGAACAGCACCACCAGCCGGATGGTCTCCGACACAGGTGCGTGCACCAGCAGGATGCCCCAAAGGCCCGGCAGAAACAGCAGCCAGAAGCCGATCGGGCGGTCGACGCGCGCGAGCAGCAGATAGGGCAGCCATGACCGCGGCAGGCGTGCGACCCATCCGGTAGCAATGATGTCGGTGTGCGGCGGCATGCGGTTCCTTCGCGGCGGGGCTGCGTCAGCGGGTTTTTGGCATCCTGCGTCAGCGGGTTTTTGGTATCGTGAAGCCGGCGTTGTTTTCCACGAAGCGCACGATGGTGCTGAGGTCGTCGTCTTCGGAGCCGGCGAAGATCGCGTGCCGGAACAGCAGCCGCGCGGCCTGGCAGACCCACATCGGCACGCCCAGTTCCTCCCCCTGTTCGATCGCCAGGTCGATGTCCTTCATCAGGATGTGCATGGCGGCGCCGAACTTGAACTCGCGGTTCAGCACCGCATGGGGAAACACCACCTGCGTCGCAGTGTTGTTGCCGGTGCCGGCGTTGATGGCGGCCAGCAGCACTTCCGGGTTCACGCCGCCTTTCGCGCCCATGACGAAAGCCTCCGACGTGGCGGCGATCGCCACCGCGCAGAGGATGTTGTTGGTGAGCTTGAGGATCTGCGCCGCACCCGGCTTGTCGCCGGCAATGGTGATCGTCGGTCCCCACAGCGAAAGCAGCGGCCGGACCTCTGCCACCGCGGCGGGGTCGCCGGAGACCATGACCGACAGCGTGCCGGCGCGCGCACCCATCGGCCCGCCGGAGATCGGACTGTCAACGATGGTTACGCCCCTGGCCGCCATCGCGGTTTCGATCTCCCGCAGGAACGGCACGCCGACCGTGCAGGTGTTGACGAGGATTTTGAGTGCGCTGCCCTTCAGCAATCCCCGCTCCCCGAACACGACGTGACGAAACGCCTCATGCGTCGGCAGGGACACGAAAATGATGGCGCACTGGTCGGCGAGTTCCCGCGGCGAGGCGGTGCGGCGAGCCTGACGGTCCAGCAGCGGCTGCATGGCGCGTTCGTTGATATCGAGGATAGTCAGGCGATGCCCGCCGTCGATCAGCTTTTCGGCCATCGGCTGACCCATGCTGCCGACCCCGAGGAATCCTGCCTCCATATCACCGCCCCTCTTCCGCCGCGGCGGACGGTACAGCGTCGCGGCGGCTTGCGGAAGGAAGCCCGAGCGGCTTCGGACGTTCGGGTCAGTAGACGCCCGGGATCAGCCGCGCGGTGCGGGAACGGTAGGCGTCGTATTCGGCGCCGAACTGCGTGTGCAGCAGCGCTTCCTCCGAGCGCATGCGGGCAATGAGCGGCGGGATCATCAGTGCGGTCAGCACCACACCCACCCCGGCGCGAAAGGCAAGCACCCAGCCAAGGGTGCCGATGAGCAGGCCGAGATAGCTGGGATTGCGGATGCGGGCATAAAGGCCGGTGGTGACCAGCGTATGGCCGGGCTGGATGGCGACCAGGCCGCTGAACCGGCGGCCCAGGACGAAGACCGGCCAGATGCGCAGCGCGCCGCCGGCGGCGAACAGAACGACACCGATCCAGCGGACCACATTGCCGTCGATGGTCCAGAAGTCCTTGCGATCGGTCCAGGCGGACAGCCAGACCTGCAGGAACCCGAGGATTATGAGCACCGGAAGGACCCAGCGGTTGGCACGGTCCTCGCGCTCGCCGGTGCTGAGATTGCCGTCGGTGAAAAAGGCCGCACCGGACAGGGCGAACAGCACGACAGTGAGGGCAATCAGGGCGGGATGGGAGAAGAAGGCGGCAGCTCCGCCCCAGCCGACGATGGCCAGCGCGAGATAGGCGAGCGTGGCCAGCAGGGTGATCAGCGCGCGTGCGGATTTCGCAGTCATGGCAGCCTCGCGGCGGTTGTTTTTGCCACGGAGCCTTACGGTTCTAGCCGTTGGCAATGGCGCCACCGGGAACCGTGCTGCCTTTCAGGCTTAGCGTATTGAACTTGAAAAGCAGGCTGTCCCGTTTCCAGGTTACCGGCGTGCCTCCGACCCTTTCTGGGGTTGGCGCTGCGTTCATCGTTCCCGCCCCACTTGCATCACTGAGGGTTCAGAGCGCCACGGTTCGCAAAAACGTCGCTGGCGCGACAATCCGCGTTCCCCTGAATAAGCCGAGTACAAGCAGATCGTTGTCGCCAGTCAGGATGAAATCAGCTCGTCCGCTCACGGCAAGTTCCAGAAACTTGTCGTCAGTTGGATCGCGGCAGAGCGTTACCGACTCGGTGATTGCCACCAGCTCGGCGGCCGAGAGCGCGCTTTTCAGCCAATCCAGCATGGCGGGGGCAATCAGCGAAGCGAGATACGGCCGGGAGACAACCTCGTGGAACTGCGCCTCGGTCGCCGCGGATTTAAGAAGTGTGCCGCGCTGCACGACATGATGCAGAGCGATCGATGGAAGAGATGTATCCTTTAGCGCAGCACTTACGAAAACGTTCGTGTCTACAACCGCTCTCATCCAAGCTTCGATTCAACCTCGTGCTGCGCCTGCTTGATGAGTCGATCGATGTCGTCATCAGATAAACCCGCGGCGACCACCCGCGCGCGTGACTCACGACGGCCGGGGATCAATTCCCGATCAGCTTCGATCGTCAGGGTCACACGCTCGTCGGAACTGATCCCCCGCCGCTTCAGCTCACCCGCAATTTCTCCGACGGTGAGTTCGATCACATTGGACACTGTGGTCATGCTTGCCTCACATTCGAACCGGCTGGACATAGGTTTCATCTGGTGTATCCAGACAGTCCTCGTTACCTCGGCGTTATCACAGCCGTATATAGCACGGAAGAATTTCCTTGCCCAAGCGCTGTGTGAGCTTTTGGAGACCGTCCCCCTCCGAACCGGCTGCCCAAAAAAGCGGCCCGACCAGGGGTGATCGGGCCGCGAGGGTAAGGTCCGGGTTGACCTGGGCCGTCACGACCCAACCAACCGACACAGGTGTTGGGGCAGCACCGGTTGGCGGGCTGCACCCTGCCGGGCTTTCCTGGCCTGGTCTGTGAACTGGCTCACAGTTCGCCCGATCAGGGGAAAAGGCCCCGCACCGTTTTGGCTTCCCGCACCGTCTGCACGCCGATCGCCATCGCCGCCGTGCGGTGCGATACGCGATCCCGTTC
>DATNEJ010000227.1:0-16719 GCA_035606775.1 Acetobacteraceae bacterium | reverse complement strand
GCTCAACGGCCATTATCACCTCGTTGTTCTGGATCTGATGTTGCCGGGCGAATCCGGCCTCGATCTTGCCCGCTGGCTCCGCACCCAGTCCGACGTGCCGATCGTCATGCTGACCGCGATGGGTGAGGAAACCGACCGCATTATCGGCCTGGAACTTGGCGCGGACGACTACGTGCCCAAGCCGTTCAATCCGCGTGAATTGCTGGCCCGCATCCGTGCCGTGCTGCGCCGCGTTGGCGACCAGGCGGGGCACCGCCACGATCCGTCGGCCCGGGGCTACCGGTTCAACGGCTGGACGCTGGAGCCCGCGCGGCGGCGCCTGCTCAATCCGGAAGGCGTCGAGGTGCCGCTCACCGGCGGTGAGTATGATCTGCTGGTCGCGTTGGTGGACCGCGCCAACCGCGTGCTGACCCGCGACATGCTGCTGGACCTGCTGCGCGGCCGTCAGGCCGGTCCGTTCGACAGGGCCATCGACGTCGCCGTCTCCCGCCTGCGCCGCAAGCTGGAGGATGACGGCCGCAACGCCCAACTCATCAAGACCGTCCGCGGTGGCGGCTATGTCCTGGCGGCGACGGTCGAACGGGCGTGATCCTGCGTTTCTGGCCCCGCAGCCTTGCCGCACGTACAGCGGTTGTTCTGCTGCTTGGCCTCGTGGTGGTGCAGGTCGCGGGGCTCACGATCCATGCGCTGGACCGCATCGACATCCTCCGCCTGGCGCAGACGCGCGACGTGGCGCTGCGCGTTGTTGGCGTCTATCGGACCGTCGCCATGGTTCCCGCGAATGAGCGCGAATCCGTGCTCGCCGATGTGCGCCATGGACCGGGCCTGACGGCAACCCTGAGCGCGGATCGCCCGCCGATCGATATGCCGGAGATGCCGCCGTGGATGCAGCGGCTGTTTCGGGTCAACATGAACCTTGCACCGCTGGGTGGTCGCCAATTCCGCTGGCGCGAATTGCAGCTTCTCGGTCGGCCGGATCTGCATCGTGTGGAAATCGGCATGCGGCTGCCCGACGGGCAATGGCTGAACGTCTCGGCCGCGGTACCGCCGCCGCGCCCATGGCATTCGCCGGCTTTCCTCTGGGCGTTCCTGCTGATGACGGTCACCGCCGCGGGCCTCACGCTGTGGGCGGTCCGGCGGCTCACCGCGCCGGTGCGCACGCTCGCTGCCGCGGCCGAGGCCCTTGGCCGTGACGTCAACGCGCCGCCGCTGCCGGAGGACGGGCCGACCGAAGTTGCGGTGGCCGCGAATGCGTTCAACACCATGGCCGAACGTATTCGCCGCTTCGTGCAGGACCGGACGGAATTGCTGACCGCCATCGGCCACGATCTTCGCACGCCAATCACCCGGCTCAAGCTGCGCGCCGAATTCGTGGAGGACGACGAACAGCGCGCCAAGATGCTCGCCGATCTGGAGGAGCTGGAGGCGATGGTCTCCGCCACGCTGGCGTTCGGCCGCGATGCGCGGTCCACCGAGCCGGTGTCGCCGCTCGACCTTGCCGAACTGCTGCGCACCATCCTGGACGAGGCCGGCGATGCGCGGCCGGAGGCCGTGGATCGCCTGGCCTATGAGGGGCCGGCGCACCTGACCGTCCATGCCCGCTCGCTGTCGTTGAAGCGTGCGCTGGCCAATCTTGTCTCGAATGCGGTGAGCTACGGAGGGTCGGCCCGCGTGCGGCTGGCGCAGCCGATCGGCGGCATGGTGACGATCGAGATCGAGGATGATGGCCCCGGAATCCCGCCGCACGAACTCGACCGTGTGTTCGAGCCGTTCCATCGCGTGGAGAGCAGCCGCAACCGGGAGACCGGCGGTGTCGGCCTGGGTCTGCCGATCGCGCGCAATATCCTGCGCGCGCATGGCGGCGACGTCACGCTTGCCAACCGTACGGCCGGCGGGGCGAAGGCGACGGTGACGCTGCCGGTTTGAGCATCGCGCCACCAGGCTCATTGGCGACCGTCAGGCAGGCTGTGGCACCCTGTCAGCCCATTGACGCGGCGGACCATCATCCCATGTATGTCAGTGTGAATAACTAACTGACTGGTGGGATACTTTCATGCCAAATCGTACCACGTCCGCCGCCTCGCCGGCCGATCGTTCGGCCGGCGGCCCTGGCGCGCCCACCGCGGCGCCGACCCTGCCGCCTGGGCCCATGCCCGCCGTGCTCGCCCGCACGGTCCGTGCCACCGCCGCCGCAGTGCCCGCCTTGGGCGATGACCGCGCCACCCGCCTCGCCGCCGTCATCGATGCCTTTGAGAGCTTCAACCCCCGCAGCCTGACCGACTTCCTCCTGGTGTCCCGCTTCCTCATCCTGGGCGGCGCCTTCGAGAGCCTCCAGCAGCGCGCCCTCGACCCCGACCTGCCTGCCGCCCAGGCCGAGCGCCTGACCCGCACCGCGCTCGCGGCGTTCCGTTTGCAGGAGCGCATCCTGCGCCTGCTCAGCCGTGACGATGCGACGACCAGTGCCGAGGCGCAGGCCCACCTGTGGCACTACTGGCGCCAGGACCTGATGCGCCGTGAGGAGCTGGAGCGCGCGGCGGAGGCCGCCCGCGCCGCCGCCGAGGCAGCCGACGAGGCCGAGGGTGCGGCAGAAGCCGAGACCGCCGAGGCGGCGATGCTCCCACGCGGCCAATCCCGGGGCCGCACCCCGACGCGCCCCGCGGCCGAGGAACCGGAATCGATGGACGTGATTGCCGCGCGCGAGGGCTGGGGGGAGGCCTACAAGAACGAGCGGAGCGAGTTCGACATGTTCCTCGACCAGTCGATGGAGGGCTGTGACCCCAACACCGGCGCCAAGCCGGTCAACGGGCAGGCCGCACCAGGACCCCACGCGCCGTGAGAAGCACCGCCGGTTGCTGCGGGTCTCCGTCGGCCCCGACCATCGCAGGGTCGCGGCCTGATCGGGTGTGGAGCGGCACGACCCTATACAAAGCGGGGCCATAGAACCCGATGCGCCGTGAGACGAGCCACGGGTTGCCGCAGGGGAGCGCCCGCGGGAGTTGTCGCAGGGCCAGGGCGTGACCCGGTGCGGAGTGGCACGAACCTGTACAAGGCGGAACCAAAACCCGGTGCGCCGTGAGAGTCGCCACCGGTTGCCGCTGACGATCACCGGCGGGGACCATCGGAGCGTCGCAGCATGATCCGACGCGCGGTGACGGGAGCCCGTGCAAAGCGGGATCAAACGACCCCGACGCCGTGAAGTGCCCGCTGCACGGTCTGGCAGAGCGTGATGCGCCATGAGAATCCGCCGACGCTGGATGCACGCACCGGGCGACGCGACGGAGCCACCGCCGACGACAGGCTGATTGCTGCCAGGACAGAAGGCGCAATGAACCGCCGCGCGGCGGCTCAAGATGCCATGCTGTCATCCGACTCGGGCCACGAACCAGAGCCGCTCCCGGCGCGACGGCTTTGATCTGCGTAATCATGCCTGATCGGCGTGCATCTGCGTTTCCATACTTTCTTGCTGCTGCCCCGATGACGGAGCCGTGCCCCTACGGATGTTGCCGCGCCGGCTCACAAGAAGAAAACCGCCGACGCACGCCGATGAACGGAGCGGCAAATGCCGGGCTGCCCCAAAGGCGACACAGGACAACCTAACGCACCATCCGCGGACAAGAAGGTGCATGCCCGTGAAGCGAAGACGCCGCGGTTCCCGCAGCACCAAGCCCACCACCACCGACGCAGCGACAAAAAAGCCCATGCAACGTGAGAGGCACTGTCAGCCGCACGCGATCACCGGCGAGAACCGTCGCAGGGTCACAGCATGATCCGATGCAAAGCAGCACGACCTACGCAAAACGGGATCATGAACACCCTGTACGCCGTGAGAAGCGCGCACAGAGATTGGCCAAATGACGCGGCAATCAGACCACGACAATGAAGGCCATGCCGATGGAAGCAGAGCATATCTATCCGCCTCAGGCCGCTTTCGCCTGCACGGTATCGCAGAACTCAACAAGCCGGTCGGCAAGCCTGAGTGTCGCGGGACTGGCGTCCGGCCCGGCGACCAGCGCCATCTCGGTCTTGTCGATCGGCGCGAAGCCGTCCGACGCCGTAAGGATGCGGTGGCCGGGCAGAATCGACATCTCGGAGAGGATGCTGAGGCCAAGACCCGCGGCGACCGCCGCCTGAATGCCGGCGAGGCCCGAACTCGAATAGGCCATGTGCCAGGGCCGTCCGGCGGCCTCGATGGCGTGGATGGCGCCGGCGCGATACAGGCAGCCGGGCGGAAAGCCGATCAGCGGCACAGAGTGGCAGGACAAATCCACCGGATGCGTCTTGCTGGTCACCCAGTGGACCCGCTCCGGCCAGACCGCGATGCCGCCTTTCTCGCCGGCGTGGCGCTTCAGCAGCGTCAGGTCCAGGTCGCCGCGTTCGAGCTCCCGCCGCAGGTTGGCGCTCTGGTCTGCCCGCACGTCCAGCCGCACGCCAGGACGGGCCCGAGCGAAACCGGCCAGCAATTCCGTCAGGCGATAGGCGGCGAAGTCTTCCGGAATGCCGAGCCGGATCGCGCCCTCGTTGCCGGGGCGAGCGAGAACGTCGCGCGCTTCCTCCGCCAGCGCCAGCATGCGGCGCGCGTAGGAGAGCAGGCGCTCCCCGTCCTCGGTCGGCACCACCATGCGGCCGGAGCGGTTCAGCAACGGCCGGCCGATATCGTCCTCCAAGCGCTTGATCTGCTGGCTGACGGTGGACTGGGTCTTGTGCACGCGCTCGCCGGCGCGGGTGAAGCCGCCGGAATCCGCCACCGAGACGAAGCTGCGCAACAGGTCGAGGTCGAGCATGGCCGATCCATTAGATTTTCCACTGATATACATTCTATCATTTAATTTCCAAATGACAAGCCGAGGGCATACGTGGCGCGGGCAAGGAGACCTGCCATGTCGTTCGCGTCCTCTGCCACCCTATCCCGCCCCTCGGTCAACCTTCTGCCGGGCGCCATCGCCCTGTTCTGCGTGCTGTGGAGCTTCGCGTTCGTGGCTGGAAAGACCGGCGTCACCTATTGCCCGCCACTGATCCTGCTGGCGGCGCGCTTCACCCTGGCCGGCGCGCTGATCCTCTCGGTCGCAGCGCTTAGACGCGATGCCTGGAGGTTGTCGTGGCGGGATGCCGGGGTGTTCGCCATCCTCGGCATCGCCAATAACGCGCTCTATCTCGGGCTTGGGTATACCGGGCTACAGACCGTATCGGCCGGGCTAGGCGGGCTGATCGTCAGCGCCAACCCGATCTTCACCGCGGTGCTGGCCGCGCTGCTGCTGGGCGAAACGCTCACCTGGAGCAAGGTCGCCGGCCTGCTGCTCGGCATCCTTGGCGTGGTCATAATCGTCTGGCACCGGATTGCCGTCGGTACTGACAGCCTGCACGGCGTGATGTTCACACTGGCCTCGCTCGCCTCGCTGGTGGCCGGCACCATCCTGTTCAAGGTGCTGTCGCCCAAAGGCAGCCTGTGGGTCGGCAACGGCGTGCAGAACCTTGCCGCGGGGCTGGTTACCATCCCCTTCGCGCTGACCTTCGCGTCACCCGCCGACATCGTCCCCAACGTCCAACTGCTCGGCGCGTTTGCCTACCTGGTGCTGGGTGGATCGATCGTCGCCTATCTCCTGTGGTTCCACCTGCTGAAGACCTGCGGTGCCACCGCGGCCAGCGCCTATCACTTCGTGATGCCGCCGCTTGGGATGCTGTTCGCCTTCCTGGTGCTCGGGGAACAACTGGAGCTACGCGATCTGCTTGGCATCGTGCCGGTGGCGTTCGGCGTCTACCTGGTGACGCGCCCCGCCGCGCCCCGGTCCCACGGCCATTCCCTTCGGAGGTTGTCATGACTGAAGTTCGCATCACGCTGATCGGCGGCCCCACCGCCCTGATCGAAATCGACGGCTTTCGCCTGCTCACCGATCCCACGTTCGACGCACCGGGCCGCTACGAACTGCCCCACGTCACCCTGGAAAAACTTGCGCCACCGTCAATGGGCGCGGATGCGGTGGGCGCGGTCGATGCCGTGCTGCTCAGCCACGATCAGCACGCGGATAACCTGGATCACGCCGGCCGCGATTTCCTCAGGTGCGCCGGGCGTGTCTTCACCACGGTGGCCGGAGCCGGACGGCTCGGCGATCATGCGAAAGGGCTGATGCCCTGGCAGAGCGTTGATCTGACGAAGAACGGCCGCACCCTGACGATCACCGCGACGCCTGCGCGTCACGGACCGGCCGGTATCGAGCCTCTGTCCGGCGACGTGATCGGCTTTGTCGTCTCGCCGGAGCAGGAAGGGGGCCATCCCATCTACATCTCCGGCGATACGGTCTGGTACGACGGCGTCGCCGAGGTGGCGCGGCGCTTTCCCGCCCGCATCGTGCTGCCGTTCGCCGGCGCGGCGCAGACGCGGGGACCGTTTCATCTCACCATGGACACCAACGATACGATCGAGACCGCCCGCGCTTTCAAGGACGCCGCGATTGTGCCGCTGCACACTGACGGCTGGGCGCATTTCCGACAAAGCGCGCAGGACCTGAAGACGTCGTTCGATGTGCTTGGCTTCGGCGCCCGCCTGAAGCTGCTGGAGCCTGGGGTCACCGCGACGATCGCGATTGACTAACCGGCAGTCGCCTCCCGCAGCCTCGGCAGCACGTCTTTCGCCAGCAGGCGCAGGCTCTTTTCAGCCTCCGCATGCGTCAGGAATCCCGAGCGGCCGATGAAGATCAGGTTGCCGAAGCCGCCAAGTTCAGTGTGGCAATCCATGATCTGGCGGAACACCGTGTCGGGGTTGCCGGCGAACATCAGCTTGCGCTCGATCGCCTGCTGTGCGGTCAGACTCGTCAGTGCCTCGGACGGACGCGCCGCCCGTTGCTCGCCCGGCCGCGGCCGGCTGCGATAGACCTGCGGCGCCAGTTCCGGAGGCATCCGGCCGGGCAGGAATTTCGACATCTGCGGCGCCTGCTTCAGGCTGGTGTTCAGGAACCACAGCAGCTTCTCACCCACGCGCACGCCTTCTTCATCGGAGTCGCCGACATAGACGAAGGCGCAATAGGCGAAGCGGTCAGGCCCGGGCGGCGGCAGCCCGGCTTCCTCCCGCGCCGCGCGATAGGCGCTCCACGCACGCTTCGTGCCGTCTATGCCGCGCAGCACGACGGAGTTCACCATGCCGCGCAGGCCCAACTCGCGTGACGTCGCCGGATCGCCGGTCGCCGCCCAGAGCGGCGGATGCGGCTGCTGCCAGGGCCGCGGCCAGATGTTCACGTGGCGATGGGTGAAGTGCTTGCCTTCCCAGCGGAACGGGCCGTCATGCTGCGTCAGCGCCTTGGTGATCAGGTCGATCGCTTCCCAGAATCGCTCCAGGTTGCCGACCGGGTTGGCGTTGCCGGACGCCATCTCGCTGTCGCCAGACTTGACGAAGCCGATCTCCAACCGGCCGCGCAGCATCACGTCGGCGGTGGCATACTCCTCCGCCACCCGGACAGGGTCACGCCGCACGGTGATCAGCGTTCCCTGACTGAGGATGCGCACATTGCGCGTCTGGCGCGCCAGGCTGCCAAGGATCAGCGGGCTGGCGCCGTAAAGACTGTTGATGCCGGCGTGGTGCTCGATGGAGACGATGTTGATCCCCAGATCATCGCACAGCAGGTCCTCATCGAGGCATTCGTGAAACAGATCGGCGGCAATTCTCGGATCGCAATACCGGTTGGGCAGGCTGCCGCGCACCGACTCCGCCTGATCGAGGACCTCCTGCGGAACAAACGGATAGGTATTCTCGTTATGATACCAGAGCTGCATGGCTCACGCTTTCAGACAGCGCCGTTGATGAAGCTGGCGATGTGGTCGGCCAGCACGTCGGGCTGTTCGATCTCCGGATGGTGGCCGGCCTGCTCGATGACCGCGAAACGCGCGTTCGGAATCAGGTCCGCGTAGGCTCTTCCGTACGCCGGTGTCACCACGCCGTCGCTGGCGCCCCACAGCACCAATGCCGGCACGCCGATGCGGCCAAGCCAGCGGTTGAGCTGCGGGTTGTGCATATACGGGTGCCAGCCATACAGGCACAGCGCGTCTCGGTTGCGCGCGTACCGGACAATCTCGGCATCGTCCATTGCGTCGAAATCGGGGGCGTGCCGATCCGGATCGTGCCATGCCTTCCGCCGCACCGTTGCCGGCGCGACATTGAACACGTCCAGGATATCCGCGGTCTCCCGGTCGCTGATCTTGAGGCCCAGTGGATCGACAAGCACAAGCCTGCGCAGCCGGTGCGGACGCCGCGCGGCAACCTCTGCGGCAAGCCAGCCGCCAAATGACATCCCTATCAATGTGACATCGCCGCCGGGCAGAGAGTCGAGCAGCGCATGGTGCAGGTGAACAAGATCGTAGACGGTATCAAAGTCCTTCGAGCGCGGTGAATCGCCGAACCCCGGTGCGGACGGTGCGATCACCCGCCCAAGCGCAGCCAGCCGCTCCAGGAAGTGAGACTCCGGCGACAGGGTCTGCATGCCGTGCAGCAGCAGGATTGGATCGCCGGCGCCGGCACGCAGGACTTCAAGATCAATGCCACAGACGGTCGCTTGTCCGATCTCCGCTGCGGCCATGGTCTCTCCGCGCCGACGGTTCCTGGCGGATCAGCCGAACCCGCTCACTGAACTTCCTCGGCCAGCTTTTGCAGGTAATAGGCCGGGTCACCGAACAGCCGTTCATTGACCATGCAGCGGCGGAAGTAATGGCCGACAGCATATTCCTCGGTCATGCCGATGCCGCCATGCATCTGCACCGCGCTTTGCGACACGTAGCGCCCGGCCTGGCCGATCCCGACCTTCGCCGTGGCGATGTCGTGCGCGCGTTCCGCCGGGTCGGCATTATCCACCGCGACCGTCGCCAGCATGGCCATACTGCGGCCTTGTTCCTGTGTCATGAACATGTCCGCCAGCCGGTGCTGCACGACCTGATAGGAGCCGATCGGCTGGCCGAACTGCACACGGGTCTTGCTGTATTCCAATGTCATCTCATTCATCGCTTCCATGGCGCCGACAGTTTCCCCGGCGATGGCGGCGATGCCCGCCTCGATCACTCCCTCGATGATCGGCAGGCCTTTGCCGACCTCGCCCAGCACGTCGGCATCGGACACCGCGACGTTGGACAGCGAGACATCAGCCGCGCGTGTCTCATCGCGGGTGGCATAGCCGCGGCGGGCCACGCCCTGCGCGGACGTGTCCACGATGAACAGCGTGATGCCGTCAGCATCGTGCCGGTCGCCGGAGGTGCGGGCGCTGACGATGATCTTGTCCGCCGCCTCGCCGTGCGACACGACGGTCTTCGATCCGTCCAGCACCCAGCCGGCGCCGTTGCGCTTCGCGGTCGTCACGACATCCGTCAGGTCGTAGCGTGCCTGGCGTTCGCCGTGCGCGAAAGCCATCTTCAGGCTGCCTTCGGCGATCGCCGTCAGCAGCGCCTGTTTCTGCGCCGCGTTGCCGGCCATGCGGATCGCCGTCCCAGCCAGCACGACGGTCGGAAGGTAGGGTTCCAGCACCAGCACGCGGCCGAAGGCCTGCATCACCAGCATGATCTCCTGCGCGCCGCCGCCGAAGCCGCCGTATTCCTCACCGAACGGCAGGCCGAGCAGACCGAGTTCGGCGAATTTCGACCACATCTCGGTGGAGTAGCCCTCGGGCTTGGCGATGTAGGTCTTGCGCTGGGCGAAGCTGTAGGTATCGGCCAGCAGGCGGCTGACGCTTTCCAGCAGCAGCCGTTGATCCTCGGATGGTTCGAAGTCCATTACAGCCCCAGCACCGCTTTGGTCAGGATGTTCTTCTGAATCTCGTTCGTGCCACCGTAAATCGAGGCAGCGCGCAAGAACAGGTAGCTGCCGGTGGAGGCGCTGGCTGCTTCCAGCATGTCGTCCGGCTCATTCATCGTTGCCAATTCCTGTGCCCAGATCGGCGTGGCCATCGGCCCGGCGACATCCACGGCGAGCTCCGTCGTTGCCTGCAGCAACTCGGTGCCTTTCACTTTCAGCACCGACGACAGCGGATCGGGCCGCCCGGCGCCCTTCGCCTTGTCGTAGGCGGAGACGACACGGTACTGGGTGATCTCCAACGCCTTCATGTCCACCTGCAATTGCGCGACACGTTGGCGGAAGGTCGGATCGGTGATCAGCGGGCGGCCGTTGTGGTTCACCTGGCGAGCCATGTCGGTGGCCGCATTCACCCGTTCGCGCGATTTGCCGAGCCGCGCGATGCCGGTGCGCTCATTGCCGAGCAGGAATTTCGCCACGTCCCAGCCGCGGTTTTCCTCGTGGACGCGCATGTTTACCGGCACCTTCACGTCATCGAAGAAGACTTCGTTCAGGTGGTGGCTGCCGTCGATGGAGATGATCGGGCGGACGGTGATGCCCGGCGTCTTCATGTCCACCAGCAGGAAGGAGATGCCTTCCTGACGCTTGCGCGCATTGGGGTTGGTGCGCACCAGCAGGAAGCACCAGTCGGCCATGTGCGCAGTCGAAGTCCAGATCTTCTGGCCGTTCACGACGTAATGGTCGCCTTCGAGCTTCGCCGCCGTCTTGAGCGAGGCAAGATCCGACCCGGCGCCCGGCTCGGAGAAGCCCTGGCACCACCAGTCATCGATATTGGCGGCGCGCGGCAGGAAGCGCTTCTTCTGTTCCTCGGTGCCGAACTGGATCAGCACCGGGCCAATCATGGTGATGTTGAAGGAGGACAGTTCCGGCGCAGGCGCCACCTGGTTCTCTTCCAGGAAGATCATCTTCTGGATCGCGGTCCAGCCTGGCCCGCCCCATTCCTTCGGCCAGGACAGCCCGGCCCAGCCCTTGGCATTCAGGATGCGCTGCCAGCGCACCGTATCTTCCTTGCGCGGACTGTGGCCCAGCTTCATGCGGTCCCGGATATCCGCGGGCAGGTTGTCGCGGATGAAGGTGCGGACTTCCTCGCGGAAGGCGGCTTCTTCCGGTGTGAAGCGTAGATCCATTGGCCTTGGCTCCTCCTACTGCCGGGTAGCTTACGCGACCAAATTCCGGGCGGCAACGCCACCGTGCCGCGAAAGGGACGGGGTGACAGCACTTCCGGCCGATCGCACGCTTGCCTGCTACCAGGGATCGCGCCGGGCCGGGGCTGGCTGCGCTTCAGGAGCGTCAGGCGAAAAGTGCAGCTATGGTTGGATCGGGCATACTCGAAGTAGCTACCCCACCACGCCCCGCACGAACCGCTCCACCTCCGTCTCATCGTTGTAGTAGTGCACGCTGGCACGCACGAGCGCGTCCAGTCCGCGCATCGGCAGGTCGAGCGTGCGCACCCCAGGCGAGCCGGACACATGCACGTTGATATTCATCGCGGCCAGCCGCTCACGCGTTCTGCTTGCCGTTTCGCCATCCTTGAGGAAACTGACAATCCCGCACTGCTCCGTACCAAGATCGTGCACGCTCACGTTTGGATGCCTCGCAAGCTCCCGCCGCAGCAAGGCACCAAGCGCCTTGACCCGCGCCTCGATCGCAGCGATGCCCACCCGCATGGCATAGCGGGCGGCGACGCCCAGGCCGACCTGACCCGCTACGAAGCGCTCCCAGCTTTCAAACCGGCATGCGTCCTGGCGGATCTCGTAGGCGTCCGGATTGACCCAGGAAGCAGCCTCCAGGTCAATAAAGGGCGGCTCAAGCACCCCAATCGTGTCACGCCGCACGAACAGAAATCCCGTGCCACGCGGCCCGCGCAAATATTTCCGGCCGGTGGCCGACAGCATCTGACACCCGATCTGCCGCACATCCACCACGAGTTGCCCGACCGACTGGCAGGCATCGAGCAGATACAGGATGCCGTGGCGCGCGGCGATTCGGCCGACCTCGGCGGCGGGATTGATCAGTCCGCCTTGCGTCGGCACATGCGTAATCGCGATCAGCCGTGTGCGCGGACCGATCGCGCGTTCCAGCGCGGCAAGGTCAAGCTGCCCGGATGTGTCGTCACCGACCACGTCGATCTCAATCCCCGCGCGCGCTTTCATCTGCAGGAACGCCAGGTAGTTCGACAGATACTCGGCCCGCGCCGTGATGACCCGGTCGCCCGGCCGGAACGGGATCGCGTAGAACGCCATGTCCCATGCGCGGGTGGCATTTTCGACGAAACCGATTTCGTCGCGCTGCGCACCGATCAGCACGGCGATCGCATCATAAAAATCCGCGATACGATCGGCTGCCTCGGCGGCCGCTTCGTAGCCGCCGATGGCTGCTTCACGCGCGAGGTGCTTCGTCACCGCATCGAGAACGGGACGCGGTGGCAAAGCCGCTCCCGCGTTGTTGAAGTGCAGCACGTTGGCCACACCAGGCGTGTCGGAGCGGAGCGCCTTCACATCGAGTGCGGCTGCTGCGGCTACCATGCGAACGCCCCCTCGCCGCGTCCTGGCGCGCGGCTAATGCGCCGGCAGGTGTGCTTTCAGGAACGTCCGCACCTGCTCGATCGTCTTCGCCTTCAGCTCGGGCGGATCCCGCCAGGGAAACACCGTCGATTGCGCCTGCGGGGCCAGAGCTGCCACATCCACCGATGTCCGGTACGGATGCGCCGGCGTGTCGTCCGGCATCACCAGCATTGGCGTCTGGCACGACCGCGCGAAATCCCGGGACACGCTGTAAACGAAGTCTGGCTGCACGCGATAAAGGTTGTGCAGATACGCCTCGATCGTCGCCATTGTCAGGTCGGGCCGCCGCGCCAGCAGTTCCGGCGCCCAGACATCCTTGCCCGAGTCGTACATCACGTCCGGATTTTCAGGCCGGTGTCCGACGGTTTGGCACAGCACCGCCGCCACCACGCGATCCGGCGCCCGCTTCATCAGCTTGAACGCGAAGCAGCCGCCGATGCAGTAGCCCATATAGAAAAACTGCCGGATGCCCAGGTGATCCATCAGTCCGAGCTGATCGTCGGCGAACGCACCCCACGGATCATCGACCGCAATCGGCCCCGTCGATTCTCCGCCGTTCGCGTTCCGCTGATCCATCGTGATGCAGCGGAAGTCATTCTTGAAGGCTTCCATGGCATTGAACACTGCGGTCGGCCAGTTGCTGACACGGGAGTTCAGCCCACCGCCCGGTGTGACCAGCAGCGGAAAGCCGCTGCCGATCTCCTCATAGCGGATGCGGACGGGACCCTTTTGGTAAAATGGCATGGCCCGTCACTCCGCGGCCTTCAGTTTGTCCTGCGTCTTCGTGGTGAAATCGCTGGCGTCGTGGCGCTCATGCAACTGGCTGGAAGGCTCGCCCTGGGTACGGTTGACCATCCGGCCCCGCTGCACTGCCGGGCGCGCATAGATCGCATCGGCCCAGCGATTGACGTGCTTGTACTCCTGCACCGCCAGGAACTCCGTTGCGCCATACTGCCCGAACTTCACCAGGCCGCCATACCAGGGAAAGTTGGCCATATCGGCGATGGTATAGACATCGCCCGCCAGGTACTCGTTATCCGCCAGCCGCTTGTCCAGCACGTCCAGCAGCCGCTTCGTCTCCATGGCGAACCGGTCGATGGCATATTCAATCTTGGTCGGCGCATAAGCGTAGAAATGGCCGAACCCGCCGCCCAGGTACGGCGCGCTGCCCATCTGCCAGAACAGCCACGACAGGCATTCGGCGCGCGTCGCGGGATCGGTCGGCAGGAACGCCCCGAACTTCTCCGCCAGATACAGCAGCATCGCCCCGGACTCGAACACTCGGATCGGCTTCGGGCCGCTGCGGTCCACCAGCGCCGGGATCTTGGAGTTGGGGTTGATCGCGACGAAACCGCTGCCGAACTGATCGCCTTCACCGATGCGGATCAGCCAGGCATCGTATTCCGCGCCGGTATGCCCCGCGGCCAGCAGCTCCTCCAGCATCACAGTGACCTTCACGCCATTTGGCGTGCCCTGCGAATAGAGTTGCAGCGGATGCCGCCCGATAGGCAGTTCCTTCTCATGCGTCGGCCCCGATACCGGCCGGTTGATATTCGCGAACCGCCCGCCGCTCGGCTTGTTCGTCCAGACTTTCGGCGGCGTGTACTCGGCTGAATCAGGCATGGCTCAAGCTCCGGATGTTTGGATGGTAGCGTGAACCTGCCTCCCGCCCGGCGCAAGCCGCGCCCGCCGGGCCCGAAGGCGCCAGCCGCCTGCGGCCTTGGCGACTCGTGAGCCAGAGGGTCTCGCTGCTACTTCCCGATGATCCGTCGAGCGATGGCCATGCGATGCACTTCCGAGGGGCCTTCGTAGACCCGCATGGTGCGCACCTTCTGCGCCATCAGTTGCAGCGGCAGTTCCTTGGCGACGCCCATCGCGCCAAACGCCTGCATGGCATGGTCGATGACCTCGGTTGCCATCTCCGTCCCGAACAGCTTCACCATCGAGGCTTCGGTGCGCACGTCCCTGCCGGCATCGGCCTTGGTGGCGGCATCGTAGACCATCAGGCGGCAGGCGTGGATCTTGATGGCAGCATCGGCGATCCACCACTGGATCGCCTGGCGGTCCGCCAGCCTCTGTCCGAACGTCACGCGCTGCTTGGTGTGCTCCACCATCATGTCCAGCGCGCGGCGCGACATGCCGATGCACCATGCGCCCATTTGCAGTCGCCGCACCGTCAGCCGGAGCTGCATCGGCGCGTAGCCCTTGCCGAGGGGGCCGAGGATCTGTGATTCGGGAACGCGGCAATCCTCGAAGATCAGCTCATAGGTGCGCTGGCCGCCCAGCATCGGGATTTCGCGCTCGATGATGAAGCCTTTGGTGCCTTTCTCGACAATGAAGGCAGTGACACCTTCCTGGCGCTTGCCCTCTCCGGTGCGAGCCATGACGATGACGAAATCGGCAGATGGCACCCGGCTGACCCAGATTTTCCGGCCGTTGATGACCCAGTCGCTGCCGTCCTTCACCGCCCGCGTGGTCATCCCCGCGGGGTCGCCACCGGCACCCGGCTCGGAAATCGCGATCGCCGAATGCGCCTCCCCGCGCGCATAGGGATCGAGGTATTTCCGCTTCTGCTCGTCGTTCGTGACGGCGATCAGCATGTGCAGGTTCGGGCTGTCGGGCGGAAAGGTGAAGGGAACACACGTGCGCCCTTGTTCCTCATAGACGCCGACCAGCGCGGCATAAGGCAGGTTCGCGCCGCCATAGGTTTCCGGCACGTCCAGACCCCAAAGTCCCAGTTCCTTGCAGATGCCAAGCAGCCTCTGCTCGTCCTCCTCCGGCAGGCCGGACTTCTGGCCGGACATCTCGCGCGCGAGCACGGACTTCTCCAGCGGCATCAGGTCCCGGTCGACGAACTTTGCCACCAGGTCCTGCAGCATGCGGTGTTCTTCGGGAAGTTCGAACATCATCCGGCCCTTTCGCATCATCTCGGCCTGCTTTGGCGGTTCGGTCGTGGGATGTCCAGACCGGGCGGACGGAATGGCAGTGTCGCGGCAACCGAGCGAGGCGGGGCCCCCGGTCAGCCGCCAAGTTCCTCAATCCACTGTAATCATTGGGTTTGTCCACGAGCGCGGGAATAACTGTCCTCCGGGGGGTAAAACCCAGGCTACTGTACGCCCGACGAAGTCGGCCCAAAGGAAGGACACCATGGAAACCAGGATCGACGAGATTGCCGCCGGCATCTACCGCCTGTCGACCTTCGTGCCCCAGGTTGCCGCGCCCGCAGGATTCACCTTCAACCAATTCCTGCTGATGGCCGAGCAGCCGCTGCTGTTCCACTGCGGGCACCGGCGCATGTTCCCGCAAATTGCCGAGGCCGTGGCCCGTCTGTTGCCACCCGAAAAGCTGCGCTTCCTCTCATTCGGCCATGTCGAGGCCGACGAATGCGGCGCCATGAACCAATGGCTCGCCGCGGCGCCGTCAGCCGAGGTCACCCATGGGGCGACAGCGTCGCGGGTGTCGCTCGAAGACATGGCCGACCGCGCGCCGCGCCTGCTGGCCGACGGGGAGGTTATCGACCTCGGCGGCAAGCGTGTCCGCTACCTCGATACGCCGCATGTCCCGCATGGCTGGGAAGCCGGCGTGCTTTATGAGGAAACCACCGGCACCTTGCTGTGCGGCGACCTGTTCTCGCATGCCGGCAACCCCGATCCGCTGACGACCGCAGACATCGTCGGCCCGGCGATGCAGGCGGAAGCGCTATTCGGCTACAGTTGCCTCACCCCGACCACCGGAGCGGTCATCCGCAAACTCTCCGCCTTGTCGCCGCGCACGCTGGCGGTGATGCACGGTTCGTCATTCACCGGCGACTGCGCTTCCGCCCTGACGGCACTGGCAGGCTTCTACGATCAGCGCGTGCGCGCCGCGCTCACCTGATCGTCGCCCGGCCTCACCGCCTCAACGTCACCAGCGCATCCGCCACCGTCAGGCCGGAGCCGTCGGCGTGCAGGATCACCGGGTTCAGTTCGAACTCGGCCACCTCCTCTCGCAGGCTGATGGCCGCGCGGGACAGGGCGGCCAGCAGTTTCGCCGCGGGTGTGGGATCGATCGGTGCTGCACCGCGAAACCCGCTCAGCAGCTTTGCTGAACGCAGGGAGCGGATCAGGCGCAGCGCCTCCGCCTCATCCACGGGCGCTGGGCTATGCGCCACGTCGCCGAACAGTTCCACCGTCGTGCCGCCGTAGCCCACCATCATGATTGGTCCGAAAGTCGGATCGTTCACCATGCCCATCACCAGCTCATGGCCTTTCGGCGCCATCCGCTGCACCAGCACGCCGTCGATCCGCGCATCCGGCACATGGCGTGCCACATCGGCGAGCATCGCCGTATAGGCAT
>DATNEJ010000204.1:0-2297 GCA_035606775.1 Acetobacteraceae bacterium | reverse complement strand
CCGATTGCCGCAAGCGGCTGAACGCCTGCCCGCTGGGCTCCGCCGCGCTGGCAGGCACGTCGTTTCCGATCGACCGACGGATGACCGCTGCCGCGCTGGGTTTCGATCGGCCGACGGCGAACTCCCTGGATGCTGTGTCGGACCGCGACTTCGCGCTGGAGTTTCTGGCGGCGGCGGCGATCGCGTCGATGCATCTGTCGCGGCTGGCCGAGGAGATCGTGGTCTGGTGCAGCGCGCCGTTCGGCTTCATCCGCCTGTCGGACGCATTTACCACCGGCAGCTCGATCATGCCGCAGAAGCGCAATCCCGATGCGGCGGAACTGGTGCGCGCGAAAACCGGACGGGTGAGCGGCGCGCTGATGGCGTTGCTGACGGTGATGAAGGGGCTGCCGCTGGCGTACGCGAAGGACATGCAGGAGGACAAGGAACCGGTGTTCGACGCGGCCGAGGCGTGGACGCTGTCTTTGGCGGCGATGACCGGCATGGTGCGCGACATGACGGCCGATACCGCGCGGATGCGGGATTGCGCCGGTGCCGGTTTCTCCACGGCAACCGATCTGGCCGACTGGCTGGTGCGCGTGCTGCGGCTGCCGTTCCGCAGCGCGCACCACGTGACCGGGCGGCTGGTTGCGCTGGCGGAGGCGCGCGGGGTCGATCTGGCGGAACTGACGTTGCAGGAGATGCAGGCGGTCGAGCCGGGGATCACGGCGGATGTATTCTCGGTGCTGACGGTCGAGGCGTCTGTCGCGTCACGCACCAGCCTGGGCGGCACCGCGCCGGCGAATGTGGCCGCGGAGGCGGCGCGGTGGCTGGGGGTGCTGTGATGCGGCTGTTTGTTGCTGCCGTGCTGCTGATGCCGCTGCTGCTGGCGGCGTGCGGCAAGAAAGGACCGCCGGAGCCGCCTGGGCCACCGAATCAGATTACGTTTCCGCGGGTTTATCCGACGCACTGACCGCGCGGATTACCCCTGCGGAAACCGCCGCCTCAGGAACGCCAGAATATCCGCCGCGCAACGATCCGGCGCGATGTCGCAGATATTGTGCGGCAGGCCCTCGTAAACCACCGTTTCGCAGTCGGGGATGCGCGCCTGCATCTGCACGTAGCTTTCGCTGTGACCGACGGTCTCCGCGCCCGGCACCACCAGCAGGGTCGGCGCCCGGATCAGATGCAGCGAGTCCATCCACCACAGCGACGCCATCAGGCCGACAAACCGGCCGATATACGCCGCGTCATTCTTCGCCGCCTCATTCAGGAACCATTCGACATGCCCCTGGTCATGGCCCGGCGGAAACCGGTCGCTGATCGTTGCCGCCAGGAAGCCGCGCAGTCCCTCGCGCGCGACACGCGGCAGCCAGGTCAGCGCCTGGCTGTTCTTCAGCCCCGGCGTCGAGCCGAACAGCGCCAGGCTGCGCACCAGCTCGGGCGACTGCATCGCCAGTTGCTGCGCGATGTAGCCGCCGGCGGAGTTGCCAGCGATATGCACCGGCCCGTTGCTGCCGAGATGCGCCAGCAGCTCCCGCACATCCTGCACCAGCCGATCCATCGTCAAAGGCGGATCGGCCGGCGGCACCTGCGATTCGCCATGCCCGCGTAGATCAAGCCGCACCACACGATAGTGCCGCGACAGCGCCGGCACCGAGGCATACCAACGGCGCGACGATCCCATCGCCGCGTGCAGCAGCAGAAGCACAGGCGCCGGCTTCCAGGGATCGGTGAAATCATCGACGGTAAACGCCAGGCGGTTGCGATCGGAAGCCGTGAAGAAATCCTTCATGTGCCCATCACTCCGGCCGATGCAATTCCGCGCGCGGGCGCGTCACCGTCTTCACGCCGCGCTTGAACACCGCCAGCGGCTGGCACACCTCCGCCACCGCCTGTTCCGGTGTCGCCGCATCCACCACGACGATGTCGGCGGGGTTGCCCACCGCGATGCCGTAATCCTTCAGGTTCAGCAGCCGCGCGGACCGGTCCGTCAGCATCGCAAAACACTCGCGAAGCTGCCGGGGCTGGCCGATCTGGCAGACATTGGCTTGCAGATTCGCCATGCGGATCAATGATCCATCGCCCAGCGGCGTGAACGGGTTCAGCACGTTGTTGGTGGAGATCGAGCAGTTCACGCCGTGATCCACCAGGAAATTGGCGTCCGCCACGCCGCGTCGCACGTTGTGCTCCTGATCGCGACCGGTCATGAACAGATCAGTGGCCGGCAGCACCGTCACGGCGACACCGGCCGCGGCGATCCGGTCCGCCAGCGCGCGCAGCTCGGTCTTCGGCATGGTCGAGTATTTGCTGCCGTG
>DATNEJ010000189.1:0-2023 GCA_035606775.1 Acetobacteraceae bacterium | reverse complement strand
CCGCCCAGGCCTGTTCCCGGGAAGGCTCCGTCCACACCTCCAGCCAGCGCGGGCGCGCCAGCCTTGTCATGGCCCCTTCGATCGCCCTGACCAGGAACGGGTTGCCCGACAGGCGGGCGATTTCGACATGAAAGTCAGTGCCGACCCGGTGCCACTCCTCCCGCGGTACGCCGGGCTGGCAGGCGTCCAGCATCTCCTCGATCGCATCCAGATCGGCGGCACCGGCGCGCGCGCAAGCTAGCCGTACCGCGGTGATCTCCAGCGGCTCGCGGAACTCGGCCAGAGCCTCGATCTCGCCCAGGTCGATCGGGGCGACGATCCAGTTGCGGCCGTCGCGCTGGACCAGTCCTTCGCCCTCCAGCCGCGCCAGTGCGGCCCGGACCGGCGTGCGGGAACCCTGGAAGCGGGCTTCCAGCCACCGCTCGGTCAGCCGCTCACCCGGGCCGACCTCCAGCGAGAGGATCATCTCCCGCAACTGGTCATGGATTTGCAGCATCTGCGACATGCGCGCTGTTTCTCATCCTTTGCTGCGGACCGGCAAGCCGGCGTGCCGATTTGGTCTTTCAATCTGTATCCCGATTTGGTATCCCAAACAACCCCGATCAGGGATACCAACGGAGAGCAGCATGGGCCAGACCCTGTACGAGAAGGTTTTCAACCGCCACGTGTTGCGAGAGGTCGCGCCGGGGCAGTTCCAGCTTCTCATCGGTCTTCATCTGCTCAATGAGGTCTCCAGCCCCCAGGCGTTCGAGGAATTGCGGGAACGCGGTCTGAGAGTGCGCCATCCCGCGCTGACCTTCGGCAGTTCCGACCATTCGATCTCGACCAGCGGCCGGACCGACGACTTCGCCGATCCGATGGCCGCGGCGCAGGTTGCGGCGATGGGTCGCAACATGGGGGAATTCGGGCTGAACTACTTTGATCCAGCCAAGGGCGAGCACGGCATCATCCACGTGGTCGCGCCGGAACGCGGCCTGACCCAGCCCGGCATGGTGATCGCGTGCGGCGACAGCCACACCTCTACGCATGGCGCCTTCGGTGCGATCGCTTTCGGCATCGGCACCTCGCAGGTGCGCGACGTGCTGGCAAGCCAGACCCTGTTGATGGAAAAACTGAAGGTCCGCCGCGTCGAGGTCACCGGACAGCTCTCGCCCGGCGTCTACGCCAAGGACGTCGCGCTGTACGTGATCCACGTCCTTGGCGCCAAGGGCGGCGTGGGCTTCGCTTATGAATTCGGCGGCGCGGTCGTGGACGGCTTCTCGATGGAGCAGCGGATGACGCTGTGCAACCTGGCGATCGAGGCCGGTGCGCGCTGCGGCTATGTCAATCCCGACCAGACGACCTACGCCTATCTGGGCGGACGCGACCATGCGCCGCGCGGCGTCGCATGGGACCGGGCGGTGGCGGCGTGGGACGCGGTCCGGTCCGACCCCGACGCGGCCTATGACGACGTGGTCGTGCTGCGCGGTGAGGATATCGCGCCGATGGTGACCTGGGGTACCTCCCCCGACCAGTCGGTGCCGGTCGGCGATGCTATTCCCGCTCTTGCCGCATTGCCGGAGGCGGAGCGCGCCGCAACCGGGGAGGTGCTGAACTTCATGGGAATGCAGGCGGGCATGCCGGTACAAGGCACGCGGATCGACGTCGCCTTCCTGGGGTCCTGCACCAACGGCCGCGTTTCGGATTTCGAAGCTGTGGCCGAGCAGTTGCGGGGGCGGGGATTGCGCGTCGCCCCTCATGTCCGGGCGCTGGCAGTGCCGGGTTCCCGGCGCGTGCGTGAGGCGCTGATCGAGAAGGGGATCGACCAAGTGCTGATCGAAGCCGGGTTCGAGTTCCGTGACGCCGGCTGCTCGCTCTGCTGCGGCATGAACGCGGACAGCCTGCGCGGGCAGCAGACCTGCGCGTCGTCTTCCAATCGCAACTTCCGCGGACGGCAGGGATCGCCCACCGGGCGGACCATCCTGATGTCGCCCGTCATGGTGGCCGCAGCGGCGATCGCCGGGGAGGTGACCGACGCCCGCCA
>DATNEJ010000183.1:0-3960 GCA_035606775.1 Acetobacteraceae bacterium | reverse complement strand
GCGCAGTTGTTCTGCATCACGTGCTGCATGCTGTCGCGCAGCTTGGCGGTCGGGGTGCCGCCGGCGGCGTAGCGATAATGATCGAGCCGTCCAAGCGCCTTGTCGGCCGAACCCGCCGGCAGGTCCGGCTGCTTGCCGTTCCCCGTCAGCTTCTCGGCGCAGCGTTGCGCCGCCGCACGGCCAAATACCACGAGATCGATCAGCGAATTCGAGCCGAGGCGGTTGGCGCCGTGCACGGAGACGCAGGCCGCTTCGCCGAGCGCCATCAGGCCGGGCACGATGGCGTTGTCGTCGCCGTTGCTCTTGGTCAGCACCTCGGCATGATAATTGGTGGGAATGCCGCCCATATTGTAGTGCACCGTTGGCAGGATCGGGATCGGTTCGCGGGTGACGTCGACATTGGCGAAGATCCTGGCCGATTCGGAAATGCCTGGCAGCCGCTCGTGCAGCACCTTGGGATCGAGATGGTCGAGGTGGAGGAAGATGTGGTCCTTCTTCTTGCCGACGCCGCGGCCTTCGCGAATTTCAATGGTCATGGCGCGCGACACCACGTCGCGCGACGCCAGGTCCTTCGCCGATGGCGCATAGCGCTCCATGAAGCGCTCGCCGTCCGAATTGACCAGATAGCCGCCTTCACCGCGCGCGCCCTCGGTGACGAGGCAGCCCGAGCCGTAAATGCCGGTCGGATGAAACTGGACGAACTCCATGTCCTGCAGCGGCAGCCCGGCGCGCAGCGCCATGGCGCCGCCGTCGCCGGTGCAGGTATGCGCCGAGGTGCAGGACGCGTAGGCGCGGCCATATCCGCCGGTGGCGAGGATCGTGGTCTGGGCGCGGAAGCGATGCAGCGTGCCGTCGTCGAGCTTGAGCGCGACCACCCCGCGGCAGGCGCCCTCATCGTCCATGATCAGGTCGATGGCGAAGAACTCGATGTAGAATTCCGCGGCGTGACGCAACGCCTGCCCGTACATGGTATGCAGCATGGCGTGGCCGGTGCGGTCGGCCGCGGCACAGGTGCGCTGCGCCTGGGCCTTGCCGTAGTCGAGCGTCATGCCGCCGAACGGCCGCTGATAGATCTTGCCGTCCTCGGTGCGCGAGAACGGCACCCCCCAATGCTCCAGTTCGTAGACGGCCTCGGGCGCATTGCGCACCATGTATTCGATGGCGTCCTGATCGCCCAGCCAGTCCGATCCCTTGACGGTGTCGTACATGTGCCAGCGCCAGTCGTCCGGATGCATGTTACCGAGCGCGGCCGAGATGCCGCCCTGCGCCGCGACCGTGTGCGAACGGGTCGGAAATACCTTGGTGATGCAGGCGGTGCGCAAGCCGGCCTCGCTGCAGCCGACTACCGCGCGCAGCCCGGCGCCGCCGGCGCCGACCACGACGACGTCATAGGTGTGATCCTCGATCGGATAGGCCTTGCCGTTGGTGGCAGGGCCACCGCTGCCATTTGCGGCTTTCCCGTTGCCGTCTGCGGCCATCGGTTACACTCCGGATGACAGTTTGAGGATCGCGTAGATCGAGGTCAGCGCCACCGCGATGCAGAAGAAATTGTTGGCCATGACAACGGCAAGCTTCAGCATTTCGTTGTGGACATAGTCCTCGATCACCACCTGCATGCCGATTTTCATGTGCCAGGTGCTGGCCACGATGAACAGCAGCAGGATGATCGCGATCGGCAGCGAGCCGAGGATCTGCGCGGCGCCAGCCTGATTGCGGCCGAGCAGCATCATCACCACCACGATCACCGGTACGATCAAGAGCGTCATCGCCACCGCGGTGACGCGCTGGCGCCAGAACTCCGAGGTGCCGGAATGCGAGGCGCCGAGGCTCCGCACGCGGGCGAGCGGGGTGCGCATCGATTTCACGGCGTGGGTATCTGGTACGGTCATCGTCCGCCCCCGATCGCATAGGCGATGATCCACAGCAGCACTGTGAGCGAAATGCCGCCGATCAGCGCGGCCCAGGTCAATCCCTCGCGCTCGCTCGCCTTGAAACCGTAGCCGAGATCCCAGATGAAATGCCTGACGCCGCTGAGCAGATGGTGCAGCAGCGCCCAGGTGTAGCCGAATACGATCAGCCGGCCGATGAAGCTGCCGGTGAAGGCCTGCACGTCGGCATAGGCGGCGGGACCGGTCGCCGCCGCGATCAGCCACCAGGCCAGCAGAAGCGTCCCGAAATACAGCGCCATGCCGGTGATGCGGTGGACGATGGACAGCGCCATGGTCAGCGTCCAGCGATAGATCTGCAGGTGCGGCGAAAGCGGTCGTTCGATCCGGGTGGTCATCGGCAGCTTTGATGGTTTGCGGGCCCGCGCAGGCCCCTACGGGATCGCGGTAGACGGAATTCTATTTACGAAGTCGAAACCGCGAGTGCAACGGCGAAATCGGACGTTGGCGAATACCTGTTCACACCTATGGATGAGCCTTGCAAACATGGGCATTGACAAGCTCGGGGGCGCCTGTTGGCTCTGGGATACCTGAAGCACGATTCATGAACGCGCTAAACTACGGGTGCCCGATGGGCGGGGGGAGACCGAATCGATGGTCGCGGGGCTTGATATCTCCGAATTGACGGAACTGGCGCTGCTGCTGGTTGCGGTGGGCGCCCTGTCCGGATTTCTCGCCGGCGTTTTCGGCATCGGCGGAGGCGCCATCCTGGTGCCGGTGTTCTACGAATGCTTCCGGATCGCCGGCGTGCCGGTCGAGGTGCGGATGCCGCTGTGCATCGGAACGTCGCTCGCCATCATCATCCCGACCTCGATCCGCTCCTACCGCGCCCACCGCGCCCGCGGCGCGGTGGACAGCGAAGTCCTCGAGGCCTGGTGGCTGCCGGTATTGATCGGCGTGATCGCTGGCAGCGTCACCGCACGCTACGCCCCCGAACGGCTGTTCAAGATCGTGTTTGTGATGGTGGCCTATTCGGCCGCGGCACGCCTGCTGCTGGCGCGCGCAACCTGGAAATTCGGCGACGACCTGCCGCGGGGACCTCTGATGAAGGCCTATGGCTTCATCGTCGGGCTTCTCTCCACCCTGATGGGGATCGGCGGCGGTCTGTTTTCGAACTTGCTGATGACGTTCTATGGCCGGCCGATCCACCAGGCGGTCGCGACCTCGTCGGCTCTCGCGGTTCTGATCTCGATCCCGGGCGCGCTCGGCTATGTCTATGCCGGCTGGCCCGCGGCGGCGCGCTATCCGGGCGTCGCCGCGTTGCAACTGCCGTTTGCACTTGGCTATGTTTCCCTGATCGGCGCGGTGTTGGTCATGCCGACCAGCCTGTTGACGGCGGGACTCGGCGTCCGGGTTGCGCACGCGATGTCGAAGCGGACGCTGGAAGTAGCGTTCGGGTGCTACCTTCTCACGGTCGGCAGCAGGTTTGTGATGAGCCTGCTGTAGGGGTGAGACTTCCGCGGGATCGAAGGAAGCTGCGGCCGTGGATCGAAGCGGTACCGGTGCGTAGCTGGCGCTTGAACCGCTTCAGCGATTGAGGGCCACTTCGCGGAACGCGGTCACCAGCGGACGCTCGAGTTTTCCGTCCATGCCACGGAGTATTTCATAGGCCTCTGCGCGCGGCATGCTGGGCTTGTATCGGCGGTCCTCGATCAACGCCGCAAATATATCCGAAATGGTCAGGATCCGAACGAGGTCCGCAATGCTGCCCCCGCAAAGCGCATCCGGATATCCGCTGCCGTCGAGATATTCGTGATGGTGCCGCACTGCGTCGAGGATTTCCGTGGTGATGCCGCCGGTCTCGTTCAATACATCGTAACCCACCGCGGCATGCGTCTCGATCAGGGCGCGCTCCCGGTCGTCCAGTCGCCCCGGCTTGTCGAGGACAGCGAGCGGAATTCTGGCCTTGCCGATGTCGTGAAAGATCGCGGCCTGATACAGCCGGCCCATGTCGGCCTTGCCGAGCCCGAGACTCAATCCGAAGGCAACCGCCGTTCCCGTCACCAGCAGGCAA
>DATNEJ010000179.1:0-8453 GCA_035606775.1 Acetobacteraceae bacterium | reverse complement strand
GGGCGGGCTGCCGGTAGGCGGGACGCCGCCTGATCTGACCGCCGCCTTCGAGGCGGCCATGGCACGCCTCGGCCCGTTCGAGCCGGAACCGCGTCTGGCCGCAGGCGTGTCGGGCGGTGCCGACAGCATGGCGCTGGCGGTCCTGGCGGATGGCTGGGTGCGCCGGCGGGGCGGGTCGCTGCTGGCCGTCATCGTCGATCATGGCTTGCGGGCCGGGTCGGCTGCCGAGGCCGCTGTCACCCGCGAACGGTTGTCGGGGCTGGGCATCGCGGCCCAAATCCGCCGGCTCGACGGGCTCACGCGTGGCTCCGCCCTGGCTGAGCGGGCCAGGATGGCACGCCTGGAGATGCTGGCCTCGGTTTGCCGGGACGCCGGCATCCTGCACCTGCTGCTGGGTCATCATGCGGGCGATCAGGCGGAGACGGTGATGATGCGTGTGCTCCGCGGCAGCGGTCCGCACGGCCTGGCCGGCATGGCCGCCCTGCGCGAAGCGGGGCAGGTCCGGCTGTTGCGCCCCTTGCTGGAGATGTCCCCCGGCGCGCTGCGGGCGTTTCTGTCCGCGGCCGGTGTGGACTGGGTCGAGGACCCCTCCAACAAGGACCTGGCCGCGCTGCGCCGCCGGCTCCGCGCCTTGCGGGCGGACCTGGCCGGGGAGGCCGACGGGACCGTGGCACTCTGTGCCGCGGCGCGGTCCGCCGGCCTGCGCCGCGCCGCCGATGACCTGGCTGTAGGCGAGGTGCTGGCCGAGCGGGCGGCGTTCCGTGCGGATGGTGTGGTGCTGCTGTCGCCCGGACCGGTCCGCCAGGACGCGCTGGCGGCGATCATTCAGGCCGTCACCGGTGCCCCCTATCCGGTGGAATCGGCCGCGGTAGCGGTGCTGGCAGCCCATCCTCGTCCGGCGACGCTGGCCGGCGCGCGGCTGATGCGGGCCGCGCGGATGACCGACGGCTGGCTGGTAGCGCGGGAAGCAGCGGCGATGGCTGGCCCGGTGCCGGCGGAACCCGGTGCGGTCTGGGACCGGCGCTTCTGTCTGGTCACAGCCGGCGGGACCGGGGCCGGCCCGCCAAGTCCCGGCGAGCCTGGACTCGCCCCACAAAAAATGGACGGTTTGACGATCGGCGCCCTTGGCCCCGATGCGGCCCGGCTGCGCCGGCTTTCCGCTCTGCCGGCGGCGGCTCTCCGCACGCTGCCGGCATTGCGGCGCGGCAATACGCTGGCTGCCGTGCCGCATCTGCTCTATCCTGACGCCGCCGCGTGTGCCGCGGTTCGGCTGGTCTTTGCGCCGCCGCGCCCTGCCGCCGGTGCGCCGTTCCAGCCCGGATGAGCCTGTCGGGCCGCCGCCGGCGCGGGACGGGGTGATTTCCCCAAGGACCGGGTTGTTTGTGGCCGGGTGGTTTGTGGGGCTGGTTGTTTGTGGGGCTGGTTGTTTGTGACAGGGCAGGGGTGCAGGTAAATGGTAGGCACCCTATGTTAAGCTTTACGCGGGCGGACGATCATCGCCTGGGCCTGACGCCGATCAATGAAGGATAAAGCGAACCCCGATGAGTAATTTCGGCCGCAACCTGGCGCTGTGGGTGATCATCGCACTGCTGCTGGTCGTGCTGTTCAACCTGTTCCAGCCGGGCGTGACCCGCACCAACTCGACGCAGATTGCCTACTCCGACTTCATCTCGGAGGTGAATACCGGCAAGGTTCGCGATGTGGTGATCCAGGGACGCACCGTGTCCGGCCAGTTGAATGACGGGCGGACGTTCCAGACCTACACGCCCGAGGACCCGTCCCTGGTGAAGACGCTGACGGACAAGAACGTCCGTGTGATCGCCAAGCCGGAAGACAGCGATGTGAACCCGCTGCTGCACTACCTGCTGTCCTGGTTCCCGATGCTGCTGCTGATCGGCGTCTGGGTGTTCTTCATGCGCCAGATGCAGTCGGGCGGCGGCCGGGCGATGGGGTTCGGCAAGTCGCGGGCGCGCATGCTGACGGAAAAGCAGGGGCGCGTGACGTTCGATGACGTTGCCGGCATCGACGAGGCCAAGGGCGAATTGCAGGAAATCGTCGAGTTCCTGAAGGACCCGCAGAAATTCCAGCGGCTGGGCGGCAAGATTCCCAAGGGCGTGCTGCTGGTCGGCCCGCCCGGCACCGGCAAGACGCTGCTCGCCCGCGCCATCGCGGGGGAGGCGAACGTGCCGTTCTTCACCATCTCCGGCTCGGACTTTGTGGAGATGTTCGTGGGCGTCGGCGCGTCCCGCGTGCGCGACATGTTCGAGCAGGGCAAGAAGAACGCCCCCTGCATCATCTTCATCGATGAAATCGACGCGGTCGGCCGTCATCGCGGCGCCGGCCTGGGCGGCGGCAACGATGAGCGCGAGCAGACCCTGAACCAGATGCTGGTCGAGATGGACGGCTTCGAATCGAACGAAGGCGTCATCCTGATCGCCGCGACCAACCGTCCGGACGTGCTGGACCCGGCGCTGCTGCGCCCCGGACGTTTCGACCGGCAGGTGGTGGTGCCGAACCCCGACGTGAACGGGCGGGAAAAGATCCTGCGCGTCCACATGCGGAAGGTGCCGCTGGC
Organism: Acetobacteraceae bacterium; assembly: GCA_035606775.1. Lineage (GTDB taxonomy): Bacteria > Pseudomonadota > Alphaproteobacteria > Acetobacterales > Acetobacteraceae > Rhodopila. The sequence goes on along the minus strand of DATNEJ010000179.1, from coordinate 5,878 downwards.
CAGCGACGTCGATCCCAAGGTGATCGCGCGCGGCACACCGGGCTTCTCCGGCGCCGATCTTGCCAATCTGGTGAACGAGGGTGCGCTGCTGGCGGCGCGGCTGGGCAAGCGCGTCGTGGCGATGGCCGAGTTCGAAGCCGCCAAGGACAAGGTCATGATGGGCGCCGAACGGCGGTCGCTCGTCATGAGCGAGGCCGAGAAGCGCATGACCGCCTACCACGAAGCCGGCCATGCCCTGTGCGCCATGCACGAGCCGGAATGCGACCCGGTCCACAAGGCGACGATCATCCCGCGTGGGCGCGCGCTGGGCCTGGTCATGAGCCTGCCGGAAGGCGACCGCTACTCGAAGAGCAAGTCCAAGCTGCTGTCGGAACTGACGATGGCGATGGGCGGGCGTGCGGCGGAAGAAATCATCTTCGGCCCCGACAAGGTCTCCAACGGCGCCGCCGGCGACATCAAGATGGCCACCGACCAGGCCCGCCGCATGATCACCGAATGGGGCATGTCCGATAAGCTCGGCATGATCGCTTATGGCGATAACAGCCAGGAGGTGTTCCTGGGTCACTCGGTGACGCAGAGCAAGAATGTCTCCGAGGCGACGGCACGCGAGATCGACGCGGAGATCAAGGACATTATCGACCGGGCCTACAACAAGGCGCGCCGGTTGCTGACCGAGAACGTCGAGGAATTGCATCGGCTGGCGCGCGGCCTGCTGGAGCATGAAACTCTGTCGGGCGACGAGATCCGCACGGTGCTGCGCGGGGAGCCGGTGATCCGCAAGGTAGTGGACGACCCCGCGCCGGAGAACCGGCGGGCCTCCGTGCCGACAGCCGGCCGTCCTGCCGCGCCGCCGACCGGCGGGCCTGCACCGGCGCCTCAGCCAGGATAGGTCCGGAACAGCCGTGTCCTGGCGGTGATGGGCCGTCATGCGGAGCCGTCCGAATATTGCACTGACAGACTCACCCGACTTCCGACGGAAGCCGGGTGGGTGTTTGTCTGGTACGCAGCCGCCGCACCGACGTCGCGGGCGGTACATCCGGAATTCTGCGGATTACTCGTGTATCAGCGGTCATACGAAATGATCGTTGACGTGCATCGTTGTCCCGCGCGCGACCGCGCGCCAAACCCGCGCTCGATACCGACGGGCGCCAGCGTGACGGGGGTCAGCGGTTCCGACCGTCGTTGTCGCGCCTGCCCATCGGGCCGGTGGCCGTTAGGGCACCAGGACCACCCGCTGCCGATCCGCGCATGACGCAAACGACGCAATCCCCGCCCGCGTCGCAAGGCCCGCTCGCACCGCGCCTGTGGGCCGGCCTGCTGCTCGACCGACCTCGGATCATGGGCATCATCAACGTCACGCCGGACAGTTTCAGCGATGGCGGCGTCAGGCTTGCGCCGCAGGCCGCCATAGACGCCGGCTTTGCCATGGCCGCGGAGGGTGCGGACATCATCGATGTCGGTGGCGAAAGCACCCGGCCCGGCGCGCCGGCCGTGGCACCGCACGACGAACAGGCGCGCATCCTGCCGGTGATCCGCGCACTCGCCTTCGCCGGGCTGCGGGTCTCGGTGGACACGCGGCACGCCGCCACTATGGCGGCGGCGCTCGATGCCGGCGCGCAGATTGTCAACGATGTGTCGGGCCTGACGCACGACCCGCATGCACGCGCCGTCGTGGCGGCGCGCGGCTGCCCGGTTGTGCTGATGCACATGCGCGGCACGCCGGACACGATGAACGCGCTCGCCGTCTACGATGACGTGGTGCGGGAGACCAAGGCCGAACTGTCGGCACGCCTGCGTGCGGCGGCGCAGGCCGGAATCCTGGCCGAGCGCATTGTCATCGATCCCGGCATCGGCTTCGCCAAGCTGGCGCCCCATTCGACGGAGATGCTGCGCCGGCTGCACGAACTGCGATCCCTCGGGCATCCGATCCTGGTCGGTGTGTCCCGCAAATCCTTTATCGGCCACTTGTCCGGCGAACCGCATCCGGCGCTGCGCGTCGGCGGCTCTCTGGCGGCCGGGCTGTTCGCGGTGATGCGTGGCGCGTCAATCCTGCGCGTGCACGACGTTCGTGAAACCACACAGGCCCTGCGAGTCTGGCATAACCTGTTCGCTTAGGAACGGTTCTGCTTCCCCAACGCTGGGGAGGCGCGCTACACGCGGGGACCCGGCGCAAAGGTAGGCCGGGGCAAAGGCAGTAATGAGCAAGACCAGACGCCTGTTCGGCACAGACGGCATTCGCGGCAAGGCCAATTCCGACCCGATGACCGCGGGCACCGCATTGCGGCTCGGCCAGGCGGCGGGTCTGCTGTTCACCCGCGGTCAGCACCGGCATCGCGTCGTCATCGGCAAGGACACCAGGCTTTCGGGCTACATGATCGAACCGGCACTGACCGCCGGCTTCATCGGGGCCGGCATGGACGTGACCCTGCTGGGCCCGCTGCCGACACCGGCGGTCGCCATGCTCACGCGGTCCCTGCGCGCGGATCTCGGGGTGATGATCTCGGCCTCGCACAATCCCTACGAGGACAATGGGATCAAGCTGTTCGGCCCGGACGGCACGAAGCTGTCCGATGAGAATGAGGCGGCGATCGAGGCGATGATGGACAGCGGCTTCGCCCATCGTTTGGCGAAGCCCGCGGCGCTTGGGCGGGCGGCGCGCCTGGACGATGCCGCGGGCCGGTATATCGAGGTGGCGAAAGCCAGTTTCCCGCGCGGCCTGCGGCTCGATGGACTGAAGATCGTCATCGACTGTGCCAACGGCGCCGCCTACCGCGTGGCGCCGACCGTGCTGTGGGAACTCGGCGCGACGGTAATTTCAGTCGGTGTTGCACCGGACGGCTTCAACATCAACAAGGGTTGTGGCTCGACGGTGCCGGAGTTTCTCTGCGCCCAGGTGGTCGAGCACGGGGCGGATATCGGCCTGGCGCTGGATGGGGACGCCGATCGGCTGCTGATCGCGGACCAGAACGGCGAACTGGTGGACGGCGATCAGATTCTCGCCCTGATCGCCCGGTCCTGGCATCAATCCGGCCAACTGCGCGGGGACGGCATCGTTGCAACGGTGATGTCCAACCTCGGCCTCGAACGCTTCCTCGGGCACCACGGCCTGGAATTGCACCGGACCCGGGTCGGCGATCGTTACGTTGCGGAGCGGATGCGGGAGAGCGGGATCAACGTGGGCGGCGAGCAGTCGGGTCACGTGATCCTCTCGGATTTCGCCACGACAGGCGACGGACTTTTGTGCGCGCTGCAGGTTCTCGCGGTGATCGTGGAGCAGGCGCGCGCGGCATCCGAGGTCTGCCGCATGTTCGAGCCGCTGCCGCAACGGCTGAAGAATGTGCGCTTCGCCGGCCCGTCGCCGCTGCTTGCCCCGCGGGTGCAGCGCGACATCGAGCAGGCCAAGGCGCGGCTTTCCGGCAGCGGGCGGGTGCTGATCCGCGAAAGCGGCACGGAGCCGCTGGTCCGGGTCATGGCAGAAGGGGAGGATGAAACGCTTGTCGCCGACGTGGTGGACCGGCTCTGCGAGACTATCGCGGAGGCGGCGCGCGGGCGGGAGAAGGCGCACTGATGCGCGGCCGCGTCCTGGTGGTCGCGGGTTCCGATTCCGGTGGCGGCGCCGGCATCCAGGCCGACATCAAGACAATCACGGCGCTGGGCGGGTTCGCGGCGACGGCGATCACCGCCCTGACCGCGCAGAACACGCTGGGGGTGTTCGGCGTCTATCCCGTGCCCCCGGCCTTCATCCGCCAGCAGATCGAGGTGGTGGCGAGCGATATCGGCGCGGATGTCGTCAAGATCGGCATGCTGGCGGATGCCGCTGTCATCGAGGCGGTGAGCGCGGCGCTGGCCGCGTTCCTGCCGGGTGTGCCCCTGGTGGTCGATCCGGTCATGGTGGCCAAGGGCGGCCACCAACTGCTGGCGAGCGATGCCGTAACGACCCTGCGCACGCTGCTGCTGCCGCGGGCGGCGGTGCTCACGCCGAACCTTCCGGAAGCGGAAGCGCTGACGGGCAGGCCGGTCGGTTCGGTCGCGGAGATGCGGGAAGCTGCCGAAGCACTGCGGCGCCTGGGCGCGGCCGGCGTGCTGCTGAAGGGGGGCCATCTGCGCGGGGATACGGTCACGGACCTGCTGGCGACCGCCGAGGGCGTCGAGGCGTTCGCCGCGCCGCGTATAGACACACGCCACACGCACGGCACCGGCTGCACGACCGCCTCGGCCGTGGCGGCCGGGCTGGCGCAGGGCCTGCCGTTGCGTGACGCCGTCCAGCGGGCGCGGGCCTATGTACGGGCGGCACTGGCGGCCGCGCCCGGGCTGGGCGCCGGCCACGGCCCGCTGAATCACGCGGTGACGATAGAGCCGGTTCGGTGCAGATAGACGCACCGAACGGGCTCTATCTATTTGTTTGACCGAGTGATTCACGTCTCCGGCGATTCCGCCTGCGCCGATCACGCTGTGGATACGGATCGGCTGGCGGGAAGCGGGGCGGATTCGATTTCAGGCTGATTGGCTGGAAACGGCCTCGGGCATCAAGTCATCGACGCGCGGCTGAAATCTATTGCGGGGGGTAAACCATGATGGTGCCTTGCCAGATTTCCATGCCGCCGCGGCCGCCGCCTTGTTGGGCCTGGCAAATGGCCGTTGCCCTGATGATCGCGGCAGGAAGGTCCGGCGCCTCGAAATCTTCGCCCCAGACAATCCTTCCTTCGTCGGACCGGCAATAGACCCTGAACTCGGCCATTGGTCACCAATAGTTCTGTGATTCCGCGAGGCAGCCAATCGCGCGACAACATCGTATTTTCGTTCATGGAACAGTATCAGCGGCGATTCAAGAAATTTCTCATTCTTGTGATACAAGATAAAGTTTTGGAACCCTCGACGACGGAGCCGCCCGTTCCTTCCGGATCGTTCTGTTACCATGACAAAGTAAAAATAATTTTACAGAAATTTGACGGAATTAGAAGCGGCCTCCGTCACAGGGCCTCCCGGTGGGCACCGCGAGAGGCGCGCCAGTGGGGTCAGTCGTCGTTATAGTAACATAATAGATATTGTTTTGACTTTCGGTATCGAGACGATTATTTTACCGTTCGGCAAGAGTTTTTTTTACGTTTCCTCTTGCGTTTCCTATCTCGAAGTCGTGAACATCACCTCGGTCGTCCCCAAAAAGTGCGGTGCGATGCATGGCCGGTCGGCGAAATGGAGTTGGGGGGAAGGAGACGTGCGCGCAGCCCCGCGGCCTGTTTGCGTCGCCCTGGGCACTGATCAAGGGCTGGACAGCGGAAATCTCCGGCCTTTTGAATGCCCGCCGCCTGACTCTGGGATTGACGATCGCCCTCGCTGTCGGAAGTCTCGCGGTCGCATCTGTTTGCCTTCTGGTCGGGGTGAACTCAGGCGGGCCGGGCCGTGCGCGCACCGCCGAACACCTCGTGGAACGGACCTACCAGGCGATTGACGCGACGCGGCGCATCACCAATGTCGTGCAGCGCGCGGAATTGGGGGAGCGCGAGTACCTCGTTACGCAGGATTCCGCCTACCTCGAAACCTACCGGCGGGACCGCAGGGTGACGCTGGAGCGGCTGGCCGAATTGCCTTTGCTGGCGGATGACAGCGGGGCACAGCAGGACAGGGTGCGGGCACTTGCCGCTCTTGTGCTGAGGAAGTTCGAGGAACTTGACCGCACCATCCATCTGGTCCAGGGCGGTGACCGTTCGGGCGTGCTGGACTACCAGGCCGCTCAGCCGCAGTCGGTTGATCGGGACCAGGGCACGGACATCGCGCCACCGCCCGGCCTTGTCGGCTTCCAGCTCACCCGCCAGATCGCCGTCTCCGCGCAGCAGGTCGTTGAGATCGAGGAGCAATTGCTGTCCTTGCGGCAGGACGC
>DATNEJ010000355.1:0-8281 GCA_035606775.1 Acetobacteraceae bacterium | reverse complement strand
GGTGTCCGCGTCGATGACGGCCTGAGGACCAGCGATCCGGCGATCTTCGCCGTCGGTGAATGCGTGGAGCATTGCGGCGCCACGTTCGGCCTCGTCGCACCGCTGTTTGAAATGGCGAAGATCGCCGCCGACCGCATCACCGGCGTGGCGGAGAGCGATTACGTGCCGGCCGTCACCGGCACGCGGCTCAAGGTCACCGGCATCGACATGTTCTCCGCCGGAGATTTCGTCGGCGACGACGGTACGGAAGAGATCGTCTTCCGCGATGCCGCCCGCGGCGTCCACAAGCATCTCGTCATTCGCGGCGACAGGCTGATCGGCGCCGTGCTTTATGGCGACGCCCGCGACAGCGCCTGGTATTTCGACCTGATCCGCTCCGGCGGCGACATCACCGATCTGCGCGACACCTTGGTGTTCGGCCCGCTGACGGATGGCGAGAGCGAAGGTGGCGGCGTCGAAATACTGCCGGACACCGCCGAGATATGCGGCTGTAACGGCGTCTCCAAGGGCGCGATCCTGCAGGTCATCGCCACACACAAGCTGACGACGCTGGCCGAGGTGCGCGCGCGGACCAAGGCATCCGCCTCTTGCGGAAGCTGCACCTGCCAGGTGGAAGCGCTCCTGGCTCACGCCGCCGGTGCAGCTTATGACGCCGCCCCCAAGGTAAAGCCGCTGTGCAATTGCACAGTGCTCGGGCATGAAGCCATTCGCGCCGCCATTGTCGAACGCAAGCTCAAGACCATCCCCGACGTGATGCGTGCGATGGACTGGGCCACGCCGAACGGCTGCGCAAGCTGCCGCCCTGCCTTGAACTTCTACCTGCTGTGCGCCTGGCCGGCGGAATACGCGGACGACAGCCGCTCCCGCTTCGTCAATGAGCGAATGCACGCCAACATCCAGAAGGACGGCACATATTCGGTGGTGCCGCGCATGTGGGGCGGCGTCACCACCGCGGCCGAATTGCGTGCCATCGCCGACGTGGTGGACAAATTTCAGATCCCGACCGTGAAGGTCACTGGCGGGCAGCGCATCGATCTGCTGGGCGTGCGCAAGGAGCAGTTGCCGGAGGTATGGCGGGACCTGAATGCCGCCGGCATGGTGTCCGGCCACGCCTATGGCAAGGCGTTGCGCACCGTGAAGACCTGCGTCGGATCGGAATGGTGCCGCTTCGGTACGCAGGATTCCACCGCAATGGGCATCGCGCTGGAGCGCATGACCTGGGGTTCGTGGACGCCGCACAAGACCAAGCTGGCGGTCTCCGGCTGCCCACGCAATTGCGCGGAAGCCACGATCAAGGATTTCGGCGTGGTCGCAACCGAAAGCGGCTGGGATCTGCATGTCGGGGGGAATGGCGGCATCAAGGTGCGCACGACGGATCTGCTCGCAAAGGTCACGACCGAGCAGGAGGTCCTGGAATACTGCGCCGCATTCATGCAGCTCTACCGTGAGGAGGCGCACTATCTCGAACGCACCGCACCCTGGATCGAGCGTGTCGGCATCGACTACATCCGCCAGCGGCTGCGCGATCCGGGTGGACGACGGCTGCTTCAGGACCGCTTCGTGGAAAGCCAGCGCCACGCGCAGCGCGATCCCTGGGCAGAGCGGGCGGATGGCGCGGAACCCCACGATTTCCGCGCCCTGGCGACGGTCGAATGACACGTATTGGCGACGCATCCGCTGCCAGTGCCCGCTGGTGCGAGGTCGGCTGTCTCGACGACATTCCGCGCCTCGGCTCGCGTGTCGTTGCCACACCCGCATGCGACATCGCCGTCTTCCGAACGGAAGACGACCGGGTCTTCGCGCTGCATGACAGGTGTCCGCACAAAGCGGGGCAGTTGTCGCAGGGTATCGTCCACGGCGAGTCCGTCACCTGCCCGTTGCACAACTGGGTCATCGATCTTGCGGACGGCAACGCGAAGGAGCCGGACGAGGGCTGCGTCCGGACCGTTCCGGTCAGGATGGAAGGCAGCCGCATCTTTCTCGCGATAGGGCACACATGAGCGACGTCAGCACTACCTGTCCTTATTGCGGCGTCGGCTGTGGCCTGCTGGCCAGAAGCGACGGTTCGATCACCGGAGATGGCGCGCATCCGTCGAATCGTGGGCGCCTTTGCTCCAAGGGTGCCGCGCTTGCCGCCACGTTGGACGACGCCACTCGGCTAACCATGCCGGCGATCGACGGCCGTGCCGCAAGCTGGGATGCGGCGCTCGATCTGATCGCCGCCAGGTTCCGTGAGACTATCGCGCGGCATGGTCCGGACAGCGTTGCGTTTTACGTGTCCGGTCAATGCCTGACGGAGGACTATTACGTCGCCAACAAGCTGATGAAGGGCTTCATTGGCAGCGGCAACATAGATACCAACTCCCGCCTCTGCATGGCCTCCGCCGTTGCCGGCCATGTGCGTGCCTTTGGTGAGGATCTCGTTCCGGGCGTCTATGAGGATTGGGACGAGGCGGACCTTGTCGTCCTCGTCGGCAGCAATGCCGCCTGGTGCCATCCGGTGTTGCATCAGCGCCTGCTTGCCGCGCGCGCGGCGCACGGCACGAAGATCGTCGTCATCGATCCGCGCCGGACCGCCACCGCTGACGCGGCCGACCTGCACCTGCCGCTCGCCTCGGGCACGGACGTTGCGCTGTTCAACGGCCTGCTCGCCTATCTGAATGATGCCGGGCGTATCGATCACCGATGGGTGGAACGCCACGCCGCCGAACTTGATGCAGCGCTCGCTGCTGCCAGGCTTCCATCTGCGCAGATCGACGATATCGCCGCCGAGTGCGGCATCGATCCCGAAGCGCTGGAAACGTTCTACGACCTGTTCGCCCGGACGGAGCGCGTGCTCACGGTCTACTCGCAGGGCGTCAACCAGTCTTCCGCCGGCACCGACAAGGTCAGCGCCATCATCAACTGCCATCTGGCGACCGGACGCATCGGCCGGCCGGGGATGGGACCGTTCTCGGTGACCGGTCAGCCGAATGCGATGGGCGGGCGTGAAGTCGGTGGGCTGGCAAACCAGCTTGCCGCACACATGGGATTCGATGATGCGCAGGCGCGCGCGGCAGTCGCCGCGTTCTGGCAAGCCGAGCGCCTGGCGGAACGGCCTGGGCTCAAGGCTGTTGAGATGTTCGATGCGATCCATGACGGGCGGATCAAGGCCGTCTGGATCGTTGCTACAAATCCGGCTGTCACCCTGCCCCGGGCCGGCCGCGTTCGTGCGGCTCTGAAGGCGTGCCCCTTCGTCGTGGTGTCGGATTGCTGGCCCACCGACACCACTACATACGCGTACGTCCTGCTGCCAGCGGCGGCTTGGGGCGAGAAGGATGGGACCGTCACAAGTTCCGAACGCCGCATCTCCCGCCAGCGCCCCTTTCGCCGCGCACCGGGGGAGGCGCGGCCCGACTGGTGGCAATTTGCCGAAGTTGGCCGCCGCATGGGCTGGCCCGCGGCATTTGCCTGGGACCGACCGGCGGCGGTGTTTCGCGAGCATGCGGCGCTTTCGGGCCACCGGAACAACGGCCGGCGGATCTTCGATATCGGCGCGCTCGCGACGCTGGACGATGCGGCATATGACGCGTTGCAACCGGTCCGCTGGCCGATGCCGGCCGGCGCGGTCAGTGAAGGCGGGCGGCTGTTTGCCACCGGCGGATTCCCCACGGCGGACGGACGCGCCCGGCTCGTGCCGACGCCCTGTCGCGGCCAGTCCGGTCGCGGCGGCCATGCGCTGCTGCTGAACACGGGGCGCATTCGTGACCAATGGCACACCATGACGCGTACCGGCCTCGCCCCGGCGCTGCTGAGCCATACCTCCGCGCCGGTTCTGGCGATCCATCCCGGTGATGCCGCCGCGGTCGGACTAGCGGATGGGGCATTGGCGCGGGTCACGTCCGACCACGGCGACATGCTGCTGCAGACGGAACTCCGCCACACGCAGCGCCGCGGCGAGGTGTTCGCGCCGATGCATTGGACGGAGCAATTCGCCTCCGCCGGATGTGTGGGACAGCTTGTCGGCGCCGATCTCGACCCGCTGTCCGGTCAGCCGGCGCTCAAGGCGACGCCGGTCAGCCTGTTGTCCGAGCCGGTGCATTTCCATGGCCTGCTGCTGCGCCGCGATGCCGGCCCGCTGCCCGATACCTGCCACTGGGTGCGGGTGCCCGTGCCCGAAGGACAGCTCTACCGCCTGAGCGGCCTGGCTGCCATGCCGGCAGGCGATGACCTCATGCGGTTCGCCGCATCGTTGCTGGGCGCGGCGGATGACGCCGAGAGGCTGGAGGCCATTGACCCGCGCCGCGGTGTCCTGCGGGTTGCCGTCGTCCGCGACGGGGCGCTCGAAGCCTGCCTTTTCCTCGTTCGCGATTCCGCTGCCCTGCCACCCGAAGCCGCACTCATCCCGATGCTCGGCAGCCCGGTGCCGGATCGCGCGCGGGCGCAGTTGCTGGCGGGTCGGATGTACGACCGGATTGCCGCCGAGGGGCCGCGGGTCTGTGCCTGCCTCGGCGTGTCGCGTGACGCCGTCCGCCACGGCATCGTCACCCATCGGCTGCGATCGGTGCACGAGATCGGCGTGCTGCTGGGCGCAGGCACAAGTTGTGGCTCCTGTATTCCCGAACTCGAGGAAATCCTGCGCGATGTCCGTATGCCTGTTGCCTGATCGGCCGCCGTTGCCGGCGCCGGCCCGAAGCCGCGGAAGCGTCGCCCTGGTGGGCGCCGGTCCCGGGGCACCGGATCTGCTGACGTTGCGCGCGGTCAGAATGATTGAGCGGGCGGACGTAATCCTGTTCGACGCGCTGATCGATCCATCGATTCTGGATTTCGCCAAGCCTGACGCACGCCGCATCGATGTGGGCAAGCGCTGCGGCCGGCATGCCGTGAGCCAGGCGGCGATCAACCGCTTGCTCCTGCAATTCACCCGCCAGGGCGCGCGCGTGGTGCGACTTAAGGGCGGTGATCCGTTCATCTTCGGCCGCGGAGGAGAAGAACTCGATTTCCTGCGCCAGGCCGGCGTGGCGGTCGAGGTCGTGCCCGGGGTCACCGCCGCCTGCGCGGCCGCCGCCGGTCTGCAGGTTCCCCTGACGCATCGGGGCCTCGCGCGCTCGGTCTCGTTCGTGACGGGGCATCACTGCGACAGCCCCAACCAAGCGCATGATCTGAAAGCGCTGGCCGCGACTGGCGGTACCATCGCGGCCTACATGGCCGGGCGGACTCTGCCAGCGCTGGCGGAAAACCTCATCGGCGCTGGTATGCCGGCCTCCACGCCGGCGGTCGCAGTACAGAGCGCATCGGGACCGGCCGAGCGGCGCTGCTTCGGCACGCTGGCAACATTGCCGGCGCAGCTTGCGGAGGCATGCTTCGAGGGGCCCACGCTTATCCTGATCGGCGACATCGTCGGCTTGGCGGAGCAAGGAAGGGAGACAGTCAGCGAGGCTGCCTGATCAGCCGGCCGTGTAGCCCGATCGCGTTGATTGGCCAGTTGCGAAACGGCGCAGCAACGCGCACGTCTACGGCCGTACTGTCCCCGGCCCGGTCAGTGGCGTCACCTGCCCCGACAGATGATTGCCTGTCATCCGCACCGGCACGGTCGTGGTATTACGGACGAAGATCGTCGGCTTCGGCAGATTGCTGCGGAACCGGTTGCCGGCGACGGTCATCGTCTCCGTCACGTTGGTAACCCCCTCCTCGCCGATGGAGATCGCGCAGTGCGGGTTGTCGCTGTGCGCGCTCTTCTGCATGTCATTGTCGCGAATCAGCAGGTCCCCGCCGTTCGGCACATCGATCAGGTAGCTCGAATTGCCCTGGGTGCCGTCTTCGATCCGGTTGCCGACAATCCTGGTGGAGCGGGCGCGCGATTTGATGTGATGGCCGATATGCGTGTCGGCGAAGTGGCTGCGCTCCACGTCCAGCAACGCGATCGGCTGTCCGGCATAGATGCCGTGGGCGCAGGCGCCGATGCAGGCGCCGTTGCCGTTGAACTCGCTGTCGGTCACCCGCACCACGCTGTCCGGTGGCCCCCCTGCCAGGATGCCGTTCTCGTTGTTCAGGAACCGGCTTTTCTCGACGGTGAGGTTACGGCCCTCGGCGCGGATGCCGGCGCCGTTGTGGTCGGGCACATGCGCATCGGCAAAGGTGATGCCGCGCACCGTGATGTCGTGGCCGGCCGTCACGAAGATCGCTTTGCCCTGGCAGGTGCGCCCGGCGAGCACCACCCCCGGTCCTGTTGCCTCGATGGTCAACCGGGATGCACGCCACACGGCACAATCGGCATATGTGCCGGGGTCGATCTCGACCCGGTCCCCGTCCCGCGCCACCGCCGCCGCCTGGTTCGGCAATTGAAACGCCTGGTGCGGGCCGACGCGCAGGTCGCGCGCCGCTGCCGGCGTGCCACTTCCGAACAGCAATGCCAGTGCCACGGCGCGCATGAGCATTGCGGTCGCGAAAGGCACTGCGCTATGGCGGACGGCGGCGTGGCTGGTGACGGACATGGAACGGCACTCGGCCCAGGAGGTGCGGAAAGTCAAGGTGGAACTGCGTTCGCCCCGGTGCCGGCAAGCGGCAGGTTCCGACCGGCCCATGGTCACCCACATCTTCCCCAGTTTCGTGGTGGGCGGGGCGCAGGCGCGCTTCGTCGCGCTCGCCAATCGGTTCGGACCGGCATTCCGCCACCGGATCGTCTCGCTCGACGGCAACCTGTCCTGCCGGGAGCGCCTGCGAGGCGATCTCGACGCGTCCTTCGTCGCATTGCCGGCAGCAAAGAACGCGATGCTTGCCAACGCGCTGCGGTTTCATTTCCTGCTGCGGAAATGGCAAACCGACGTGCTGGTCACCTGCAATTGGGGTGCGATCGAGTTCACCCTGGCGAACCGCCTGCCGGTCGCGCGCCACCTGCACGTGGTGGACGGATTCGGGCCGGAGGAACGCGATTCCCAGCTTCCCCGGCGCGTGCTGGTGCGCAGGCTGGCACTTGCGCGCACCACCGTCGTCGTCCCGTCGCGTACCCTGCTGCGGATCGCCACGGACATCTGGAAACTGGATCGGCGCCGGGTTCTCTATGTGCCGAACGGCGTTGATCTGGCACGCTTCGATGTCGCGGCGTCCGGTCCCGGTAGGGGCAACGGTATCCCGGTGATCGGCACGGTCGCCGCGCTGCGGCCCGAGAAGAACCTTTCCCGTTTGCTGCACGCTTTTGCGCAGATTGCTGACCTCCATCCCGCGCGCCTCGTCATTGTCGGCGACGGACCCGAACGGCCGGCCCTGACACAACTGGCTGCAACGCTGGGTGTTGGCGAGCGGGTGACATTCACGGGGCATCGCGAGGACACCCCTGCGCTGTATGCCGGCTTTGACGTGTTCGCGCTGTCTTCGGATACCGAGCAGATGCCGCTGTCGGTGCTGGAAGCGATGGCGAGCGGCTTGCCTGTCGCGGCCACCGATGTCGGTGACGTGCGGAGCATGGTGTCCGAGCAGAACCGGCCGCTGGTGGCCGGGAAGGATGCGCCGGCGCTGGCCGACGCGCTGGTGGCGCTGTTGCGCGACCCAGCACGGCGCGTGTCGCTCGGCGCGGCCAACCGGGCCAAGGCGCGGAGCGATTTTGACCAGGCCGCCATGTTCGATGCCTGGCGTGCATTGTGGACCGGCACGGTGGCCGCGCGGTGACGCAGGTCACGGTCTCGCCCGTCACTGACTTCGCCGCGCTGGAAGATCGCTGGCGCGGACTGGAGGCGCGGGCGAACGGCTCGTTCTTCCAGGGCTGGACCTGGACCGGCTGCCTGGCCGAGGAGCGCTTCACCGACCCCCTTCTGGTGGAAGCGCGCGAGGCCGGACGCACCGTCGCGCTGGCGCTCTTCAACCGCCGCCGGTCGCGTCTGCGCGGCGATACGCTGTTCCTGGGGGAGAGCGGCGCCCGCGCGCTCGATTGTATCTACATCGAGCATAATGGGGTTCTGGCGGAGACTGGGCGAGAGCAGGAAATGAGCGCGGCCTGTCTGCATACGGCGCACCGTATGGCGCGGGGCTGGCGGCGGAATCGCCTGGTGCTGAGCGGTGTGGACGATATGACCGCGGCCGCCGCAGGGGGCGCGACAGCCGCGGTGTCGGCCGGACAAATTCGGCCCGCCCTGTTCGTGGATATGGCGCGGCTGCGGTGGGAAAAGGTTGATTATCTCGACCGGCGCAGTGCCAACACCCGTCAGCAGATACGCCGGTCGGACCGGGCATACGGCAGCCTGACGGTCAGACGAGCGCGGAACGCCGCCGAGGCGCACGCGATGCTGGATGTGATGGTGCCGTTGCA
>DATNEJ010000163.1:0-14778 GCA_035606775.1 Acetobacteraceae bacterium | reverse complement strand
GTCCATCTCATCGTAGATACGCAGCGTCTCCATGGCGACGGCGGTGGTCACCGGATGGCCGGCATAGGTGAAGCCGTGCGCGAAATTGCCCAGCTTGCGGCTTTCGTCCAGCATCGCGTCGAAGATACGCTGGTTGATCATCAGCGCGGAGATGGGCTGCATGCCGGCCGACAGCGCCTTGGCGCAGGAGATCATGTCCGGCTTCAGGTCGTAGGTCTCTGTTCCCCACATGTTACCGGTGCGGCCAAAGCCGCAGATGACTTCATCGGCGATGAACAGCATGTCGTATTTGCGGAGGACCGCCTGCATCTTCTCCCAGTAGCTGCGCGGGGGCGTCAGGCCGCCGCCGGCACCCATCACCGGTTCGGCGATGAACGCCGCGCAGGTCTCCGGCCCCTCACGCAGGATCAGTTGCTCCAGCGCATCCGCCATGCGCGTCGCGAACTGTTCCTCGCTTTCCCCTTCCGTGTGATGGCGGTAGTAGTGCGGATATTCCGTGTGCAGGAAGCCGGGGAACGGCAGGCCGAAATCGGCGTGCATGTCGGCCTTGCCGGACGCACTGATGGAAGCCGAGGTGCTGCCGTGATAACCCATGCGCCGGCCGATGACTTTCCGCTTCTCCGGCTTGCCGATCGCCGCGTGGTAGTACCACACCAACTTCAGCGCGGTGTCGTTCGCCTCAGATCCCGAACACTGGAACAGCACCTTACTCATCGGCACCGGCGCGATCGACAGCAGTTTTTCCGCGAGGTCCACGCCCGCTTCGTTGGTGGTGCCGCGGTACAAATGGTAGTAGCCCAGCTTGCGCATCTGCTCATACGCAACCTTGGCGAGGCGTTCGGACGCGTAGCCCAGCGACGCGCACCACAGGCCCGCCGCCGCGTCCAGGAATTGCGTGCCGTTGTCGTCATAGACGAAGCAGCCCTGGCCGCTGCCGATGACCACGGGTCCGTCCCGCAGATGATTGTCCAGATTAGTCTGCGGGTGGACGATGCTCGCGATGTCGCGCGCCTGGATGGAGTTCGGAGCGACATAGGTCATCGGTGGCCTCCAGCGGACGGGTCGCAGGATGCTAACGGCGCGGCAACGGCGGGTCGAGTCGGCCCAGAGCACGACAAAATTGCGGGTACCGGAAGCGACTCGCTTGCGTCCTGCCCGCAACTGGGCGCAGACTGTCCCAATCGTAGCAACAACTGAAAGGAGGTGATCCAGTGTCTCATTGTTCGGTGGCGTCCCTCGCCATGGCCTGGATCGCCGACGCGCACGCGGCGGCGTAGTCTTCTCCGGCCTTGTGACGGACCGTCACAAACAATGCGAAGGCTCCAGGGGCGACCCTGGGGCCTTCTTTGTATTTCGGAGCGTGATCGTCGGAGGCGGCACGCCGGAAACGTGAATCACGCGAGTAAACAAAGACTCAGGCTTACGGCAGCGCAGGACGCCAGGCATCCGTCTTTCCGCGCACACGCGGCAGCAGAATCATGTCCCACGGGCTTGGCATTTCGCCGACCGGGACGTGAATCAAGGCCGGCGCCTCGGACGCGAACGCCTTGCGCAGCGCCGCTTCCAGGGCGTCGGGAGTGGCCGCGCGCGCGGCTTGCATGCCGAAACTTTCGGCGAATTTTACGAAGTCCGGATTGGTCAGGTCGCAGGCGATCAGGCGGTTGCCGTATTGCTGCTGCTGGATGCGCTGCACATTGCCGAAGGCGCCGTCATCGAACACAACGACGACCACGGGCAATTTGTGACGCATCGCGGTGGCGAGTTCCGTGGCCTGGAACATGAATCCACCGTCGCCGGTTGCCAGCACGACCTTCCGCCCGGGCGCCGCGGCCTGGGCGCCCAGCGCCGTGCCATAACCCCAGCCGAGCGTGTCCTGATAGCCGGGTGAGTGGAAGGTTCGGGGTGCGTGAACGGGGAAAGCGAGGCGGCTGGCGAAACCGATCTGCGTCACCTCCTCCACATAGATGCCATCTTCGGGCAAGGCGGCGCGGATCGCGCGCAGGAACGCCATGGGCGGCTCCTGCCGGCTCAGGCGCTCGGCGAAGGTGGCGCGGACTGCCGGAAGGTGGGGATTGGGCCGGGGCTGCCGGCCCTGGGCGCGCAACCCCGCGATCAGGGCATCCAGCGTGTCCGCCGCATCGCCAAGCAGGGCGCAGGCGGGTGGGCGAAACCGGTTGATCTCCTCAGGGTCAATGTCCAGCCGGATGATCGGCAAGGTCTCGTCCACGCCCCAGTTGCTCTGCTGCCAATAGAGCCGCGTGCCGATCGCCAGGACGGCATCGGCGGTCTTCCACAGCCCGTGCCCCTCGGTGAACGAAACCGCCAGCGGATGCGAGGTGGGGATCACGCCTCTGCCCCGCCGGAAGGAGGAGACGGGCGCGCCCAGAAGTTCGGCGACCTGGCGCACCTGCGGCCCCGCATCCAGCGCGCCGCCGCCCACGATGATCAGCGGCCGTTCCGCATTCGTCAGGACCCGCACTGCACGTGCGACCGCTTCCGTATCGACCGGAATCCGGTCGGGTTCAGCGGGCGGAGGAAACGCCACCTCCCCGCTCTGGCCCCAGGTGTCGATCGCGCATTCCAGCGCCACCGGGCGTGGCCGTCCCGACGCCGCCTGGCGGATGGCCTCCGCCACGCGAAAGGGCGCCTCCGCCGGCGCGGCGATACGGGCCGCGTGCTTGGTGATA
Source organism: Acetobacteraceae bacterium (assembly GCA_035606775.1). Lineage (GTDB taxonomy): Bacteria > Pseudomonadota > Alphaproteobacteria > Acetobacterales > Acetobacteraceae > Rhodopila. Next base: position 12,091 of record DATNEJ010000163.1, on the reverse strand, counting down.
TGGCGCAGCAGGCCGAGCTGGTCGTGAATCTCGTGCAGATGGCCATGGCCCTGGTCGATGGCAAAGGACGGAATCTGCCCCGCCAGTGCGATGACTGGCGCGCCCATGCCATAGGCGGTCAGCAGCGCAGCGGAAGCATTCAGGATGCCCGGGCCGGGCACAACGGCGAAGGCCTGCGGCCGTCCGGTGACCAAAGCGGCGCCGAGCGCCATGTAGGCGGCGGTCTGTTCGTGACGCGGATGGATGACCCGCATGCGATCGGACGCGCGCTGCGCGGCATCGAACAGATGATCGTTGTGCACGCCAGGAAGCGCGAACAGCGTGTCGATCCCGTGCGCCAGCAGGGATTCGACGACCGCGGCGGCGGTGGTCAGACGGGGCATGGCTGGGTCCTGCAACCGAAGAGGGGGCAGCCTAGAACCTGTTCGGTGCCGATAGAAGCACCGAACAAGTTCTAGGTTTCTGATTGATCGCGTGATTCACGTCTCCGGCGATGCTGCCTCCGACGATCACGCTCCTGGCAGAACAATCGCGCGCGCAAGCGCCGTTTGCCATCAGGCGGGCAACGGGCCGCGCAGCAACTCGCCCGCCAGTACGGCACTCCGATGCTGCACGACTTTCTTGTCGCCGCGCAGAACCTCCCACACCGTCTTCTCGCCGTCGCGGCGGAAGCGGATATCAAGATGGCGGCGGCCAAGGCGCAGATCCATCAGCGTGATGTCCGGCAGCCAATGCGGCAGCCAGGGATCGACGTAGAGCCGATCGTTCGGCGCATCCAACTGAATGCCCAGGATCGCGTGCAGCAGCGCAAAGCACGATCCGGCGGCCCAGGCCTGCGGCACATTCGCGCCGAGGTACTGCACGGGGAAGCTGCCTCCGTTACGCTCCACGCCGGCATACAGCTCGGGAAGCTGATTCAGCAGGAAATGGCTCGCCGCGCCGCTGACATCGCGCGCGATGCGCGCGACGTCCTCGACGAAGCCATAGCGCTTGAAGCCCAGCGCGATCAGGCTGTTGTCGTGCGGCCAGACCGAGCCGTTCTGATAGGAGTAGGGATTGTACGCCGGATGCAGGCTGGACAAGGTCCGGATGCCCCAGCCCGAATCCATGTCCTGCTGCGCGAAACGTGCCACGACCCTGGCGGCGCGATCGGGCGGGACGATGCCGGACCACAGAAGGTGGCCGGGGTTGGATGCAACGGTCAGGACCTTCCGCTTCTCGCCATCCAGCATGTAGGCATAGAAGCCGGTTTCCTCCTCCCAGAAGGCGTTGTTGAACTTGTCGAAAAGCTGTGCCGCCTTGGCACGCAGCGCACGCGCCCGTTCCGGTTGTTCCAGCGCATCGAACACCTCCGCCATCCGCAGCCAGGCGTCGTAGACATAGCCCTGCAGCTCGCACAGCGCCTTGGGCCCGCGCACCGGCGAGCCGTCGGGGTACGTCATCGAATCGCCTGCGTCCTTCCAGGCCATGTTCTCGTATCCGACAGGCGAGCGGGTGGCGTATTCCTGAAACAGATCGCCGTCGCGGTCGCCGTATTTGTCGATCCAGTTCAGCGCCGCTTCGACATTCGGCAGATACTGTGTCAGCAAGCTCGCGTCGCCGGTGGCGCGCCATGCGGCATGCAGCGTAATAAGGTACAGCGGCGTCGCATCGGCAGTGCCGTAATACGGCGTGTGCGGGATCAGCCGGAAATGCGCCAGCTCCCCATAGCGCAGCTCATGCATGATCTTGCCGGGCTCCGCGTCACGGTAGTCGTCCCTTTCCTTGGCCTGCCAATGGCCGAGAAACTCGAGGGAGCCACGGGCGAATTCGGGATAGACCAGGATATTCTGCAAGGACACGATCAGGCTGTCGCGGCCGAACGGCGCCATGAACCACGGCAGTCCGGCAGCCGGGACGAACACCATATGGTCGGTGCCGGCGATGGGCAGGCGCAGCGCCGCCATATCGTCGATGGCCTGGTGATAGTAGCGGTAGAATTCCTCGTTGCTGGTTTCGATCTTCAGCACCGTCTGCCGCCAGTCCTTGTGGGCGGCGGCCTGGTCGGATGCCTCGGCGTGACGCGCGCAGCGATGCGGCGCGAAGTGCCGGCGTTCGCCATCCACCAGTTCGTACAGCAGGCAGCAATGCCAGGTGCCGCCCGGCGGCAGTTTTACCTCGAAGCTCAGCCTGCCGTTGGCAAACGCCGCGCGGCTGTCGTGCTCGCCCAGCGACACGCGCACCGCCCGCAGGAAATCACGGTTCTGATAGGTGGTGCGCAACGCCTGGTGCTGCTCGGACCAGTCGGTGGAGATATGGCCGCGGCGGATCGTGCGTTTGGCCTTCACATCGAACACATCGGCGAAATCCGAGCGGATCGACACCTCCAGGTTGAAGCGCACCGGCTTCTGGCCATGATTGGTGATGTCCAGATCTTCATGCAGCCCGCCATTGATGCAGCGCGACAGCGCGAAACCCAGGGTCTGCCGCGGGATCGGCCCGTCTTCCGTCAGGAAGGCACGGTTGGTCATGAAGACGCGCGCGGAATCGTAGGTGACGGCGCCGCCGTTCAGCAGCTCCCACTCCTCACCGTTCGCGTACACCGTCCAGGCGCTGACGACGCGCGTGTCGAAGAAATACAGGCCCTTGTCGGTCGGCCACACGATCCTTCCGTCAGGCTCTGTCACCAGCACCGTCATGCCCTGATGGATGGCGATCTGCGGTGGGCCAACCTGGACCTTGAAGGGCATGACCGATGTGTCTCCACGTTGCGGGGCAGCCGGCGGGTGCGTATCACCCGCCAGCATAACCTACCCCGTCACATCGGCGCACGCGACACGTCGGCAAGCCCCTCCGCCGGTGTGGCGCGCCGGCGGAAGCGGCGTGAAGGCTACTTCGCGGTCACCGCCCATTCGTGGTTGTGCACCAGCCCGTCGTCGCTGCCGCAATGCGTGACGGCCGGCGCCTCCGCATCGTGGAACTGCGCGGCTTCGGTCGATCCCGCCAGCGCGGTGGTGGAAGACCGCCCGCCGGAGATCGCCATCGCCACGGCATCGAAATAGCCCACGCCGACCTCCCGCTGATGGCGGGTTGCGGTGTAGCCCTCGGACTCCGCGGCGAACTCGGCCTGCTGCAACTCGCTGTAGGCGGCCATGCCGCGTTCGCGGTAGCCGCGGGCAAGGTTGAACATCGCCAGATTCAGGCTGTGGAAACCGGCCAGCGTGACGAACTGGAACCGGTACCCCATCCGGCCGATCTCCCGCTGGAACGCCGCGATCCGATCCGCCGGAAGCTTCTTCTTCCAGTTGAAGCTCGGCGAGCAGTTATACGCCAGCATCTTCCCCGGGAACTGCCGGTGAATCTCATTGGCGAACCGTTCGGCCTCACGCAGGTCAGGTTCGCTCGTCTCCCACCACAGCAGATCGGCATAAGGTGCGTACGCCAGGCCGCGCGCGATCGCATAATCGTTGCCGCAACCGGGCCTGATGCGGTGGAAGCCTTCCGCGGTGCGCTCACCGGAGATGAACGGACGGTCGCGCTCATCGATATCGCTGGTCAGCAGTTGCGCCGATTGCGCGTCGGTGCGGCACAGCAGAACCGTGTTGACGCCTTCCACGTCCGCGGCAAGGCGCGCCGCGTTCAAGGTGCGGATGTGCTGGCTGATCGGCACCAGCACCTTGCCGCCCAGGTGGCCGCATTTCTTCTCCGACGCCAACTGGTCCTCGAAATGCACGCCGGCGGCCCCGGCCTCGATCATCGCCTTCATCAGCTCATACGCGTTCAGCGGGCCGCCAAAACCGGCTTCCGCGTCGGCGATGATCGGCGCCATCCAGTAGGTTTCGTCCTGCCCGCCTTCCGAGCGGGCGATCTGGTCGCAGCGGCGCAGCGCGCTGTTGATTCGGCGCACCACGTTCGGCACGGAATCGACCGGATACAGCGACTGGTCGGGATACATCTGTCCGGCCGTGTTGGCGTCCCCGGCGACCTGCCAGCCCGACAGATAGATCGCCTTCAGCCCGGCCTTGACCTGCTGCACCGCCTGGTTGCCAGTCAGGGCGCCCAGGGTCGGCACGAACGGCTCCGTGTTCAGCAGGTGCCACAGGCGGGCGGCCCCCATCTCGGCCAGCGTGTGGCGGACATGGAAGGAACCGGCCAGCCGCTCGACATCGGCCGCGGTGAAGTCGCGGCGGATACCGGCGAAACGGTCCGGGTCGCCCCGGCCTGCCGCCATGCCATCGGGTGAATGGGTCGGGGTCGGACGCATCGTCTGTCTCCTTGCTGACGCGCAATGCGTGAATAATTGACATTGCGTCCGCGAAGGCGAGCGATATTCTCGCGAACCTAAAGCAATCCAGTCGAAATCTTCACGGACGACTCAGCAAATTTGTAAAGGATGTAAATCATGGCCAGGGCCCTGATCGGCCGCACTGTCCGCCGGCTGCGCACCGACCGCGCGCTGTCGCAGCAGAGCCTTGCCAGCCGCCTGGGCATTTCCGCGAGCTACCTCAACCTGATCGAGCACGATCAGCGCGCCGTCACCGCCTCGCTGCTGATCAAGCTGGGCGAAACGCTGCATGTCGATCTGGCCGAGCTGTCCGGCACCCAGGAACGCCAACTGGAGGTCGGATTGCGTGAGGCGTTCGCCGATCCGCTGCTGGGGGCCGACGCGGTGCCCGATGCGGAGGTGACGGCGCTGGCGGCCGGCAGCCCGAGCGCGGCGCGTGCGGTGCTGGCGCTGTACCGCGCCTGGCGGGTGGCGCGGGAGGATGCCGGCGGCATCGCGCTGCCGTCCGGACGGCGGGTCCTGCTGCCGAATGAGGAGGCGCGCGATTTGTTCGACGACCGCGCGAATCACTTCCCCGCTCTGGAGAATGCGGCGGAATCCCTGGCCGCCGCGCTGGCGTCATCCGCGCCGTCCGAGATGAACCATGCCATTGCTGAACGGCTGCGGCGGGTGCACGGCGTCACCGTCACGGTGCAGCCGCTGGACCGGGCGCTGCGCCGCTACGATCCTGCGACGCGCAGCCTGGCGCTGGCCGAATCGCTGCCGCGCGAGAGCCGCGGCTTCCACATGGCGTTCCAGCTTGCCCTGCTGGAGGCGCGGGACGCGGTGGAGGCGGCATTGCGCGATGCCGCACCCTCCACCGCCGAAGCGGCGATGCTGATCAGGATCGGGCTGCTGAACTACACGGCCGGCGCCTTGCTGATGCCGTATGCCGCGTTCCTTGCGGCAACCCAGGCGCTGCGCCATGACATGGAAGCGATCGCGGCGCGATTCGGCGTGTCGTTCGAGCAGGCGTGTAACCGGCTGGCCACCCTGCAGCGGACCGGCGCGCGCGGCGTGCCGTTCTTCTTTCTGCGCGTGGATCCGGCCGGCAATGTCTCCAAGCGGTTTTCCGCCGCCGGCTTTCCTTTCGCACGGTACGGCGGATCGTGCCCGCGCTGGGTGGTGCATACCGCCTTCGCGCATCCGGGCGCGGTGCAGGTTCAGGTGGCGGAGCTGCCGGACGGCGCGGCCTATCTCTGCTTCGCGCGCACCGTCACGCACCCGGCGACCCGCTGGGGGGAGCCGCTGGCGCAGCACGTGATCGCGATGGGCTGCAGCCTGACCCATGCGGCCGACATCGTTTATGCGGACGGCCTCGACCTGGAGCAGGCCAAGGTGGGCATCGGCTTGTCATGCCGCCTGTGCGACCGTCCCGATTGCCACAGCCGAGCGTTTCCGCCGCTGGAACACCGGCTGTCGCTGGACCCGCTGACCACCGAAACGGCACCGTTCCGGTTTGAGCCGGTGCGGCGGTAGTGTTGTTCAGCGCCCCAGGTAATCCATCCTGCCGCCGTCCACCGCCAGCACCTGCGCGGTCACCCAGCCCGAATCGGGGGAGGCAAAGAAGGTGACGGCATTGGCGATGTCCTCCGGATCGCCGATCCGGCCTATCATCGCCCGCTCACTGAATCGCTGTGCGACTTCCTTCCATTCCTCCTCGGGACGGCCTTTCTGCGACATCTCCGTCTGCACGAAGCCGGGCGCGACCGCGTTGACGGTGATCCCATGCGGACCGAGTTCCAGTGCGAAACGCAGGGTCAGTATCTGCCCCTCCGCCTTGCTCGCGGCGTAAAAGGCGTTGCCCGGAATCGCGGTACCGAATGCGGCAATGGACGTAACGTTGACGATGCGGCCGTAACGTTGACGTCGCATGTCGTTCATCACTGCGCGGGTGGTGTGGATCATTCCGCCCACGTTCACCTCACGCATCCGCTCCAGGGCTTCGGCGTCGTAACTCTCCAAGGTCGACTGGTGTGAGAAGCCGGCGTTGTTGACCAGGATCGTGACCGGGCCGAATTCCGCCGCCACGCGATCGACCATGCCCTCCACCGCCGCGTCGTCGGACACGTCCGCCGCCACGGCAATGGCGCGCCCGCCGGTGGCACGGATGTCGGCGACAAGCGACTCCGCGGCGTCCGCCCGGTTCATGTAATTCACGCAAACGGAAGCGCCCTCACGCGCCAGCCGCCGCGCCACTGCCCGTCCGATCCCCCGCGAGCCTCCCGTCACCAAAGCCACCTGTTCGCGCCAGCCCGCCATGAACCCCTCCAAGCGTCGTACCCATCGATAGAGAGTAACGCGAGACCGAGCCGGGTATCGGTCACATCACACCGAACTCGGCTGACCTCACGCAACCATGCGGGATTTGACGAGACGATCACGGATTTGCACCCTGCCGCAAACGTCCGAGCTCGCTGCCATGGCCGATCAGGCCGACCCGACACACGCATCTTCCGTCCAATCTGTTCCTCATCGCGGAATGGTCACCACCTGCGCGATCGGCGCGACCTTGCTGCAATCGCTCGATCAGACCATCGCCAACGTCTCGCTGCCTTATATGCAGGGCAGCTTTTCGGCCAGTTACGACGAGATCACCTGGGTCCTCACGTCCTACATCACCGCCGCCGCGATCATGACCGCGCCGGTCGGGTGGATGGCGTCCCGGTTCGGACGCAAGCCGCTCTATGTCGGCTGCATCGTCGGCTTCACCATTGCGTCAATGCTGTGCGGCGCCGCCCAGTCACTCGCCCAGATCGTCATCTTCCGCCTGGTGCAGGGCATGTTCAGCGCCGCCCTGGTGCCGCTGTCCCAGGCGACCTTGCTCGACATCTATCCGATCGAGCGCCGCGGCTTCGCGATGGCGATCTGGGGCATGGGCGTGATGATCGGGCCGATCATGGGGCCCACGCTGGGTGGCTATCTCACCGAGTATTACAACTGGCGGTGGGTCTTCTACATCAACCTCCCCTTCGGCGTGCTCGCCGCCCTCGGCTTGCTCACGTTCCTGCCGCACTCGGCCGGTTTGGTCCGGCTGCGGTTCGATTGGCTGGGCTTCGCGGTGCTGTCCACGGGCATCGGCGCGCTTCAGATGATGCTTGATCGCGGACAGAACCAGGACTGGTTCACCTCGCGTGAGATCATCGTCGAGGCTGTGCTCGCCGGCCTCGGCCTCTACCTGTTCCTCGTGCACCTGATCTACGGACGCCAGCCGCTGATCAGGCCGGCCCTGTTCAAGGACGTGAACTTCACATCGGGGCTGGTGATGATGTTCGCGGTCGGCACCTTGCTGGTGTCCAGCCTGGCGCTGATGACACCTTGGCTGCAGGTGATGAGCGACTATCCGGTGGAAACCGCCGGCCTGGTCATGGCGCCGCGCGGATTCGGCAACCTCGCTACCATCATGCTCAGCGGACGCCTCTCCGGCCACGTGGACGCCCGTTACATGGTGGGCCTGGGCCTGTTGATGATCTGCGGATCGTTCTGGATCATGACGGGCTGGACGCCGGATGTCTCGCAATGGGACATCATCGTGGCGATCGTGATCCAGGGCGCGGGCCTCGGCCTGGTCTTCACGCCGCTGCAGGTGCTCGCCTTCGCCACCTTGCCGGCGACGCTCCGTACCGACGGCGCGTCGCTGTTCAGCCTGCTGCGCAACATCGGGGCGGCAATCGGCGTGTCGGTCACCACGTCGCTGCTGGCGCATAACTCCCAGGCGCTGCATGAGATGATCGGCGCCACCGTCACGCCGTTCAACCGCGCGCTGGCGGGGGTCGGGATCCTCGATCCCTCTACGCACCAGGGGATCGTCCTCCTGGATCAGATGGTCAACCGGCAGGCACAGATCATCGCCTATGCGAACGATTACGTCCTGCTGATCTTCACGACGCTGCCTGCGTTGCTCATGCTGCTGCTGATGCGCCAGCCGCGGCGGACGGCAGCGCCGGTCGAAACCGAGATCATGGAGTAAGCCGACCGATATCCGCGCTACAGAATCAGCGGCAGCCCGACATAATTTTCCGCCAGCGCCGTCGATGCCGCGGTGGAACCGAACAGGTAGTCCAGTTCGGCGAGTTGCACTTTTCGCTCAAACGGCGAGTGGTGGGCGAAGCGATGCAGCATCGACGTCATCCACCAGGAAAACCGCTGCGCCTTCCACACCCGGCGCAGACAGGTCTCGGTGTAGGCGTCCAGCTTGCCGGAGGCACCGGTGCGGAAATACGCCGTCAGCGCTTCGGTCAGAACCGCGACATCGGCTGCCGCCAGATTGAGCCCCTTGGCGCCGGTCGGCGGCACGATATGCGCGGCATCGCCCAGCAGGAACAGGCGCCCGGACTGCATCGGCTCCACAACGAAACTGCGCATCGGGGTTACGCCCCTTTGCGTGATCCGCCCCTCATGCAGCACGAAACCGTCCCGTCCCAGGCGAATCTGCAACTCCTGCCAGATCCGCGCATCGGGCCAGGCGGCGATATCCTCGTCCGGAGCGCATTGCAGATAGAGCCGGCTGACGGACGGCGAGCGCATGGACAGCAGCGCGAAGCCCCGGTCATGGCTTGCGTACACCAGCTCTTCCGACGAAGGCCGCGCATCGGCAAGGATGCCCAGCCAGCCGAACGGATACTCCCGGTCATAGGTCGTGCACTGCGCGGCGGGGATGGTCTCCCGGCAGATGCCGTGAAACCCGTCGCAGCCGGCGACGAAGTCGCACGCCAGTTCCTGCTCTTTCCCCTCATGCCGGAACACGATCCGCGGCCGCTTCGTGCCGAAGTCCGGGACCGCGGTGCATTCAGCCTCGAACAGGATCTGCCCGCCGGCGGCAAGGCGCGCGGCGATCAGATCCTGCACCACCTTGTGCTGGCTGTAGACCATGACGTGCTTGCCGGTCAGGCCGCGGAAATCGATGCGATGATCGCGCCCGCCGGTGCGCAGGATCACGCCTTCATGCGGCATGCCCTCGCGCCCCATGCGCGCACCGACCCCGGACTCGTGCAGCAACTGTTCGACCGGATATTCCAGCACGCCGGCGCGAATCCGGTGTTCCACGTAGTCCCGGGAGCGCACTTCAAGGACCACTGACTCGATCCCCGCGAGATGCAGCAGGTGCGACAGCAGAAGGCCGGCCGGCCCTGCCCCGACGATCCCGACCTGCGTCCGCATCGATCCGCCTCCAACGCTGAGACCCGGACTCTAGAGCCTGTTCGGTGCAGGTAGAAGCACCGAACAGGCTCTATGTCTTTGTTTGATCGCGTGATTCACGTCTCCGGCGATTCCGCCTGCGCCGATCACGCTCTAGCCGCTTCATCCCAGCGGTGCATAATCCGCGTAACACAGGAGGAAACGATGGCCGGAAACCCTTCGAACAAGGCGATGGAGGAGGAATTCGACGTGCTGATGCGACGCGCGGGGCTGATCATTCCGCCGGCCCGCCGCTCCGGTATCCTCGCCTCCTATGCCGATCTGCTTGAGCAGATCGCGCTGCTGCACGGGCGCTACGGGCACGAAGCCGAACCGGCGAATGTCTATCGCGTGCCGCCGATCGGGCCGGGCCAATGACGATGCAGGACCTCTCGATCGCCGATATGGGGCGCGCCTTGCGGGCCGGTGGAGTGACGGCGGAACAGTTGACCGAGGCAGCGCTGGAGCAGGTCAGGCAGCGCGATCCCGCGCTGCATTGCTTCGTGCTGCTGGCGGCCGAGCGCGCGCTGGAGGATGCGCGCCAAGCCGATCGTGACCTGAGGAACGGGCGCGATTGTGGACCGCTGCATGGGGTGCCTTATGCGCTGAAGGACATCTACGACACGGCCGGCATGCGCACGACCTGTCATTCGAAACTGCGCATCGACCATGTTCCCGCCGCCGACAGCGTCGTGGCCGCCAGGCTCCGTCAGGCCGGGGCGATTCTGCTCGGAAAGCTGGCGACGCATGAATTCGCTCTTGGCGGGCCGAGCTTCGACCTGCCGTTCCCGCCGGCACGCAATCCGTGGAACCTGGATCATGTGACCGGCGGTTCTTCATCCGGCTCCGCCGCCGCCGTTGCATCCGGCATGGTGCGCATGGCCATGGGGTCGGATACCGGCGGATCGATCCGCGGCCCGGCGGCGTGGTGCGGCCTGGTGGGAATCAAGCCGACCTATGGCCGCGTCTCCCGTCGCGGCGTGTTCCCGTTGTCCTGGACACTGGATCATTGCGGCCCGCTGACCCGCTCCGTGGAAGACGCGGCCATCACCTTGCAGGTGCTCGCCGGCCACGATCCGGCGGACGCCGCCAGCGCCGACATGCCGGTGCCCAACTACACCGGCGTCTTGCGCCGGGGTGTTGCCGGCTTGCGGATCGGCATTCCCCGCGCCTTCTTCGTCGCGGCCTCGCCTTTGACGCATGACGTTCTCGCCGGCATCGAGCGAACCGCCGCCCAGCTTCGCGAAGCCGGTGCGATTGTGGAGGACGTGGTCCTGCCGGAGTACGCGCTGTTCTCCGCTGCCGGCCGGGTCATCATGATGGCCGAGGCCTTCGCCATTCATGAGGCTGATCTGCGCACCCGCCTGCTCGACTATGCCGAAGTCACCTCCTCCCGCTTCGTGCTCGGCGCGGCGATCACCGCGGCGGATTACATCAACGCGCTGCGTGCCCGCCGCGAACTGACGGACGCCGTGAATGCCGTGCTGACGCGCTACGACGCGCTGCTCACCGCGGCCTCGCTCAACACCGCGCCGCGCTTTGACACACCGGTGGACGTTGCCGCATCCGCCTCGCCCATGCAGACGATTCCGTTCAACGTCACCGGCCATCCGGCGATCAGCGTGCCGGTCGGCCTGGGCTCGGACGGTCTGCCTTTGTCCGTGCAGCTCGCCGCTCGGCCTTTCGAGGAAGCGACGCTGTTCCGCATCGCGCATGCGATCGAAGCGTTGTCAGGGTGGGAAAAGGTGGCAATGCCGACCGGCTCCGCCTGATGCCGGGGACGGTTCGGATCGGCATCTCCGGCTGGACCTATGCGCCCTGGCGCGGCGAGTTCTATCCGAAAGGCCTGGTGCAGAAACGGGAGCTGGCGTACGCCGCCAGCCGGTTTCCGGCGATCGAGATCAACGGCACGTTCTACGGCATGCAGCGGCCCGCCGCTTTCGCCGCGTGGCATGACGAGGTGCCCGACGATTTCGTGTTCTCGGTGAAGGGGCCGCGCTTCATCACGCATATGCGCAGGCTCCAGAACGTCGAGGTGCCCCTTGCCAACTTCATCGCCTCCGGCCTGTTGCGCCTCGGCCGGAAACTCGGGCCGATCCTCTGGCAGTTTCCGCCGAACTTCCGGTTCGATGAGGAACGGCTGGAGACATTCCTCAAGCTGCTGCCGCGTGCGACCGGCGAAGCCGCCAGGTTCGGACGCAAGCATGACGACAGGCTGAAAGCGCCGGCATGGCTGCGCATCGACGCCGACCGGCCGATGCGCCATGCGGTGGAGATACGGCACGACAGTTTCCGCTCCCGCCGCTTCATCGATCTTCTGCGGCGCTATGACGTGGCGCTGGTCTGCGCCGACACCGTCGCATGGCCGCGGCTGATGGATGTCACCGCCGACTTCGTTTACTGCCGCCTGCACGGGTCGGAGGAACTCTATGCCAGCGGCTACGATGATGCGGCGCTGGACGACTGGTCCGCGCGGGTGGTGGCCTGGGCGAAAGGCGGCGAACCTGCCGACGCCGAACGGGTGGGCGGCAAGGCACGCCGGCGCCGCCGCGACGTGTTCGTGTTCTTCGACAATGACCGCAAGGTCCGCGCACCGGACGATGCCGGCGC
>DATNEJ010000153.1:0-6628 GCA_035606775.1 Acetobacteraceae bacterium | reverse complement strand
GCCAGCACGACAAGCCCGACCGGTATCCCAGGAGACCACAACAAATGCGTCTGTGCGACGACGAACGAAGCGATCGTCAGCACAATCGCGAGTCCGAGCCCCACCGTGTAAGAGAGATAGTTGGCCCCGCTCTCCTGGTATTCGACACCGGGCGTGCGGTCGTAGGGGCGATCAAGACCGTCCATCACGGGACTCCCATCAGGTAAACCACCGTCAGCACACCAACCCAAATGATATCGAGGGCGTGCCAGAACAGGCTGAAGCACAACAGGCGTCGAAGGACGTGAGGTCGCAAGCCTTTGGCGACGACTTGCGCCATCATGTAAATGAGCCAAACAAGGCCGCTCGTCACGTGGGCGCCGTGCGCGCCAACCAACGCCCAGTAGGCCGACAAAAAGGCGCTGCGCGAGGGCCCGGCGCCCACCTTCATCATGGCGGCGAAGTCCGAAATCTCAATAAAGAGGAAGACCGCGCCGAGCAGAAAGGTAAAGACGGAAAAGATTAAAAACCGGTCCTGGCGCCACCGCTCGGCGGACAATGCCCCGAGCCCGGCGGCGTAGCTCGAAAGCAGCAGGCACATCGTCTCGATGAAGACATGGGGGAGATTGACCAGCTCCCCCGCCGTCGGTCCGCCGGCGGTTCGGCCCGACAGCACCGCGTAGGCGGCGAACAGGGCCGAGAACATCGTGATGTCGCTGACGATGAAGATCCAGAAGCCGTAGGCGACGACGGTTCGCGTCGGGGCCGGTCCGCCGCCGCCCCGCCCGCGTACCAGTTCGGCGGGAACCGCGTCGATCGTCGCGGACGTCATGCCGGCCGCCCCAGGCCGAGGCGCACGCGCTCCAACCGCGCCACGTCGCCGGCTGCGATTTCGAGTTGACGGTTCTCACTCCAGCCAAACACCAGGACGGTAAGCAGGATGGCAAGGAGGCCGAGAATCACCAGCCACCAAATCTGCCAGATCAGCGAAAAACCGGTGATCACGGCAAAAAAGGCGATGATAAAGCCTATCGGGCTGTTGCGCGGCATCTCGATGGGTTCATAGGCCGGTTCGATCGCCGTCAGCCCCCTCCGTTTCATCTCCCAGAACGCGTCGATCGTCGCGACCCTGGGCATCACCGCAAAGTTGTAGGCGGGGGGCGGCGATGAGGTCGCCCATTCCAAGGTTCGGCCGTTCCACGGGTCGCCGGTCAGATCGCGACGGCTCGCGCGCGTACGGATGCTCACATAGAGCTGCGCGGCCATGCAGAGGATGGCGAGGAAAATGACGATTGCCCCCAGCTCTGCGACCAGCAGCAAAGGCCGCCAGCTCGGGTCGGCAATGTGCTGCAGGCGCCGTGTCATCCCCATCATGCCCAGCACATAGAGCGGCATGAACGCAAGGTAGAAGCCAACGAGCCAGCACCAGAAGCTGGCCTTGCCCCAGCGCTCGTCGAGGGTGAAGCCGAACGCCTTGGGGAACCAGTAATTGTAGCCCGCAAACGCGCCGAACAGCACGCCGCCGATAATGACGTTGTGGAAGTGGGCGACAAGAAAGACGCTGTTGTGCAGCACGAAGTCAACCGGTGGAACTGCCAACAGAATGCCGGTCATGCCGCCGATGACAAAGGTGACCATAAAGCCGATCGAATACAGGACGGGGGTCGTGAACACGATCCTTCCCCGGAACAGGGTGAACAGCCAGTTGAAGACTTTGACGCCGGTTGGCACCCCGATGATCATCGACATGATGCCGAAGAAGGCGTTGACATCCGCGCTGGCGCCCATCGTGAAGAAGTGATGCAGCCAAACCATGAAGGAAAGAACACAAATCGCCAGAAGAGCCAGAACCATTGAGCGATAGCTGAATAGCGGCTTACGGGAGAAAGTCGCGATCACTTCGGAGAAGACGCCAAACGCCGGCAGGATCAGGATATAGACTTCGGGGTGGCCCCACGCCCAAAACAGGTTGACGTACATCATCATGTTGCCGCCGGCATTGTTGGTGAAAAAGTGCATGCCCAGGTAACGATCCAGCAGCAGCATTGCAAAGGTCGCGGTCAGAATCGGAAACGCGACGACAATCAGTATGCTCGAGGTCAAGGCGCTCCAGCAGAACACCGGCATGCGAAAATAGGTCATCCCCGGCGCCCGCAATTTGAGGATGGTGGTGACCATGTTGATGCCGGCGAACAATGTGCCGATGCCCGAGATCTGCAAAACCCAAAGGTAATAATCGACGCCCTGGTCGGGCGAGAATGCGAGTTCGGAGAGCGGCGGATAGCCCATCCAGCCGGTGCGCGCGAAGTTACCGATGACGAGCGAAACGTTTATCAGCAGCGCACCCGATGCCGATAGCCAGAAGCTGACAGAGTTGAGCACCGGAAAGGCGACATCGCGCACGCCGAGTTGCAATGGAACGACAAAGTTCATCAGTCCGATGACGAACGGCATCGCCACGAAAAAAATCATGATCGTGCCGTGCGAGGAAAAGATCTGATTGTAGTGGTCGGGCGGCAGGTATCCCTGGGCACCGCCGATGGCGATTGCCTGCTGCGAGCGCATCATGATTGCATCGGAATAGCCGCGCAACAGCATGATCAGTGCGAGAATCAGGTACATCACGCCGATCCGCTTGTGATCGACACTGGTCAACCATTCGCGCCACAGATAAGGCCACCAGCCTTTCCTGGTGATGATCCCGAGCACAGCCAGGATGGCGAGGCCAACCACCCCCATCGCGTATAGAGGGAGCGGTTGGGAGAATGGGATCACCGACCAGCTCAGCTTCCCCAGCATCTCAGCCTCCTGCCTGCGGCCCCTGCGGACACCAGGTACCCGCGCGTGTACAGCTATTGGGAACCGATTACCGTCTGGTTGACAATGCGCTCGAATAGTTTCGGCTCAACGGAGCGATAGGTCATCGGCGGCACGGCCTCGCTTGGCTTCGCCAGTGCGGCATAGCCTGGTGAGTCGAGCGCGGGACCCGAGCCGCGCACCTGAGCGACCCAGGCGTCGAAATCGGCGGTGCGCACGGCCTTGGCGGTGAATCGCATATCGGCAAAGCCGTCACCGCTGAAATTCGCGGATATCCCTGGGTATTCCCCCGGGTTGTCCGCCAGGAGGTTCAGGTGGGTGGTCATCCCCGGCATCGTATAGATCTGGCTGCCGAGTTGCTGGATCAGGAACGAATTCATTACAGTTGCTGAAGTAAGATGAAAATTGATTGGTGTCCCAGCGGGTATGACCAGTTGATTGACCGCCGCGATGCCCTGATCGGGGTAGATGAACAGCCATTTCCAATCGAGCGAGACGACGTCGACCTGGAGCGGCTTCGCGTTCGCGGAAATCGGCGCCCGCGGATCGAGTTCGTGCGAGCCGATCCAGTTGACCCCGCCCAGCAGGATCACGACCAGCGCCGGGATCGACCAGACGACAAAGTCGATACGTCCTTCATAAGCCAGTTCCTCGCTCCGTTTGGCACGGGTGTTCGACGACCTGTACCACCAGGCGAACCCTAACGTCGCGAGGATCACCGGGACGACGACCACGAGCATGATTTCGGTGGCGTTGATCAGCAAAAGCTGCTGCGCCGACGCGATCGGCCCCTGCGGATCCAGGATGCCCTGCCGTTGGCAAGAGCAAACGAGCATCGGAGCACACCCGGCCAGCCAGTGCCGCAAGCGCGAGTTTCGAGCACCTTCGGGCGCATTGGATGAGGGACGGAGCAGCGCGTCAGGTGTCGCGTAACGCCAGTCGTGCATGCACCCCTCCCCCACAGAGGGCGACCTCGAAACGCAGCTTACGTTGCGCCACCAAGTATAGCAAGAATGCCACTTGGTGCCAATCCCGCGATCGCACAGCAGGATCTATACCGTCGGGAGGCGCATCACTCCATAGTGGATCGGCCGCTTCGGCGAGGTCAGCCATCTTCGTGCGTATCGCGACGCAGTCGACGCCTGCCGGCATCTTTCCGGCGCTGTGCATCATCACCCGCAGCACATCATCACCCGTGGTACAGGCAGAAGCACCGAATACGCTCTGACTCTTTGTTCGATCGCGTGATTTACGTCTCCAGCGTGCTGCTTGGGACGATCACATTCCGGATCACATAACCGCCTCGATCCCGGCAGCGATGCCGAACAGGCGCGCGTCGCCCATCGTCTCGCCCATCAGCATCAGGCCGACGGGTGGATCGCCCTCCTGGTGGCACGGCAGGCTGATGGCACATCGATCGAAAAAGTTGCCCAGGGCGGTGTTGCGCAAAATGTGCAGGTTGATCCGGTTGTAGGCACGCTCGTCTTCCAGCTCATCGATGCGTGGCGGGACAATCGGCACGGTCGGCATCACCACCGCGTCGTAGGGCCGCGTACTGGCATCGAAGCTGGCGACCAGCCGCCGGCGCGCAGCAACGACTTCCAGGTAGTCGGCCGCGCTCATGGCTTCACCGCGCGCAATGCGGACTCGGATGCGTGGATCGTAACCTGTCCCCTTTTCGGCAAGCAGCGCGCGATGCCAGGCATAGGCTTCCGACGCGGCGAAACCACCCTTTGCATTGACGGCGGCGAGATCGTTGAACTCCGGAAAGGTGACGTGGCTGATGCGCGCGCCGGCCTGCGACAGCATGGACAGCGCACGGTCGAACGCCGCGCTCACATGGGAATCGAGTCCATCCAGCACAAGGTTCGTTGGCACGGCGAGGCGCAATCCTGCCACCGGCATGGGCGCCGGCACGACGGGTGTCTCATGGGCCAGCACGGCGTCGATCACCGCGCAGCAGGCCGCGCTGTTCGCCAGTGGTCCCACCGAGTCGAGCGATGGCGCCAGCGGCAGCACGCCGTCGATCGGGATGCGGCGCGCGGTCGGCTTGTAGCCGACGATGCCGCAGAACGCCGCCGGGATACGGCACGATCCTCCGGTGTCTGTGCCCAGCCCCGCCGCTGCCATGTCATCCGCGACGGCGACGGCGGTGCCGGAGGAACTGCCGCCGGGAATGCGCCGCGCCGCGCGGTCCCATGGGCAGAGCGGCGTGCCGTAATGCGGATTGATGCCCAGGCCGGAAAAGGCGAACTCGGTCATGTTCACACGCCCGATCGGTACGAATCCCGCCGCGCGCATGCGCTGGATCACCGGAGCATTCGCCGTGGCCGGCGCTGCATCCGCCAGCACCTTGGATCCCGCGGGAGTCGGCTCGCCTTCGATATCGAACAAGTCTTTTACCGCAATCGGAATGCCCGCATAGCGGCCCACTGCCCGACCCGCGCGCCGCAACGCATCCGCCGCCTCCGCCATCGCGCGCGCCTGGTCGGCGTGTACCTTGATGAAAGTTTGGCTGCCTTCCCCAGCCGGATCGGCAATCCGCGCCAGGCACGCCTCCACCAGGGATCGGCTCGTGGTGCGGCCCTCTGCCAGGGCCTGGGCGATTTCCTCAATCCTGCGCATGATGCCTCCTGCTTAGAGCAGGATCGCTTCTGATAGGCGAAGCGCTCATGCTCTAAGTCCTTGTTTGAGAGCGTGATTCACGCTTTCCGACGATTCCGCCCCAAGCGATCACGCTCTATCGGAGAGACCATGCCATGACCGCGACGCCAGCCAAACCGGTACTCCTCACGGGCGCCTCCGGTGCGCTCGGCCGCGTACTCGCCCGATCGCTGGCGGCCGAAGGCTGGACGTTGCGACTGACCGATATCGCGCCTTTTCCGGACACAGTTCCCGCAGGCGCGACCTTCACCAAGGCGGACCTGAACGACGGGGTGACAATCCTGCGCCTTGCCGAAGGCTGCGGTGCCATCGTTCACCTGGGCGGTGTCTCCGTCGAACGGCCGTTCGAGGAAGTGCTCGGTCCCAATATCCGCGGCTTGTACCACGTCTACGAGGCAGCGCGCCGCGAAGGCGCGCGCGTGATCTTCGCGTCGTCCAACCACTCGATCGGCTTCCACGAACGGACCGAAAGCATCGGCGCCGACACGCAATTCCTGCCCGACGGGTACTACGGTTTGTCGAAAGCCTACGGTGAACTGATGGGTCGGCTCTACTGGTTCAAGCACGGCGTGCAGAGCGTCTTCATCCGCATCGGCTCCTGCTTTCCGGAGCCGGTGAACGCCCGCATGCTCGCGACCTGGCTGTCTTACGCGGATCTCTCCCGCCTCGTGGTGCGCTGCGTGACCGTCCCGGATGTTGGCTGCTGCGTCGTGTGGGGCGCATCGAAGAATGGCCGCATGACATGGTGGCGCGACGACGCGCGGGAGCGCGTGGGCTGGGCACCGCAGGACAGCGCCGATCCGTTCGCCGGCCAGCTCGCCGGCAAGGTCAGCGGCGATCCTGTCGAGGAACGCTACATGGGCGGCAATTTCTGCTCGCTGGGTTATTCGCGCAGCGCGCCGGCACCGCAGCAACTGTTCGACTGAAACGGAGACACCATGCCGGAAGGCACGCTGTATATCGGCAACCGCCGCTACTCCTCCTGGTCGATGCGTGGATGGCTGGCGGTCCGGCTGGCGGGGCTTGATGTCGCGGAAGTGGTGATCCCGTTCACCCGCCCCGGCCCGACGCCGGCGATCGCCGCGGTGTCGCCCACCGGCCTGGTGCCGTATCTGAAACATCGCGGCGTCCGGGTATGGGAGTCGCTGTCGATCTGCGACTACTGCGC
>DATNEJ010000141.1:0-24321 GCA_035606775.1 Acetobacteraceae bacterium | reverse complement strand
GTGAAGACACCGCTGTTCGCCCAGATGACGGCGCAGCAGGTCGAGTGGATGCTGTCGAAGATCCCGGTCGGCCGGTTCGGGGAGATCGATGAGGTCGCATCGCTGGTGCTCTGGCTTTCCAGCGAGGAATGCAGCTTCTCCACCGGCGCCGTCTTCGACATCTCCGGCGGCCGCGCCACCTACTAAACACAAGGGCAGGAAACGATCATGGATTCCGAAACGCTGGGCTTCATGCCCGCCACGCAGGCGGCCGAACTGATCCGCACGAAGCAATTGTCGCCTGTCGAATACGTGCAGGCGGTCCTGGCGCGGATCGAGGCACTGGAACCGAGGATCAACGCCTTCGTCCACCTCGCGCCCGACCAGGCGATGGCGGCGGCGAAGCAGGCGGAAGCAGCATTGAGCGGCGGCGGGCGGATCGGCCGGTTGCACGGTGTGCCCGTGACGATCAAGGACCTGGCGATCACCAGGGATATGCCGACGCAAAGCGGCAGCCTGATCTTCAAGGGCAACCAGCCGGCGGAGGACACGCCCTTCGTCACGCGCCTGAAGGATGAAGGTGCGATCGTCCTCGGCAAGACCACGACGCCGGAGGTCGGGTGGAAGGGCGTGTCGCAAAGTCCTCTCAGCGGCATCACGCATAACCCGTGGAAGCATGGCTACAACGCCGGCGCGTCGTCCGCCGGGGCCGGCGCGGCAGCAGCGGCAGGCTACGGCCCGCTGCACCAGGGCAGCGACGGGGCAGGCTCAATCCGCATGCCCTCGCATTTCTGCGGCGTCTTCGGGCTAAAGCCCAGCTTCGGGCGAGTGCCGTATTATCCGGTGGGAACGGGGGATCTGACGTCCCATGCGGGGCCGATGACCCGCACCGTGGCCGACAGCGCGTTGATGCTGGAGGTGATGGCCGGCCCGCACCCGTTCGATTACACGACTCTGGAAGCCGGACCGGCGAACTACCTGGCCCGCCTGCGCGAAGGCATCAAAGACGCCCGCATCGCCTATAGTCCCGACCTCGGCCACGCGCGGGTCGATCCCGCGGTGGCGGCGCTGGTCAAGGCGGCGGTGAAGCGGTTCGGGGAGTTGGGCGCGACGGTCGAGGAAGTGGTGCCGCCTTGGGGGAAGGATGGCCCGGAACTCGCACGCTTCTTCTGGTCGGCGCACATGACCCGCCTGCAGCACTATCTGCCGGAATGGGAACAGCGTATGGACCCCGGCCTGGTGGCGTGCATCAAGGCCTCGCGCAACGTGTCCGTGGCGGACTACCAACTCGCCCGCGAACGCAAGATGGCCTACGTGGCGGCGATCAATCGCTGGTTCGAGGATTGGGACTTCCTGCTGACCCCAGCCGTCTCCGTGGCAGCCTTTCCGGCGGAGAAACTGATGCCGGATCACTGGCCGCAGCACGACTGGGACTGGTTGAGCTGGGCCGAGTTCTCCTACCCGTTCAACATGTCCTGGAATCCGGCGGCAAGCGTGCCGTGCGGGTTTACGCCGGACGGATTGCCGGTCGGGCTGCAGATTGTCGGGCGGCGGTTCGACGACCTTGGCGTTTTGCAGGCCGCCGCGTCCTTCGAGCAGGTCCAGCCCTGGGCGGACAAACGCCCGTCGCTGGCCTGAGCGTGATCGTCGCAGGCGGAATCGCCGGAGACGTGAATCACGCGATCAAACGAGGAGGTAGAGCCCGTTCGGTGCTTCCATCTGCACCGAATGGGATCTAGGCCGCGTGGAAGAGGCCATCAGCGCGTTTCTGTTGGCGTTTCCCGCGCTGTTCTCGATCGTCAATCCGATCAGCGGAGCCTTCATCTTCTGGGGAGTCACCACGGATCTTCCCGCCCGGGAACGGGATGTGCTGGCTCGCAGGGTGGCCATCTACTCGTTCCTGGTGATGATGGTGGCGCTGTGGGCAGGCTCTTTCGTGATGGCGTTCTTCGGCATCACGCTGGCCGCGCTGCGCGTTGCGGGCGGTGTGGTTGTGGCGCTGAACGCCTGGGACCTGCTCTCCGCGCCCGAAAATCGGGAAAGGCGGAAGCAGGAGCAGGCGACGCTGGATCGTTCCAGCGACGAGGTCGCGTTCTTCCCGCTGACGATGCCGTTCACCACCGGGCCTGGGACGATCGCCGTGGCCATCGCCCTGGGGGCAGGAAGATCGCGCGTTCCGCACGAGTTGGGCGGATTCTTTCTGGGCATGTCAGCCGCCATCGTGGCCCTGGCGGTGATGATCTGGGTCACCTATCGTTCCGCCGACCGGATCGTTCGTCTGCTGGGACCGAAGGGAAGCCGTGTGGTCACCCGACTGGCGGCCTTTCTGCTGCTATGTATCGGTGTACAGATCGCGATCACGGGCGTCGAGGACGTGCTCAAGCCGTTACTGGCGGCGCACTGACTGTGGCGCGGAGGCAGCGAAACGGAGGAACGGGAAATGGCATTTTCAATGTACTCGGCGTCGGTGCCGGTTTGCGCGCAGCAACTGGGCGCACTGGTCGGTATCCTGGACAAGGCGGCGGCGCATTGCGCGGCCAAGAAAATCGACGAGGCGGCACTGCTGACCGACCGGCTCTATCCGGACATGTTCACCCTCGCCCGCCAGATCCGTCAGGCCACCGATTTCGGCCGCAGCACGCCGGGGCGGCTCGCCGGCGGCGCGCTGCCGGAGTTTCCCGCCGTCGATGACACCAGCTTCGCCAATGCGAAGGCCCGCACGGAAAAATCACTCGCCTATGTCAGGACGCTGACGCCCGCACAGATCGACGGATCGGAGGACAAGGACATCACCTGGATGGCCGGGCAGCGGCAGATGTCCTTCAAGGGACAGGTCTATCTGCTGCAGTTCGGGTTGCCGAATTTCTTCTTCCACCTGACCACGGCCTACAACATCCTGCGGCATCGCGGGGTGGAGCTTGGCAAGCGGGATTTCCTGGGTTCGTTCTGATCGCGCCGAAGGGCCGAACGCAGTTCGGCACAGGGCGATGCGCGTGATGCATGGCCGGGAACCCGGCCGGCCCGGTGGCAGTCGGTGATCCGCTTTATTGAGATCGCACTGTTTCTCGCGCCTTTCGCGGCGTTCGTGGCCTGGCGCATGCTGGCGCCCGCGCGCGGGCCCTCGCCCCGGTTCCTCGCGGTGCTGGCCTGTGTGCTGACGGCCATCATCGGCTCGCTGATCTGGTTCCGCCAGGAAGGGGCGGCGCCGGCCGGCTCGTCTTATGTTCCCTCAACCTTGCGGGACGGCCAGATCACCCCGTCCGGCAGCCGAATGCCATGAGCGAGGCGCCGGCCCTGCGGATCGACCCGCCGGACTTTTTTGCGGACTTGGCTCTGGTCGCGGTGCTGGACGCGCTGCCCGAGGCGCGGGTGGTGGGCGGGGCGGTGCGCGATGCCTTGTCCGGCTATCCGGTGACGGACGTGGACCTGGCCACGCCCAGGGAGCCGGCAGCGATCGCCGGCGCGTTCGAGGCCGCGGGAATACGGGCGCTGCCGACAGGCGTGGACCACGGCACCTTGACCGCCCTGGTCGGCGGAAAAGGGTTCGAAGTGACGACGCTGCGGCGTGACGTGGAGACCGACGGCCGCCATGCGGTCGTGGCGTTTACCACCGATTGGCAGGCGGACGCCGCGCGCCGCGATTTCACCATCAACGCGCTGTCGATGACCCGGGACGGCGCGGTGTTCGATTATTTCGGCGGCCTCGCCGACCTTCGCGTCGGCGCGGTCCGCTTCGTGGGCGACCCCGCGACCCGGATCGCGGAAGACCACCTGCGCATCCTGCGGTTCTTTCGCTTCCACGCCCGCTATGCCGCCGTCCGTCCGGCCGCGCAGGTGTGCCAGGTGCTGCGGGAAGCCGCGCCGCTGCTGGGCAGGCTGTCCGCCGAACGGGTATGGGGCGAACTCAAGCGCATCATGGCAGCGCCCGACCCGCGTGCGGCTATTCACCTCATGAACGAGCTTGGCGTGCTGGCGGAGGCAATCCCGGAAGGCACCGACCCGGCTCGCCTGAACCGTATGATCGCCGCCGGTGCGCCGGCCGACCCACTGCTGCGAATTGCCGCCCTGCTGACCGGAGACCCGGGGGCATTCGCGCTGCGACTGCGCCTGTCCAGCGCCGAGGGTGACCGGCTCGCGGCGCTGGCCCGGACCGCCCCGCTCCAGCCCGGGCTGTCCGATGCCGATCTGCGGCGCCGGCTCGCCGACGCGGAGACCGCGACGCTGATTGACCGCACCTGGCTGGACGGCGACGCGGACCCGGCCTGGACTGGGTTGCGGACCCGCCTTGCCGCGACGCCCAGGCCACGCTTCCCCCTTGAAGGCCGCGACGTCCTCGCGTTCGGCATTGCGCCAGGCCCGGAGGTGGGTGCCATGCTCCGTGAGGTCAGGCATTGGTGGATGAAAGGCGGCTGTTCCGCGGATGCGGACACGCTGCGCCAGAAGCTGGGTCGGCGGATCGGCCAGCGGCATCGCGGATGAGCAACGCAGGGCGGCGTACCGTTCCTCTTGTGTCGCGGCGCCCGCCCGCCAAACTGTTGCGCAACAAGGTGAGTACCCATGCCCGAACTTGTCGTCTATACCCAGCCCTGGTGCCCGTTCTGCGAACGGGCGGTCCATATCCTGACCACGAAGGGTGCCGTGTTCCGGGAGATCGACGCACCACGCGGATCGGCGGCCCGCGCCGAAGCCATCCGGCGCTCGGGGCGGACCACGGTGCCGCAGATCTTCATCGGCGACCGCCATATCGGCGGCTGCGACGATCTAGTGGCCCTCGACCGCGCCGGAAAGCTCGATCCCTTGCTCGAAGCTGGCGCTGCAGGGTGAAATCTGTTGGCACTCTCTCGCCGGGAGTGCCAAGCTGCGCCAACTCGTCTGGTTCGGGACGGGTCCGACGGAACAACGAATGATCCACTACCAATTGCGATGCAGCCAGGACCACGAGTTCGACGGCTGGTTCAAGGACAGCGCCACGTTCGAGAAGCAGGCGAAGCGGGGATTCGTGGAATGCCCGGCCTGCGGCGACACAAAGGTTT
The DNA here is from genome assembly GCA_035606775.1 of Acetobacteraceae bacterium. Classification (GTDB taxonomy): domain Bacteria; phylum Pseudomonadota; class Alphaproteobacteria; order Acetobacterales; family Acetobacteraceae; genus Rhodopila. Next base: position 19,309 of record DATNEJ010000141.1, on the reverse strand, counting down.
CCCGCGCGCTGATGGCGCCGGCGGTATCGACGCGGGAAGCGGCCCCCGTGCCTGTCCCTGTCGAGCAGCCCGCCACCCAGCCCGCCACCCAGCCCGGCGGCCAGGTGGCTTCGGCACCGGCGCAGGCCGCGCGGAAGGCGGCGATGGCCGCCGGCGGGCCGATGCCGGCGCATCTCACGGCGATGCTGCAACGCATGCGAGCCGAGGTGGAAGCCAACTGCGACTACGTCGGACCGGCCTTCGCGGATGAGGCCCGCAAGATCCATCGTGGCGAGAGCGAAAAGCGCGCCATCTACGGGGAGGCGACCTCGCAGGATGCCGAAACGCTGGCGGACGAGGGGATCGAGGTGTCCCGTATTCCCTGGGTGCCGCGCGCCGACGGCTGAGCGCGGTCGCCTGAGGCTGTAGGCCGGAAGGCGTGAATCGCGCGCCAGGGTCAGTTTTCCGCGGCGATCATGTAATTGACCCGCAGGTCGGCAGCGGTCCGCCAGCCGCCGCGGAGTGGTGACGGCACCAGCCCCGTGGTGTCCGTTACCCGCAGCCCCGCATCGCGCAGCAACGCCCCAAGCTCCGCCGGGGTGAGAAATTTCCGCCAGTCGTGCGTGCCCTCGGGCAGCCAGCGCAGCACGTATTCCGCGCCGACCTTCGCCGTCAGGAACGATAGAGGGGTGCGGTTTAGGGTGGACAGAACCAGCAGTCCGCGCGGTTCCAGCAGCGATGCGATCAGGCGCAGGAACGCCGCCGGATCCGGAACGTGCTCGATGACCTCAAGAGCGGTGATCACCGGAAACCGCAGACCTTCCCCGGCAAGGTCCTCGGCCAGCCCCACACGATAGGCCAAGGACAAGGGCTTCCCATGCGCATGCGCGCGTGCGGCCTCGATCGCCTCTCCCGCTGCGTCCACCCCCAGCACGTCGAGGCCGGCCCGTGCCAGTGCCTCCGTGGCAAGGCCGGCGCCGCAGCCCAGGTCCAGCAGCCGCAATCCGCGCGCATCGGCGAAACGGCGCGCGATGCGCTGCCTGATCCAGCCGATCCGCGCCGGATTCATCCGATGCAGCGGCCGCATCGGCCCGTTCGGATCCCACCACCGCTCTGCCAGCGCGTCGAACCGCGCGACTTCCGCGGCGGAGACTGTCGCACCACTCACGGTTGCCCCTCCTGCTTTACGCCAGTATGTGTGCGCCGCGATCTGTCTGCCCATCCCCGCCCACTGACGAAGCGGATTACCGACCACTGAACCATGGCGCGCATCGTGATGAAATTCGGCGGGACCTCCGTCGCCGATCTGGACCGTATCCGCAATGTCGCCCACCGGGTGAAGCGGGAGGTGGATGGCGGCAACCAGGTCGCCGTCGTGGTCTCCGCGATGTCCGGCGTGACCAATCAACTGGTGAAGTATTGCAGCGAATTGTCACCGCTGCACGACGCGCGCGAATATGATGCGGTGGTGGCGACCGGGGAGCAGGTGACCAGCGGATTGCTCGCCATCGCCTTGCAGGAGATCGGGGTCGATGCCCGATCCTGGCAGGCTTGGCAGGTGCCGATCCGCACGGATACGGCTCACGGCAAGGCACGCATCCAGGACATCTCAGGCGGCGAACTGGTGCGCAGGATGGAAAGCGGCCAGGTGGCCGTGGTCTGCGGGTTTCAGGGCCTCGCGCCGGACAACCGCATCACCACGCTTGGCCGCGGCGGCTCCGATACCTCGGCCGTCGCGCTGGCGGCCGGGCTGCAGGCAGAGAGGTGTGATATCTACACCGACGTGGATGGCGTCTACACGACCGATCCGCGCATCGTGCCGAAGGCGCGCAAACTGGCGAAGATCGCTTATGAGGAGATGCTGGAACTCGCCTCGGTCGGCGCGAAAGTGCTGCAGACCCGCAGTGTCGAGCTGGCGATGAACGAACGGGTGCGCGTGCAGGTATTGTCCAGCTTCGAGGACGTGCCCGGCACCCTGGTGGTGGATGAGGACGAGATCGTGGAAAAAGAGAACGTCGCCGGCATCGCCTATTCGCGGGATGAGGCCAAGATCACCGTGCGGCGGGTGCCGGACCGGCCTGGCATCGCCGCGTCGATCTTCGGCGCGCTGGCCGAGGAGAACGTCAACGTCGACATGATAGTGCAGAACACGGCCGCCGACGGCACGACGGACATGACCTTTACGGTCGGCAAGGCCGACCTGCCGCGGGCGCATGCGGCGCTGGCCACCATCAGGCCGCAGATCGGCTACGGCGAACTCCTGGAGGACCCGGACGTCGCCAAGATCAGCGTGGTCGGCGTCGGCATGCGCAGCCACGCCGGCGTTGCCAATACGATGTTCCGCGCGCTGGCCGACAAGGCGATCAACATCCAGGTCATCTCCACCAGCGAGATCAAGGTGAGCGTGCTGATCGCCGGGGAGTACACGGAGCTGGCCGTGCGCGCGCTGCACACGGCTTACGGCCTCGATGCCGCCTGACTCGGTCCCGCGGGAGGTCGCCGCCCGCTCCGCGCTCGACCGGCTGTGGTCGCGCGGGACGGCTTTCCTTGGCTGCTCCGTCGCCATCATGGGCGGAGCGATGAGCTGGGTGAGCGAGCGGCACCTGGTCGCGGCGATATCGAACGCCGGCGGGTTCGGCGTGATCGCCTGCGGCGCCATGGGGCCCGACCTTCTGGCGCGGGAAATCGCCGGCACCCAGGCGCTGACCGTCAGGCCCTTCGGCGTCAACCTGATCACCATGCATCCGCAGCTCGACGACCTGATTCGCGTCTGCCTGGAGGCGAAGGTCGGCCACATCGTGCTGGCCGGCGGCATTCCCCCCGGCGGCGCGGTCCGCGCGGTAAAGGACGGCGGCGCCAGACTGGTTGCCTTCGCCCCGGCACTCGTCCTGGCGAAGCGGCTGGTGCGTTCCGGTGCGGATGCGCTGGTCATCGAAGGGTCGGAGGCCGGCGGACATATCGGCCCGGTGTCGCTGACCGTGCTGGCGCAGGAAATCCTGCCGCACATCCAGGAGATTCCGGTCTTCGTCGCGGGCGGGCTGGGGCGCGGCGAGGCGATCCTCGCCTACCTGGAAATGGGCGCCTCAGGCGCGCAGCTTGGCACGCGCTTCGCTGCCGCGGTCGAATCGATCGCCCATCCCAACTTCAAGCGGGCCTTTCTGCGCGCCAACGCCAGGGATGCCGTTCCTTCCGTGCAGTTGGACGAGCGGTTTCCGGTGATTCCGGTGCGCGGGCTGACGAACGAGGGGACGCGGCGCTTTCTGCGGTACCAGGCGGAAACTCGCGACCGCTTCCAGGCCGGCGCCTTGAGCAAGGAGGAGGCCCAGCTCGAGATCGAGCATTTCTGGGCCGGCGCGCTGCGGCGGGCGGTCATTGATGGCGATGTCGAGAACGGCTCGGTGATGGCCGGGCAGTCGGTTGGCATGGTCACCGCCGAACAGCCGACCGCCGCCATCATGGATGAGTTGGTATCCCAGGCGGTGGCCGCGCTGCTGGCGCGCCGGGGGTGACGCCGTGAAAAGGGCCGCCGGCACAATGCCCCGATGCGGCCGCCGGCGCGAACCATGCCCGCAGCGATAGCCGCGCCCCGCCGGCTGCTGGCCCGCCTGCGGGACCTGCATGCACGCGATGCCGCGCCGCTGACCGAGCTGGTCAAGCTCGTCGCCGCCGAACTGGTGGCCGAGGTCTGCTCCATCTACGTCCAGCGCCCCGGCGACATCTTGGAACTCGCCGCGACGGAAGGGCTGAACCCAGCTGCCATCGGGCACACCCGGCTGCGGGTCGGCGAGGGGATTATCGGGCTGTGCGCGGCCACCGTGGCCGTGATGAACCTGCCGGACGCGCAGAATCATCCTGCCTTCGCCTATCGGCCGGAAACCGGAGAGGAGCCGTTCGCATCGCTGCTGGCGGTGCCGGTTCGCCGTTCGGGGCGCAACCTGGGCGTCCTCGCCGTGCAGAATCGCCAGCCGCGCCACTACACGGAGCAGGAGGTGGACGACCTGGAGACGGTCGCCATGCTGCTGGCCGAAATGCTGCCTGCCAGCGGTGCCACGGATAGCGCGCCGGAGGGCCTGTTCGGGACGGTGCCGCGGGTATTTTCCGGCGCCACGCTGATGACCGGCATCGCCATCGGGCCGGTGATCCTGCACCTGCCGATCCGGCCCGGCATCCGGCTGCTGGCCGACGACACGGCAAAGGAGCGGATACGCCTGCACGAAGCAGCCGATCGCATGCAGCGCGGCCTGGACGAGCTGATCGCCGGCGTGCCGCAGAGTGGCCAGGCCGCCGACTTGAACGCCTCACGCGAGGTACTGGATGCGTACCGTCTGGTAGCGGCCGATGCCGGCTGGCTGCGCCGGGTCGAGGACGTGATCAACGGCGGGCTGACCGCCGAGGCGGCGGTGCAGCGCGTGGCCGGCGAACTGCACGACCGCATGCGCCGGATCAGCGATCCTTATTTGCGGGAACGGCTGGCCGACATCGAAGACCTCGCCGGTCGGCTGGTGACGGCGCTGGTCGGGGATGCGCCGCATCTCGCGATCCCCCCCGGCGCCATTCTGCTCACCCGCCGCCTTGGGCCGGCCGAATTGCTCGACTGGCACGCGCGCGGCATCGCCGGGGTCGCGGTGGAGGAAGGCAGCCCCGCCGGCCACGCCGCGGTCCTGGCACGCGCGCTGGATATTCCCGCGGTCGGCGGCACGCGCGGGATGCTGGACACGGCGGAACCCGGCGACGAAGCGGTCGTGGACGGCGACGAAGGGCAACTCGTGCTGCGGCCCGAGGCCGAGGTCCGTCAGGTCTATATGCGTGCGCTCGATGCACGCACCGAACAGCACGCCGGCTGGGCCGCGTTGCACGGCAAGCCGTCCGTGACGGCGGACGGTGTGCGTGTCCGCCTGATGCTGAATGTTGGCCTGAGCCTCGAACTCGCCCAGCTCGATCGGACCGGGGCCGACGGGATCGGCCTTTTCCGCACGGAAATCGCCATGCTGGCCCGCGGCGCGGTGGTCGATGTGGCGGAACAGGCGGCCATCTATGGGCGGGTGCTGGACGCGGCCGGTGACCGGCCGGTGCTGTTCCGCACGCTGGACCTGGGTGCCGACAAGCTGCTGCCCGGCACCGTCTCGGCCGAGGAAAATCCGGCGATGGGCTGGCGATCCCTGCGGATCGGGTTGGACCGGCCGGCGGTGCTGCGGCGGCAGTTACGCGCGCTGCTGCTGGCTGCCGGCGGCCGGCCGTTGTCGGTCATGTTTCCGATGGTCGCCACGGTTGCCGAGTTCCGTGCCGCCAAGGCCTTGCTGCAGGCGGAGGCGCGGCGCGTGCGGCCGGCACCCGCCCGCCTGTCGATCGGCACCATGCTCGAGGTTCCGGCGCTGATGTGGCAACTGCCGGAGCTGCTGCGCGAGGCGGATTTCCTGTCCATCGGGTCAAACGATCTGGTGCAGTTCCTGTTTGCGGCGGATCGCGGCACGCCGGCGCTCTATGACCGCTACGACCTGCTGTCGCAGCCGGTGCTGGATCTGCTGGAGCAGTTGCTGAATGCCGCGCAGGCTGCCGGCGTCCCCGTTTCGCTTTGCGGTGAAGCGGCGTCGCGTCCGCTGGAGGCGCTGGCACTCGCCGGATTGGGGTTGACCAATCTTTCGATGCCGGCCAGCGGAATACTGCCGGTAAAGGCGTTGCTTGCAAGGATCGACCTCGGTTCGTTCCGGCCTGTGCTGGCGGCGATCCGGCGCGGCGGCAGGGGCGCCGGCAGCCTGCGCGAGCCGATCGCGACATGGGCGCGCGAGCGAGGATTGCCGGTGTAATCTGCGGAAATCCTAACGTGGCTTTAACCGAACGCGTCGCATTCTCTTATGCCGTGTCGCTTTTCGGCAGCTTGAGTGTTGCCTTGAAGCACGATTCGACTGCGAACTCGAATGGAGTCAGTGTAGGATAGTTGGCAATGGGGAGGGTGCTGGTTTAGATGCGAACCGTCGCGGGCGGCGTGTGCCGGCGGGGCGGTGGCGTCTTCACCACATTCAGTTCGCGGAAACGGGGCGGACCGTGCTGCACGATCGCAGGTCGAAGCTGGTGGATAGCCGTACGATGATGTCGACCGCCGAACCGGTTCTCGCGAACCCGCCGGTGGCTCCTAAGGCTGGCGCGGATCTGCAGGCGGCACGTGAGCGATTGGCATGGCCGTTGGCCGACGTCGCCGCGGAACTGCGGATTCGCCTGCCGCACCTGGAAGCGCTGGAACAGGGCCGCATCTCCCTGCTGCCAGGCAACGCCTATGCGCTGGGCTTCCTGCGCTCCTATGCCCGGGCGCTGGGATTGGATGCCGAAGAAATGGTACGCCGTTTCAAGGCGGAAGCGGGTGAGGTCAATCGCAGGACCGAGCTCACGTTTCCCGCCCCGGTGCCGGAGCGTGGCCTGCCGGCCGGCGCGGTTGTGCTGGTCGGCCTGGTGCTGGCTGCCGCCGTCTATGCCGGGTGGTACCGCCTGTCCGGCGAAGGACGGCTTCCCGCCGAAGTCGTGATGACGGTGCCGGAGCGCTTGGCGCCACTGGCGGACCAGGCGGTGCGCCCGGCCGCTCCGCCGCCGGTTGCCCAGGCCTTGGCGTCATCTGCCGCACCGCCCGCCACGGCGCCCGAGACAGCTCCCCCGGTGCAGACGCCTGTCCCTGTCGCGGCCGCACCCGTGATCTCTCCGGTCTCCGCCGCCGCCGCCCCGGTCAACCCGCTGCCGGTCGGCACGTCGCTTGCCGATCCGCCGGCCGGCTCGCCCGCCGCCGCCGCGGCCGCGGCCGAACCGGGGGCGGCACAGCCGCAGCCTCGGCTGGTGGTGCAGGCGAGCGCCGATTCATGGCTGCTGGTGAAGGACCATGCCGGCGTGACCCTGCTGAACCGGACCCTGAAGGCCGGCGAAAGCTGGCCAGTGCCGGCGGTCTCCGGCCTGCTGCTGACTACCGGCAACGCCGGCGGGACCGAGCTGGTCCTGGACGGCGAGACATTGGCCCCCCTTGGGGGCCTGGGCGCGGTACGGCGGAATCTGCCGCTCGATCCGGACCAGATCAAGGACGGCAAGCTCGCCGCGCTGCCCGCCGAACAGGCATCAGCCGCGCGCACGCGCCAGTAGCGGTCCGGGCCGGCAAACCCCATTCTAGCAACGGCCCCTGCCCGCGCCTGTCCCATGGTTGTCATGGCTGGCGAGGTAGACGTGCCCGGCGGATCGAGGCTAGACCATGCCCGGATCGACCTGACTCGGTGACGATCAGGCAAGTCATTGTTTCAGAGCGTGATTCACGCCCTTAGAGCGTGATCGTCGCAGGCGAGATCGCCATAGACGTGAATCACGCGATCAAACAAAGGGTTAGAGCCTGTTCGGTGCTTCTGTCTGCACCGAACAGGCTCTAAAGGATCACGCCCCCGGTTGCCGGCGCGGATGGCGGGGAACGCAGTGCAGGGAGACCCGAATGAGCTATCGCCCCTACCAGGACATCCAGCGGCGCCGGTCCCGGCGGGTGTATGTCGGCAAGGTACCGGTAGGCGATGGCGCGCCCATCACCGTGCAGACCATGACAAATACGCTGACCACCGACGTGGCCGGCACCATCGCGCAGATCAGGCGCGCCGAACTGGCCGGCGTCGATATCGTCCGCGTCTCCTGCCCGGACCGGGAGAGCGCACTGGCGCTGAAAGACATCGTGCACGAGGTGAACGTGCCGATCGTCGCCGACATCCACTTCCACTATCGGCGCGCGATCGAAGCGGCCGAAAGCGGCGCCGCCTGCCTGCGCATCAACCCCGGCAACATCGGCAGCGACGAGCGCGTGAGGGAAGTGGTGAAGGCGGCGCGCGACCACGGCTGCTCCATGCGGATCGGCGTCAATGCGGGGTCGCTGGAGAAGCATCTGCTGGAGAAATACGGGGAGCCGAACCCCGAGGCGCTGGTGGAAAGTGCGCTCTATCACGCGAACATCCTGCAGCAGCACGACTTCCACGATTTCAAGATCAGCGTGAAGGCGTCCGACGTGTTCCTGGCGGTTGCCGCTTATCAGCAACTGGCGGAGGTCTGCGACCACCCGCTGCATATCGGCATCACCGAAGCCGGCGGGCGGCGGATGGGCACCGTCAAGTCCTCGATCGGCCTCGGCTCGCTGCTCTGGGCCGGCATCGGCGACACGTTGCGGGTGTCGCTGTCGGACGAGCCGGAAGAAGAGGTGCGGGTTGGCTGGGACCTGCTGAAGGCGCTGGGCCTGCGCCATCGCGGCGTCAAGGTCGTGTCCTGTCCGTCCTGCGCGCGCCAGGGCTTCAACGTCATCGAGACAGTACGCACGCTGGAGGACCGGCTGGCGCATATCGAGACACCGATCACGCTGTCGATCATCGGCTGTGTGGTGAACGGCCCGGGCGAGGCGCTGATGACCGACCTCGGCGTGACCGGCGGCGGCAACGGGCGGCACATGATCTACAGTGCCGGCAAGACCGACCACACGATCGACGGCGGCACCATGGTGGACCACATCGTGGAACTGGTGGAGGCGAAGGCGGCGGAGCTGAAGGCGGCGAAGGAGCAGGAGAAGATTGCGGCGGAGTAGAAACGCCGGAATGGCCCACCGCCGCCGGTAAGGCTTTGTTCACGCGCCTCGGCTGAAATTGCACGCAGGCGGTTGGATGGAGCGAAACGGGTGGGCCGCAAGCCGATCCCCAAATCCGGGTTCTTGGACGCGTGCGAGTACCTGGGTTACGTCTACGGCGCGCGGCGTTGGCGAAGGTCGGGTGTCGGATTTCTCTACACCTGGGACAGCCTTTACGGCGAAGTCGAGGTTTCAATCTGCGCGGCGAGCACCTGGGCGTTGTTAACGCTGTAACGGGAACTCAGATCAAGCCCGCCCGCAAAGGGAGGACGATCCGTGTCTAGGATCCGAAGCCGTGAGCCCACATTCTTTGAGCTTTTCAGTCGGGGCGGCCTCACGGCGGACCGGATCGGGGAGTTTGTCAGTCAGTGGCACACCTCGGATGCAAGCGAAAAGCGATCGCTGGCAGCGTTCCTTGGCATGACCGAAGACGAATACGGTGTCTGGTTGATAGACCCGAAAGTGCTGCCGCAGATCCTGATTGCCCGCCGAACCGGAAGGCCGCTTGAGATGTCATCGCGGAGTACATAGTGGGATCGCAGGATGTCTCGCACCCGCCGGATCCGGCGGCGCAACATGCTCTTGACCATTGGCTAACGGCCCGTTCCACGCATTATACCAGCAGCCCGCAGGGCTGACTGGTATGCGCGCAGGGTTGGTGTGGCGGCTGCGCGCGAAATCAATGAGATACCAGCGGCCCGACAATCGACCGATGAGTCAAGAGTCCGGGCCGCTGGTATTGGGTGCGCGACAGGCGTCGTATAGATCGCGAACACGGCATAGCGCGCGGCAGAAACGTCGGAAGCGCTGGGAGCTTGAATGACCTTTATTTTAACTGATGACGAAGGTTCGGAACGGCGGGCCAATCATGACAAACTCCAGCCCGCCCGCGGCACGCATGACCTGATAGGCGCGGATCAGCGCCGACATCAGCACGTCGTGGACACCGCACGCCGCGTCGCCGCGACCTATGGGTTCGACGAATGGGCGACGCCGATTTTCGAGGATACCCGCGTCTTCTCCCGCACCCTCGGCGAAACCTCCGACGTGGTGATGAAGGAGATGTACAGCTTCCAGGACCGGGGCGGCGATGCAATCACCCTGCGCCCTGAAGGCACCGCCGGTGTCTGCCGAGCGCTGGTGACCAATGGGCTGACGCAGGCGTTGCCGCAGAAGGTGTTCTATGCGGGCCCGATGTTCCGCTATGAGCGGCCGCAGAAAGGCCGCTACCGCCAGTTCCATCAGATCGGCCTCGAACTGATCGGCCCATCGGAGCCGCTGGCCGACGCGGAAGTGATCGCCTGTGGCTGGGACATCCTGAAAACCCTCGGCGTCGCCGGCGACACCGTCCTGGAACTCAACACCCTGGGCGACAAGGAAAGCCGCCAGGCGTGGCGGGAAGCGCTGGTGAGCCATTTCAGCGCCCATCGCGCATCCCTGTCGCAGGACAGCCTGGCCCGCCTGGAGCGCAATCCGATGCGCATCCTGGACAGCAAGGACCCGGCTGACCGCGGCGTCGTGGCCGACGCACCCGAGATCGGCGCCTACCTCACGGACGCCGCGGCCGCGTTCTACGCCGGCCTGCAACGGCACCTGACCCGCTTCGGTGTGCCGTTCCGCGAGAATCCGCGGATCGTGCGGGGCCTCGACTATTACGGACATACCGCATTCGAGTTCGTCACCTCCCGGCTTGGGGCTCAGGGCACGGTGATGGCAGGCGGGCGCTACGATGGCTTGGTGGCAGAAATGGGCGGGCCGCCGACCCCCGCCGTAGGCTGGGCCGCCGGCATCGAGCGGTTGTCGATGCTGATGGAAGCCGATCCGCGCGCGCCCTCCTCCGTCGCGGTGGTGCCGATCGGCGAAGCCGCGGAGGCCGCTGCGGTGGACATCCTGCAGGCGCTCCGCGCCGCCGGCATCCGGGCCGAGATGGCGTATCGCGGCAATCTGCGCCGCCGCCTGGAACGGGCCAACCGGATCGGTGCCCGCGCCGCGGTTATCCTTGGGGAGGACGACCTGGCGAAGGGTGTGGCGCAGGTGAAGGACCTCGCTACCGGTGCACAGGACGCGGTTCCGATCCCGGAAATCGCCGCGCGCCTGACATGAGCCTGGCGCTGAAACTGGACCGCATCGCCGCGCGGGCAGACGAACTGCGCGCGATGCTGACGGAAGGCATCACCGGCGAGGCCTACGTGAAAGCCTCGCGCGAGCTGTCGGATATCGAGCCGGTCGTTGCGCGCATCGGCGATCTGCGCGCCGCCGAACGCGCGCAGGCAGAAGCCGAGGCTTTGCTCGAAGATCCGGAAATGCGCGAACTGGCGGAAGCGGAACTGTTCGGCCTCAAGGAGCAGATCCCGGCCTTGCAGCAGGAAATCCGCCTGGCCTTGCTGCCGAAGGACGAAGCGGACGAACGCTCCGCGATCCTGGAGGTGCGTCCGGCCGCCGGCGGGGATGAGGCGGCGCTGTTCGCGGCGGAACTATTCGCGATGTACCAGCGCTACGCCGAAGGGCGCGGCTGGCGGTTTGAGCTGCTGGAATACAGCGACACCGGTTTGGGCGGCCTGAAGGAAGGATCGGCGGAAATCACCGGCCGCAATGTCTTCGCCCGTTTGAAATACGAATCCGGCGTGCACCGCGTGCAGCGCGTGCCGGCAACCGAAAGCCAGGGGCGTATCCACACCTCCACCGTCACGGTCGCGGTGCTGCCGGAAGCCGAGGAGGTGGATGTGCAGATCGACGAATCCGACCTCAAGATCGACGTCTATCGCGCGTCGGGGGCCGGCGGACAGCACGTCAACAAGACTGAAAGCGCCGTGCGCATCACGCATATGCCGTCAGGCATCGTGGTGGCGATGCAGGAGGAAAAGAGCCAGCACAAGAACCGCGCCAAGGCGATGAAGATCCTGCGCGCGCGGCTTTACGAACAGCAGCGTGCGACGCTGCATGCGGCGCGCGCGGCCGACCGCAAATCGCAGGTCGGCACGGGCGATCGCAGCGAGCGCATCCGCACCTATAACTTCCCGCAAGGCCGCGTGTCCGACCATCGTATCAACCTGACGCTGTACAAGATCGATCGCGTGATGCAGGGCGATCTGGACGAGTTCATCGACGCGCTGACGGCCGAGGACCAGGCGGCACGCCTGGCGGCGGAAGAGTGATACCAGTCGGCGGAAGCGCTGGAAGAGTCACCGCTTCCGCCGTCTGGTATCGCGTGCCGGGTTGCCAGCGGGATGATTGAGTCCGCGCTCGGCGCATCCATGAAGGTTGCCGAGGCGCTGCGGGACGGGGCGAGCCGGCTGCGGGCGGCGGCGGTGGACAATCCCCGGCTGGAGGCGCGCCTGCTGCTGGCGCACGCGCTGGGTCGCCCGTCTTCCGATCTGGTCGGCATGCTTGCCGCCGAGGTCCCGACCACGGCGTATGATGCGCTGATCGCGCGCCGGACACGGCATGAGCCGCTGGCGTTGATCCTGGGCCGGCGCGAGTTCTGGAGTCTGGAGTTCTCTGTCTCCACCGCAACCCTGGTGCCGCGCGCGGACTCGGAGACGCTGGTCGAAGCCGCTTTGGCCGATTTCGCCGGACGGTCCCCGCCCACCCGTGTGCTTGACCTTGGCACCGGCACCGGCTGCCTCCTGCTGGCGGTGCTGCACGAATTTCCAAGCGCTTTCGGCATCGGGGTCGATATCGGGCCCGCTGCCGCGGCGCTGGCCGCCGGAAATGCGGAGCGGCTTGGGTTCGCGAGCCGAACTGCGTTCCTTTGTGGGGATTGGGCGGCGGCGCTGTCGGGCCGATTCGGGCTGATCCTGAGCAATCCGCCCTACGTTGCCAGCGCGGCGATCCAGTCACTGATGCCGGAAGTGTCGCGGCACGAACCCCCGGCGGCACTGGACGGTGGGACCGACGGGCTTCAGGCCTATCGGCGTATCATTCCGGCGTTGCCGGCGTTGCTGGCGCCGGACGGTATCGCGGTCCTGGAGCTCGGCCAAGGTCAGGCTGAGGCGGTGGCAGCAACGGCCGCGGCGGCGGGCTTCGGGTCGGATCTGCGAAACGACCTTGGCGGGACCGCACGCGCGATTGTTCTCCGCCTGCCTTGCGCCTGAAAAAATGTTTGGCATCAGCCGGAAGGGACACTAGATTCCTGGCTTGGCAGGAATCGCCGCGTTGCGGGGGTTCTGACAGGTGGCGTAGCCCAACCTTCGGGTGTGACACCGGCCAGCATCAAAGCCGATGGAATGAGGTTGACCGAGGGGCATTCCCTCGGGGCGCGCATGCAAGGCGCCCCAGAACCCCGCCGGTCTGCCCGCAACGGGAAAGCACGACGACACCAGTATGAACATGAAGCGCATGCGTGGCCGCAACCACCGCTCGGGCGGTGGCGGCGGCGGTGGAGGTGGCGGACCGCGCCATCACAGCGGCGGCGGAACGCCGCTCAATCGAAATCACGTCTTCGACAGCAACGGTCCCGATATGCGGGTCCGCGGGACGGCGCAGCAGCTCTTCGAGAAATATCTGCAGCTTGGCCGGGATGCGACCAGCGGCGGCGACCGTGTCATGGCGGAAAGCTACTTTCAGCACGCCGAACACTATTTCCGCGTACTGAATGCGATGAACCAGGCAGCGCAGCAGAACCAGCAGCAGGGCGGCCAGGGCCAGCAGCACGGCGGCGGACAGCATCGCCGGCCGTATCAGAACGGCGAGGATGGCGGCCAGCCGGTGCAGGCAGAGGCCGAAGGGACCGACGCACGGGCGCCCGGCACCGGGGATCAGCCGGAAAGCCGCGAAATCCCCATCGCCGCGGCGCCGCCGGAGAACTGAGCCGCACCGTTTGGGCTCGATTCGGCCGGTGCTCCGAAAATCGGCGGCAGTTCAGCCGGCGAGGCCGGTCAGTTCCGCCCGCAGGGGTGCGATCTGCGCCTCGGCCACCAGGCCGCGCCGAATGAACAGGTCGATCAGCACCAGATTGACGTTGAACTTGAATTCGTCGCCGGCCGCGACGGTATCGGCCACGCGCTGAAGCGGCCAGAGCGCGAACTCTTCGACCTCTCCGTCGGCCGCGTGCGGCCGGAAATCAGACGGCAGGTGCAGGTCGTAGCAGTGCAGGATGTCCCGGCGCAGCCCCTCCGGCCGCTCCATGGCGTAGCCGATGGTCGCGACATGGCGCGCCTGAGCGGCAAGGCTGCGGGGAATTGCTGCTTCCTCGGCCGCCTCCTTCACCAGCGTTTCGTCCGGGGTCAGGGCGGCCGGCACGCCACCCGCCACGATGTGGTCCAGCTTGCCGGGGTCCAGCAGCTTGTCCCGCGCTCGCCTGGCGACCCAGAGGTGCATACCGCCCGGTGTCGTCACCAGGCCATTCACGTGGACTCCCACAGCCTGGACGCCGAAAGACGGCAGCGCGCCGCGGTCGATCTGTGCCAATGCCGGTCCCTCCGGGGTGGCCCGCACGTCGAAGGCTTCCCGCCGGAAGCGGTAAAACCCCCGCTCCGCCAGAGTTTTCGCGATGTTCGGCAGTGAGTCCGGGTCGGTCAGCGACAGCCCGTCCCCGAGCGGCGTCACGCCCGGGAAGCCCCGCAGCGCGTCGGCGACAGCCGGCTTCAGCCAGCCGACCTGACTGGTGCCGATAAAAAACGCGATGCGCCCGCCCGGCAGGCGGGCATTGTTGCAGGCGCGCAGGTGGCGCAGGAAACCGGAAGGCATAGTGTCGGTGGGCAAGCGTATCGCCTTTCAAAGTCCTCATCAGAATGCCACATGCCGCACATGACCAGAAACCTGGCCCTGGTTCGCACGGGCTTGCCGTCACGGCCGAACCGTAAACCCCCGGAAGGCGCGACCACGCAGGGCGCGGAGGGATCCCGTCCGCCGCTCCGCTCCAATCTGCAAACGGTGCTGTCGCTGTTGCCGTATCTATGGCCGTCGGGCAACGCCGGAGCCAGGGCACGGGTGGTGGTGGCGCTGGCCTTCATGCTGCTGGCCAAGCTTGCCACCGTCTATGTGCCGATCCTTTACGGCCGGACCGTCGATGCCCTGGCACCGAAGGACGGCTCCGCCGTCTCCCTGGCGATCCCGGTGGCACTCATCCTCGCCTATGCCGGCGCGCGCATCGGCGCGGCCGGCTTCGGCGAGATACGCGACGCTCTGTTCGCTTCCGTGCAGCAGCGGGCGGTGCGCCTGCTCGCGCTGCGCACCTTTCGCCATCTGCACGCCGTCAGCCTGCGCTTCCACATGGACCGGCAGACCGGGGCACTGTCGCGCGTCATCGATCGCGGCGTGCAGGGCATGCAGTCGGTGCTGCGGCTGGCGGTGTTCAACGTGGTGCCGACCGCGCTGGAGCTGGTGCTCGTCACCGGCATCATCTGGCACATGTTCGACTGGCGCTATGCGCTGGTCACGTGCCTGGCGGTGCTGTCTTATGTCGCATTCACGACAGCGCTGGCCGGCCGTCGCACCCGCTATCGCCGCACGATGAACGATACGGACAACGACGCGTCGACCAAGGCACTCGATAGCCTGCTGAACTACGAGACGGTCAAGTATTTCGGCAATGAAGAGCATGAGAGCACGCGCTACGACCGGGCGCTGGCACGATATGAGCGCGCGGCGGTGCGCGTGCAGGTCTCGCTGAACATGCTGAACCTGGGGCAGGCGGCGATCGTCGCGATCGGGCTTGCGATGATCATGCTGATGGCCGCGGCCAGTATGCGCGCCGGCACAATGACGATCGGCAAGTTCGTGCTGATCAACACCTACCTGATCCAGTTGTACCAGCCGCTGAACTTCCTCGGCATGGTCTACATGACGATCAAGCAGGGGCTGGTGGACATGGAGCAGATGTTCAACGTGCTGCGCGTGGAGCAGGAAGTGGCCGACAAGGCGGGGGCCGTCGCGCTGGCCGAACACCTGTCCGACGGCCCGGCCGGGGAGGTGCGGTTCGAGAACGTACGCTTCGGCTACCGACCCAACCGGACGATCCTGAAGGGGATCGATCTGGTGGTTCCGGCCGGCCGCAAGATGGCCATTGTCGGGCCGACCGGTGCGGGCAAGTCGACGATCAGCCGGCTGCTGTTCCGCTTCTACGATGTGACCGGGGGGCGAATCCTGATCGACGGACAGGATGTGCGCGACGTGACGCAGGCAAGCCTGCGCGCGGCGATCGGCGTGGTGCCGCAGGACACCGTGCTGTTCAACGATACGATCGGCTACAATATCGGTTATGGCCGGCCGGGTGCGACCCAGGAGGAAATCGAGCAAGCAGCGCGCCTGGCGCAGATTCATGATTTCGTGCAGCGCCTGCCCGAAGGCTATGAAACCCGCGTGGGTGAGCGCGGGCTGAAACTGTCCGGTGGCGAAAAGCAGCGCGTGGCGATCGCACGGACCATCCTCAAGGACCCGCGCATCCTGATCCTGGACGAGGCGACCAGCGCGCTCGATACCCGCACGGAACAGGAAATCCAGGCCGCTTTGCGCGCCGTCGCGCGGCACCGCACGACGTTGGTGATTGCACACAGACTGTCTACCGTTGTCGACGCCGATGAGATCGTCGTGCTGCAGGACGGCCAGGTGGCTGAACGCGGAAGCCACGCCGGACTGCTGGCAAGTGGTGGGCTGTATGCGCGCATGTGGGCGTTGCAGGCGGCCGAACAGGACCATGCGGACGTCGAGACGATGGCGGCCGGCTGATCGAAACAAGGAGAGGACAACAGATGCCACCGGCCCACGATGAACCACCTCCGGCCGAACTGAGTCACGCCGGCGCCGTCGTCGATAAGGCAATCGAATACATGATGGGCCAGAAACTCAGTTCCCTGGCGATTGCGTCCGCCTTGCTGGGTGGGGCGATGGCGCTGCTCCATCGCAGCATGTCCGACGAGGCGATCGTCGGTATCCTGAACAACGCGATCGCCAGCGTGCGGGCCGGCGAGCTGCGGGGCGGCGGCGACGCGCAGGACGGCTGATGGCCTCAATCTGTTTGACACCTGGAGCGTGATCGTCATCGTCGCAGGCGGACTCGCCGGAGACGTGAATCACGCGATCAGAGTTAGAGCCTGGTCGGTGTGTCTATTTGCACCGAACAGGCTTTCGATAGACCTGTCCGCGACCGCCGGCAGCGCTGTCTGCTACGACGGTGGCCGGCTTGGCACGGATCAGGGAAAGCGCACCGGTGACCAGCGCATATCCCATCAACAGCAAAAAGCCGCTTTCCACAGCCTCCAGCAGTGGCCGGCCTTCAAAGATGGCCCAGTCAGAATGATTGCCGGTCATGCGCTTGATCTCCTGAGTCAGCACCGTCGAGGCCGACGCGACCCCGAGGCAGCCTCCAAGCACGCGCATCAGATTGACCACCGCGCCGGACTCGCCGGAGAGGTTCGCGGGTGCGGCGTTCAGCGTCCGATGATTGTTCGGCGTGATGAACAGGCCAAGTCCGACGCCGAACAGCGCGAAAGCGATAGCGCCCATGGCCACCTGCGCCTGATGCGCAGTTGCGATGATCGCGAGGATCAAGAGGCTCACGATGCACAGCGCCATGCCAGCCACACTGATGGAGCGAGCACCAAACCGCTGGGCCAGCGTGCCGCTGAACGGGGCGACGAGCCCGATCACGATCGGGATCAGCGCAAGCCGTAGTCCTGCCATCTCGACTGGCCGATGATAGCCGCGCACCAGGCCAAACGAGACGATGAAGAAGATCCCATACAGCAGGGCCGCCGACAGCAGCACGCCGATGACACCGCAGGCAAAGGCCGGGTTGGCGAACGCGCGCAGCGTGATCAGCGGCGAGGTGGTCCGCAGTTCATGCCGGCAGAGCAGCACCAGCAACACCACCGTCGCGCAACCGGTCAACAGCATCGCCGGAGATGTAAAGCCCCACGCCGTGCCCTGGTTCAACAGCAGCACGACCCCAACCAAAGCCGGCACCAGCAGCATCGCGCCAAGCCAATCGAATGTCTTGCCTGTCACCAGCCCGGTGCTTCGCGGCAATAACAGCAGGCCGATCACGGTAATCGCGCCGCCGATCGGCACCGTCACCCAAAAGATCCAACGCCAGCTCAGCGTGCTGAGCAGCAGTCCGCCGATCGGCGGGCCGGCCGACAAGCCGATCGCCTGCGCAGCCGCAAACCACCCGAGTGCACGCGCCCGCCCGCTCTGCCCGACAGCGGCGGTCATGATCGCGATGGAATTGGCCGCGAGCATTGCTCCACCAACGCCCTGCAGCAGCCGCGCGGCGACCAGCCAAGTCAGGCTCTCAGCCATGCCGCACAAGGCCGAGGCGATCGTGAAAAGCAAAAAGCCGATCACGTAGAGTAGCTTGCGGCCCCACATCTCGCACAGCCGCCCGAACACCGGCAGCAAGGCGGCCAACGTCAACAGATAGCCGATCGGCACCCAGCTCACCTGGTTGAGCGTGGTTTGGAACTCGACGGCGAGAGAGGGCAGTGCGAGCTGGACGATGCTGGCGTCGAGCTGTGCAATGAAGGCACCAGCACAAGCGACACCTACGATCAGCCATGGATACCAGGCCTGCCGGGCTACGAGCGACAGCGGCGGGGGCTCCATCAGGCGCGGCGCAGTGCCGTTGGCGCTCATTTCAATCCCTTCCGGATGCGACGCATACGACCGACGCGCAATCATTGCTTGTGCGCAGCAACCGCCTTTAAGCAATGGCTCGGTTGCGATTGCCTATTTTCGGGGCGCCGCTCGCGCACGGCAAGCATCACGGAGATCGGGCCGCGGTGGCCGCGCGGCGGAGCCGAGCACGGACCGACCCGAGAACTGCATTCCTTGACGCAGGAAGCCTCTGCCGCCATAACCCGCGCCTTCCGATCTGGACTGAAGGACCGAGTGCGATGTCGCGCCGCTGTGAGATCACCGGCAAGGGCGTGTTGTCCGGCAACAACGTCAGCCATGCCAACAACAAGACCCGCCGCCGTTTCCTGCCCAACCTGCAGGAAACGTCGCTGCTGTCCGATATTCTGGGCCACGCGGTGCGGCTGCGGCTCTCGACCCGGGCAATCCGCACGGTCGAGCATAATGGCGGCATCGACGCCTTCCTGCTGGGCACACCGAACGCGAAATTGCCCCCGGAGGCCGCGGCGCTGAAGCGCCGGATCGAGCGGGCGAAGGCCAAGCGCGAGGAAAAGGCCGCGGCCTAGTTCAGCTTCACCAGCGATCCGCCAGCCGGATCGCGCTGGGCGTTTCCGCAATGATCTCCTCATGGCTCATCGGCCGTTCGGCACGGATGAAGCCGAAGGTCGGATAGTCCGTCACTCCCATCTGCCCACCGGGCGGCCACCAGACGCGCACCTCACTCCAGTCCCCGCGGGCGGACACATCGATCACCGGCTGATCCTGCGTAACCCGGTGGTGCACCCAGTTGGCCTGGGTCACCAGGATTTCCCGCGGCGAAATCACACGGGAGACCACGGCTGCGTGCCCGCTGCGCAGCCGGGCGGTGCGCTGGAAGATGAGCACGCTGCCGGTTTCCGGGGTGAGAGAGCGGCGGTAGCGGCCTTCCGCCTCCCGCCACCAGTCGGCGGCATCGCCGGATAGGGTGACGCCGGTCAGGGCGCGGGCGAAGGGCGCGCATTCCAGGACGACCCTGCCGCCGACATAGCCGCCGGCGCGCGGGCCATAGGACCCGGTTCCACAGGCGCCCAGAGCCAGCAGAAGCAGCAGCGGGCAGGCGAGCCGGACGCGATGCATGTCCCCCTCATGGCGAACGTCCGC
>DATNEJ010000352.1:0-2668 GCA_035606775.1 Acetobacteraceae bacterium | reverse complement strand
CAAGACCGGCGCCCACCGGCTGATCGCGGTGTCCGCCGCCGCAGCGTTCATCCCCGAGGACCCGGACAAGTCCTGGATCGCCAAGCAGACCCAGCCGAGAATCTTCGCCAGGACCTTCGCCGACGTGCGCCGCATGGAGCGGCTGGTCAAGGACAGCGACCTGGACTGGACGCTGGTCCGCCCGACCAGGCTGGTCAACGATCCGGGCAAGGGCGAGTACCGGGTGCGGGCCGACTTCCCGCCGCCCGGCGGCGGCAAGATCGCCCGCGCTGACGTGGCGCACTTCATCGGCACCGCCCTCACCTCGGCCAGCTACATCCGCGAGTGCCCGGCCCTCGCCTACTGACTCGCGGCACCGACCGGGTTCTGCCCCGGGACCCCCTCAACCTAGGGAGATTGTCATGACTTCCACACCACCAGATATCGGGCAGCCGACCCGGGAGGCCAGGATCAGCCGCAAGGATCGCGGCCAGCGCGGGAACAAGTGGTGGACACTGGTCGCGGTGTGCCTGGGCACGTTCATGCTGCTGCTGGACATCACGATCGTGCAGGTCGCCCTGCCCGATATCCAGCGGGCGCTGCACTCGAGTTTCGCGGACCTGCAGTGGGTCGTCGACGCTTACGCGCTGACCCTGGCGGCGTTCTTGCTCACGGCGGGCAGCCTCGCGGACATGTACGGCCGCCGCCGGCTGTACCTGGCCGGCCTGGCGGTGTTCACCGGCGCGTCGGTGCTGTGCGGCTTCGCCACCAGCACGATGATGCTGCAGCTGTCCCGCGGCTTGCAGGGGGTCGGCGCGGCGATCATGTTCGCGGTGACGCTGGCGCTGCTGGCTGATGCCTTCCGCGGCAAGGACCGCGGCGTCGCGTTCGGGGTCTGGGGCGCGGTGACCGGCCTGGCGGTGTCCATCGGCCCGCTGCTCGGCGGCGTGCTGACCTCCGGCCTGTCCTGGCGGTGGATCTTCTTCGTCAACGCGCCGATCGGCGTCGCGGCGGTCATTATCACCGTGATGAGGGTGGCAGAATCGCGTGCGCCGCAGGCCAGCCGGCCCGACTGGGCAGGCTTCGCGCTCTTCACGGTGGCGCTGTCGAGCCTGATCTACGGCCTGATCGAGTCGAACCAGCGTTCCTTCACCGACGGCCTGGTGCTCGGCTGCTTCGCCGCGGCGGCGGTGCTGCTCGCCGTCTTCGTCATCGTGGAGCGGCGCAGCGCGCACCCGATGTTCGACCTGAGCCTGTTCCGGCTGCCGACCTTCAGCGGCGGCTCGGTGGCGGCGTTCGGGCTCAGCGGCTCCATCTTCGCGATGATTCTCTACCTGGTGCTGTACCTGCAGGACATACTGGGCTACTCGCCGCTGGCCGCCGGCTTGCGGCTGATGGTGCTATCCGGCGGCATCCTGGCGGCATCCACCCTGGCCGGGCGGCTCACGTCGCACGTGCCGGCCCGGCTGCTCATCGGGCCCGGCCTGATCATCATCGGTGTCGGGCTGCTGCTCATGCGCGGCCTCGACGCGGCCTCAGTCTGGACTCACCTGATCCCGGGAATGATCGTGGCCGGCGCGGGCGCCGGGATGGTGAATCCGCCGCTGGCCTCCACCGCCGTCGGCGTGGTGCCACCGCAGCGGGCCGGCATGGCCTCGGGCATCAGCTCCACCTTCCGCCAGGTCGGGATCGCCACCGGCATCGCGCTGCTGGGGACGCTGTTCACCAGCAAGGTGCACGATGAGGTACTGGCCCGGGTGGCGCCGGTGCCCGGGCTGTCCCGCCAGGGCCCGCAGATCGCCACGGCCGTGCAGTCGGGGGAGATCGGGCACCTGATCGGCCAGCTGCCCGCGCACGCCCGGCAGGCCGTTGGCGTGATCACCCGTACAGCCTTCACCACCGGCCTGGACCGCATCCTGCTCGTCGCGGCGATCATCGCGTTCGTGGCAGGCGTCGTATCGCTGGCCGCTATCCGCAGCAAGGACTTCGCGCGCGCCGCGCCTGGCGGACAGGAAGGTCCGGAAATGAGGCGACCCGGACGGGCAGGCACGCAGGCCGGATCCGGCCGAGCCGCAGCAACCGCCACGGTGGCTGCCGCCAGGGCCGCCGACAGGCCTGGCCTTCCGGATGACATGTGAGCCGCGATGGCCTGATGCCAATCCGACAGCCCCAGCGGCCGGGATCCATGATCTCGCGTGGCCTGGTCTTGAGGGCACGCCGACCCCGGCGAGCAAAGACCGGGGCCGAAACGGTCCCCGGATCATAGTTGGTAGCAGCCCGAGCATGCATAACCGGCTGATCTGCGCTAGCCAGCGGGCAGAGAACTCCCGACCGCCAGCCGCGCCGATTCGGCGTTACGCGCGAGTGCCTGGCAGTCGTATTCTCTGGGCACTCACTCTCCGTAGTGGCCATCATCCAGCTTGAAGTGTCACCAGAGAGTCCCTAGATAGGCGGCAAACACAACATCCATGGCGATCCGGACCTACGCCGGGATCCGGCTACGTCCCCGGCTGGCTACGGCGCGCGGCGGCCCTGGGCGTTGTAGGCCGCGTACGTGACGGGCATGAGCTTTGCCCACAGCTCTTCCATCTGCTCGGCGACCATCTCGATCTCGCGCTGCGGGAACGAGGGCACCGAGGCCGCCTCATTCGTGGTCCGCAGGGAGAGGAAGTGCATGAGGGAACGGGCG
>DATNEJ010000121.1:0-5504 GCA_035606775.1 Acetobacteraceae bacterium | reverse complement strand
GGGCGGGTGCTGAAAGCCTGACCGCTCCCGGCAGGCGAGACGATCAGCGTTTAAGCCTTTGATCGATCGCGTGATTCGCGCTTCCCGGCCTTTTGCCTCTGGTGATCAGGGCCTGCCGCCTATTTTTCCACGGCTTCTGTCTGGCCGGTAAGCTGTTTCGTAACCTCCTTGGCCTGCTGAATCTCCTGCGGTGTGGCGTCAGCCGCCCCCGCCCCCAGCTTCACGGCCCCGTCCGGCTGCGGCACCGTAATCGGCTTAACCTCCACCGGCGCAACACCCTTGTGCTTGAGGTCGAGCTGCTCCGCCACTTTCGGACTGACATCGACAACGCGGCCCTTCACGTAAGGTCCTCGGTCCTCCACCTTGACCGTCGCCGATTTGCCATTCGACAGGTTGGTGACCTTGGCCGTGGTGCCAAGCGGCAGGGTCTTGCTGGCCGCGACGTTGGATTCAGGATTCATGGGCCGTCCATCCGCCATTTTCTTATGCGCGAATCCCTTCCCGTAATACGAAACGTGCCCTTTTTCCTTGCGTCCCGAATGATCGATCCCTTTCGTCTCATGTGGTGGGACGGCTGGCATCTGGTTCAACCGCGCGGCCTCCTGCTTGGCAGCCTGCGTGTCCGGGGGGGACACCTGGGCGTGTGCGGCGGGGACGTGCGCGGCCGAGGCCATTCCGATGGAAAGGGCAACAGCAGCCATGTGCCACCGACGGGTCATGCGGGTCTCCTCCATTGAACGGGGGAAGGACGCGCCCGGGCGGTTTCGGTTCCTGGCCGGATGATGCCGATTTCGCGCGCCGGCGCACGAGGATTCGTGACTCGGCAGCGGTGAGTTCTGTATAGGGGCGACGGAAGCGCAACTGTTCTGCCTCCGGCGCTCGCCGATCAATGGCCAGGAATACGAACCATGCTCGATCTGATGGGGATCATGTTCAGCTCGGTGATCATGCTGTTCGTCATCGTCCGGGCCGTCCAACTGGATAGCACCCAGCCGTGGTTTCAGACCATTGCACGGAATAAGGGACCGGCGGGCGACGATGCCGGAGGAACCGCGTCGGGCGATGGCCGGACATGGCGGGTGCGGGAGAAGTCCCGCTGACGGCTGTTTGCAGGCCAGAATAAGGTAATCCGGCGTGCTCCGAAGCCTTTGGCTGCTGTTTCTCTACGTGTCGTTCATCGGGCTGGGTATTGCAGCCCCATTCGTGCTGACGCTCGGTTATGTCTGGGTCGACACGTTTCAGCCGCAACTGGTTGCCTACATCATCCTGAACCAGCTTCCGGTCGCCATGATCATGGGCGCCGCCGCGTTCGTCGGCTACTTTGCCCTGGACCGTCGCGCCCCGCCGCGGCCGACGCTTATCCACCTGCTCCACGTGGTCATGGCGATCTGGGTGACTGTCACCCTGATATGGGCCGAAGCTCCGGACTCCGCGTGGGACAAATGGGACTGGGCATTCAAGACGCTGGCGTTTTCCGCCTTCGTCCCCCTGGTCATCCGGTCCCGCGTGCAGATCGAAGCGTTTGCCCAGACCTATGTCTTTTCGCTCGCCGCCAATTTCGTGCCGTTCGGACTCAAGACGCTTATTTCCGGCGGCGGGTACGGCACCAATCTCGGTCTGACCCAGGGCAACTACGGCCTGGCAGAGGGCGGGCAGCTATCGACGGTCTGCCTTATGGCTGTTCCCATCGCCTTGTTCCTGAGCAGGCACAGTCAGCTCCTGCCGAAATTCAAGCTCATGCCGCTTGGCTATTACGCGATTGCCGGGCTTGCGATTGTCACCGCGCTCGGGACCTACGAACGCAGTGCCTTGATCGGTCTGGTGGTGCTGGGCGCCTATATGCTGACCCAGTCGCGTCGAAAGGTGCTGTTCGGCTGCCTCGTGGCGATCATCGGCGTGACGATCGTCTATACGGCATCGAGCAGGTGGGAAGCGCGCATCAAGACAATCGGCCACTTCGAGCAGGAAAATTCCGCTTACACGAGAATATTGGTCTGGAAATGGACGCTGGGGTATATCGAGGATCATCCGCTGGGTGGCGGGTTCAACGCCTATCTGATCGACCACATCGACTTTCCACCCGATCCCGAGCATCCGGGCGGCTTTACCGAATTCGGACGGGCGTTCCACAGCATCTATTTCGAGATCCTGGGTGAGCAGGGAATCCCGGGAATCATCCTTTTCCTGTCGCTCGTCGGAACGATGATGCTGAGCCTGCGGCGGCTGACAAAGCGAACGCGGAAAACGCCGGAGCTTGCGTGGTGCGCCGATCTTTCCGGTGCGCTGCAGTCGGGTGTGGCTGTCTTCCTGACAAGCGGTGCCTTCGTCAGCATCGCGTTTCAGCCGATCTTCTGGTATTTTGTTGCGATGTCGATCAGTCTGAGGGCTTATGTCTGGCGCGTGGAGCAGCAGGCAAAACCGCTGGAGGGTTGGCGCCACACAGCCCAGGGCGCGGTGGCTCACGGCGCCTGGCGCAACAAGGGCGCGGGTCAGGCAGTCAATGCGCGTCTCCGTTGAACGAAGGCGAAGCCGAACCCGGCGCCAGAGCGTGATCGTCGCAGGCGGAATAGCCGGAGACGTGAATCACGCGATCAAGCAAAAAACCGGCGCCTGTTCGATGCTTCTATCCGCGCCGAACAGGCGCCGGTTTCGGCTTCCATTGATCAGCCAAGTAGCTTGCCGAAGAAGTCAAGAGTACGCTTCTGCGCCAGCTCGTAATCCGGCTTGCTGTAGCTTCCCCTCTCATCGCAGCCGAAGCCGTGCCCTGCGCCGGCGTAGACGTAGGTTTCCACCTTAGGCTGAGCGGCGCGGATCGCGTTCACATCCGTCATCGGGATGGATGTGTCCGTCTCACCGAAGTGCATCTGCACCGGGCAATTCGGGCGCTCATCCTTGGTTCCCGCGATCCCGCCACCGTACCAGCAGGATGCGGCGGCGAACTTTGTGGTGCGCGTTGCGCCCCACCAGGCGACGGTTCCACCGAAGCAGTAACCGACAATGCCGAGCTTCTTGCCGGCCAGATGATTGGCGGCGGCTTCGACGTCTGCCATCACCTGCGGGTCCGACAGTTTCATCCGGTAGTCGCGGCCCTTGCCAATGTCTTCCTGCGTATATCCAAGTTCCACGCCACGTTCGGTGCGATCGAACAGGGCCGGCGCCACCACTGCATAGCCCAGCGCGCCAAAGCGATCGGCCATGTCGCGCATATGGTGATTGACCCCGAAGATCTCCTGAATCACGACGATGCCTTTTGCCGCCGACTCAGGGCCGGCAATATAAGCCGACAGACTGTGTCCGTCCGCTGCCTTCAGAGTGATGGTCTTGCCCATTGGATACTCCCCTCATATTCGCATTGTCACAGGCGCACAGGATGGCGCGATAAACGGGATCGTCAACCTGTGTCGTGAGGGAACCGTCGATCGCAAAGCCGATCAGGCCGGCGCTGCAAATTCCGCGAAGGATGCAGCCAGGGCCAGATAAATCTCCCGCTTGAAATCGACAGCCAGCGACGGTAGTTCGGCCAACACGACCCATCGCCATGCATCGAATTCGGGATGCGGATCGAGGTCCAGCCGGATATCGGCATCCTCGCCGGTAAAGCGGAGCGCAAACCAACGCTGGCACTGTCCGCGATAGCGCCCGCCCAGCGCCACGCCGATAAGATGCGGCGGCAGGTCATAGGTCAGCCAGTCGGGATGCTCCCCGATCACCACCGCCTTGCCGGTGCCGATTTCCTCGGCCAGTTCCCGTAAGACTGCCGAACGCGGGTCCTCACCCTCATCGATGCCGCCCTGCGGCAACTGCCAGCCGCCCGGCGCGCCTTCCGCGTTCGGCAGGTCGGCGCGGCGGGCGACAAAGACCTGGCCGTACCGGTTGAACAGCACCGCGCCGACATTCGGGCGGTACGGCAATCCGCTCATTCCGTTGGTTCCGGCGGGTGCGCCAATGCGCTGACCGGCGCCAGAACCAGACGCTGGTCCTGTAGTCCGTTCGCCCAGGCATTGATGCGTTCCAAGGTCAGCGGACGCGGTCCCGTTGCCAGTCCCAATGCCGATCCCTTGTCCTTCGCCAGTTTGGACAATGCCGCCAGCTTCGCGTCGATATCGGTCTCCGTCGCCGGATCGTCGATCACCAGATCGACCGACCGGCTCCAGGCCTTTGGCAGGGCAGCGATCCCCGGCCGCATATCGACGAACATCAGGCCCCTGGCGGCAAGTTCGGTGAGCATCGCCTGCATCTGGTCCGCCTGGGCGGCGAAGCGTTCGCCACGCAGCGAGTTGAGTGCGTCCGTGCCACCGACATAACCGCTGAAGCGTGACAGTACCCAGTGCAGTCTCTTGAGATTGTCCCGCGACGGCAGGCCGGTCATCAGCGCCTCCGGGCCCGGATCGTTGTGCGGAAATCCCTCCGGCTCCATCGGGATCGACACGAAATACTCGTGCTGCGCCATGCGAATCGAATCGAGCAGCGCTGCCAGGTTCGTGACATACGGCGAAATCGCAAACGTCACGGCGCTCGGCAGTTCCTGCACCGCGGTCGTGCTGTCGGCCGCTCGGCCGCCGATCCCGGCGACAATCAGTCCGACGCGAGGTCGCGTGGTGGTCGGATCGAATCCGGCCGCATAGACCTGCATCGGCATCCGCCCGTCGGCGGCGATACGCGGCAAGGAATGATTGGGATCGGACGCATCCTGTTCCAGCAGCGCCGGATCGGGCGAAGCGGTGGCACCGGGTGTGTCGCGGCCAGGCTGTTGCGATGTGTCGGCCTCCCGGCGCACCTCGACCGCGCCCGGCCTCGTGCCCGGCATCTGCGTCGGTGCCGGTGGCACCTGGGTTGCGGCGACGGATTCCGCCTTGGGCGCTGGCGAAGGTTCAGGTGGCGCACCCAGCCATTGCAACGTTCCGCCGCCGACGGCGACCAGCAGGACAACGATCAGCCAGAACCGGCCAAGGCCTGCCCAACCGCCCAAGAATCCGTTGCCCCGCAATCTACCGTGCTCTCCCGCCACCAGCGATGTCCGCGCCGATCAGTTGGCGGAGGCGCTCTTCTGCGCGGCCATCGCCTTGGCCAACACGACCGCCTGCTGAAGCTGGAAGTCCGTTTCATCCGGCTTCGTCAGATCGAACTTGGGGAAACCCACCGGCGGCTTGTCGGGCATCTGCTTGGCAATCGGCGGCAGGTCGGTCCGTGGCGGCAACGCCTTGTCACCGGTCCCGCCCTGATTGCTCAGGACCCGATTCAGGTCCGACTCACGATCGGCCCCAAAGCTGAGCGGCGGATCGCGACTTTCCTGCACCTTGACGTCGGGCGTGATTCCCAGCCCCTGAATAGAGCGGCCGGACGGCGTGTAGTAGCGCGCGGTCGTCAAGCGCATCGCGCCGTTGCCGGGCAGGGGAATGACCGTCTGGACCGAACCCTTGCCAAAGCTGCGCGTGCCCAACAGCACGGCTCGGCGATGGTCCTGCAGCGCACCGGAGACGATTTCGGACGCAGAGGCGGACCCG
>DATNEJ010000120.1:0-24776 GCA_035606775.1 Acetobacteraceae bacterium | reverse complement strand
ATCGGCCGCCCGGGTCCGCGCCTGGGCGGCCGATGTTGTGGTGGAAACTGCCCCACCGGCAGCCTATGGCCCTTTTTTGGCCGGGGTTTGCGGCGACCACGCCCGTTTCGTAAGCAGTCGGCCTCGACTGAGGAGAAAGGGCGCCGGATATGGAGACTGTGACAGCAACGGCGATCAAGGCCGCGGTCAACGAACGCCGGGACCTTGCCGAGGCCCTGTTCGACCAATTGCGTCGCGACGGGCTGGATGAGCCAGGAGTCTCGCGCGACCCATACGGGGACGGAGAGCAGCGAGCCCACGCGACCGTCAGCGCCGCGGCAGAACGACTCGGGCTGACCATCGAGCGCGACGTCGCGTCCAACCTCTATATGACGCTGCCCGGCCGCGACCGTTCCGCATCCCGTATCGTCGTCGGATCGCATCTGGATTCGGTGCCCCATGGCGGCAATTTCGACGGGGCGGCCGGCGTGGTGTCTGGGCTGGTGGCCGTGGCTTCCCTCCAGCGCCTGGGTGTGACGCCGCAGCGCGATATCACCGTCATGGGGATCAGGGCTGAGGAAAGCGTCTGGTTCCAGGTGTCCTATATCGGCAGCCGCAGTGCCCTGGGCACGTTGCCGGACGGTGCGCTGGAGGTCTGCCGGGTCGATACAGGGCGCACGCTTGCCGATCACATGGCTGCCTGCGGGGGCAAGCCGGACGCGGTACGTCAGGGCCGACGGTTTTTCGATCCGGCGCAGATTCACGCCTACCTGGAGCTGCACATTGAACAGGCGCCGAGCCTCGTGGCCGCCGCGCGTCCCGTTGGCATCTGCACCGGCATACCGGGAAATTTTCGCTATCCGAATGCACGGATCGAAGGCAGCACCGATCATGTCGGTCTGCCTCGGCGGTTCCGCCGTGACGCTGCCATGGCGGCATCCGAATTCGCCATGGCGCTGGACGCGGTGTGGGAGGAGCACGACGCACGCAACGTGCCCATGGCCTTCACGATCGGCCGTTTCCACACCGATCCGGAGGCGCACGGTCTGACCATTGTCCCCGGAACATTCCATTTCAGCCTTGATGTGCGCGCCTATGACGAAGGGGTACTGGCGGCGCTGGATCAAAAGGTCGAGGGGATCATCGCCGGCATTGAGCAGCGGCGCGGCGTGCGCTTTTACCGCGGCGCGAGAACGCAGGCCGCTGTGGGGAATATGGATGACGCGATCAGGGACGGACTGCTTGCCCACGCGAAGATGCTGGGAATCGAAACACTGGACCTGGGAAGCCCAGCGTCTCATGATGCGGCTGCATTTGCGGCCTGCGGCGTTCGTACTGGAATGATATTTGTCAGAAACAGCAATGGCAGCCACAACCCATGGGAGGCCATGGCCATGGATGACTTCATCGCCGGAACCACGATCCTGACCGCTTGGCTCGCCGACCGTACGGAGAGCTAGCTGTGTTCCGCGCTGCCACAGCCGCACTGGAGCATCTGATCGAGCGAGATCGCGCCGGGGACGACAGCACGCCCGAGAGTGCGAACAGGAAGTGGGCGGGACGCCTGCTGATTCCCTTCATCTACCTGGGTTGCTTTCTGGCGTTTGCCGCAGACATGGCCGAAGACAACACTGTTGCCTTCGGTGTCTTTTATGTGCCGCTGGTGTGCACGGCGCTGATTCACCGCAATCGCAACAGCGTCTGGTATCTCGCGGCTGTCGCATGCGGGATGGTGATCGCCGGCGCTTTCTTTCCCGCCGTCAACGTCGATCTGCGGGATCTTATCGTCAATCGTATCCTTTCGGTCGCGGCGGTTCTGGCGGCTGCCGGATTTGTATGGCACGCCCGTGACATTCAGGATCAATTGAGTCGCCAGACTCGCCGAGCGGAAGCGGCCGAACACATTCAGCGGGAAGTGTTCGCCAACCTCAGCAACGACATCCGCACCCCGCTGCATGCCATGCTCGGCCTTACCCAACTGATGTCGACCAACTGCCGGCCTGACCAGCGCATTCTGCTCGACCGCGTGCAGCGGAGCGGCAAGCAGCTTCTGTCAACGATCGAGAATCTAATCGACCTGACCCAGCTCGACCAACGCAAGCTGCAGAACGTCGCGGTCGATGTCGGTGCAGTTCTGCGGGATGCCGTGGAAGCCGCCCGCCCCGGCGCGAACGAGCGGCAGATCCAGCTTGTCTACGAGCCTTCGTCCACTCAGTCCTGCGTTGCCATGGCCGACGATTGGGGCGTGCGGCGGATCATGGACAACCTTATTTCCAATGCCGTACGATTCTCGCCGCCCGGCAGCATGGTTGTCGTTTCGACAGCCAAAGAGGCCACGCGAGTCGTTGCCAAGGTGGCCGATGCCGGGGTCGGCATCCCGGCACAGGTCCTGCACCGGCTGAGAGAACGCGCGCGCACCAACAATACCGATGGCTCTTACTGGCTGGAGCACGCCGGGACCGGCCTGACATTGAGCCAGCGCCTGGCGGAGGGCATGGGCGCGAGCCTGGATTTTCGGACCGAACTATCTCCCGGGACGACGGCAACCCTGGGTCTGAGAATCTGATCGGAACCCTGACCGCGAGTTTCGACGAAGCGCGGGCGTTATGCCGCCCATCGGTAGCGGGCCGCCGGATGCAGGGCCGGCAGCCGGTCTCCTTCCCCGAACAGTTTCTGGCGATATGACCCCGGGCGGTAGGCCCGTTTGTACACGCCTCTTTCCTGCAGCGCCGGCACAACGAGCGCGATAAAATCCTCCAGGCAGGCCGGCATGACGGTACGGGACAGATTGAACCCATCGACATCCGCTTCCCGCACCCAGGCCATGAGCGCGTCGCACACCTGCTCGGGTGAACCGACGATCGGTGCCTGGCGGCTGCCCAGGATGAAGCGATCGATCAGCATCCGCTTGGTCCAACCCTGACCGAGCGTGGCCGCGATCGCTTCGATATTGGAGCGGACTGCCTGGCTTTCCGTTGCGTCAATCGGCTCATCCAAAGCGAAGCGGCCAAAATCGACACCCAGCGAAGCGGCGGCATGCGCCAGTGCGCCTTCAACGCTGGCGTGGCGGCGATAGGAGTCGAGCTTTTCGCGCGCCTCCGCTTCGGTTCGGCCGACCACCACCGTGGCTCCGACGAAGATGCGCAGCGGGCGTGGTGCGGCGCGGGCGCGCAGATCGTCGACGATGCGGCGCACGTTGGCCCGCGTGCTGCCGTTGACGAACACGCATTCGGCGTGGTGCGCGGCGAATATTCGGCCGCGATCGGACGAGCCAGCCTGGTACAGGACGGGCGTGCGCTGCACCGACGGCTCCCAGAGCGGTACGGCATCGATATCGAATTGCCGGCCGTGATGCACGATGGCGCGGACCCTGGCCGGCTCCGTGTAGACCCCACGCACGCGGTCGCGGATCACCGCGTCGTCGCGCCATCCACCTTCCCAAAGTTTGTAGACGACCTGCATGTACTCGTCGGCAAGGTCGTAGCGATCGTCGTGCTTCATCTGTCCGGACAGGCCCACCGCGCGGGCCGCGCTGTCCAGATAGCCGGTGACGATATTCCAGCCGATACGGCCATCGGTCAGATGATCGAGCGTGGCCATGCGGCGGGCAAACAGGTACGGGGGTTCATAGGCAAGATTGCAGGTCACGCCGAAGCCGAGATGCGTCGTCACGTGCGCCATGGCGGGAATCAGGGCGATCGGATCGATCAGCGGTATCTGCACCGCCGCGCGTAGCGACGGGGCCGGGGATCCATCCAACACGTCGTAGACGCCAAGGATGTCCGCCAGGAACAATCCGTCGAACAGCCCGCGTTCCAGCGTGCGGGCGAGGTCGACCCAATAGCTCAGCCTCGTGTAGTTGTGGGACTGGTCCCCGGGATGCGTCCACATCCCATGCTGGATATGGCCCACACAGGCCATGTCGAACGCATTGAGACAAATCTCGCGTGGAAGTGCCATCTAACCGCCCGCTATCCGGCCTACCCCTTCCAGGACCCGGTTCCAGTCGTCGCGCTCCCGGTTTTCCGGCTCGACCATGATATGCTGGACGCCCAGCGCCTCATAATCGGCAAGAGCGGATTTCAGCCTCCCCACGTCCTCACCGTCCCAGCGGATTCGCATGGAAATGGTAAATTCAGGGTCCGGGCGTTCCGCGCGAAGCCTGGCAACGATCGGCGCGATTTGTTCGGGTGGCTGGCGGCTGCCGTGCCAACCATCCAGCTTGACCGCGCGGGCGATCTGCCGATCGGCCGTGCCTCCTATCCAGATCGGAATGGGATGGGATGGTTGTGGCAGCATTCTCATGCCATCGATCCTGGCATCGATGAAATTAGAACGGAACGATACCGGATCGTCATGCCAGACCGCGCGCATCATGGCGATCCCCTCATCCATTCTGCGCCCACGCTCGCGAAACGGCACGCCGAGCGCGGCAAATTCCGCCTCGAGCCAGCCGACGCCGGCACCAAGGATGAGCCGGCCATTGGAGAGAGTCTGCAGCGTGCCAAGTTCCTTTGCCAAAGGAAGCGGATGGCGCATCGGCAGCACCAGGACGCTGGTGCCGAGCCGGACATGTTTTGTCACGGCGGCAACCCAGCTCAGCACCACAATCGGATCGTAGAATACCGGTGATGGAGGATAGGCTGCATCCTTGGGAACGATGATATGCTCACTGACCCAGACATCGCTTAGGCCAAGCGCCTCCGCGCGCAATGCGTGGCGCATAATGGCATCCGGTGTCGCCTGTTCGCCCGCCTGCGGCAGATGGATTCCGATTCGCATATCCGCTCCCTCGTGATGCGCTGGATATTTATCATACCAACGGTCATGAAGAATGACCGTTGATGAGTCTTGGTTTGGCGCGCCGCCGCCCGCCAACCCGGCGCGGGATACCAACCGGCGGAAGCGCAGGAAGAGTCAGCGCTCCCGCCGGTTGGTATCAGACAGTCGGAATGGGCGCATTCCTCCGATATTCCCGGCAGGATGCATCATTTTCGTGTCATTGGCAGTGTCATTGGCCTCGCGCATACGGGCCGGCTGTTATAGCTAAACGATAAAGTTCCAAAGAGAGAGGTGCGGGTTGCGATTCCGTCATTCAATGAAACAATTAGTACCTTGGCCCGTTCGGCATGCCTCAAGGCGGATAAAACGTGAGATTGGTTGGATAATCAACGCGAAGAGGCCGGCCCGCGATGTGTTCAACCAAGTTTATGCGGAACGGCGGTGGGCCGACGACGGGGGCGATTTCCACTCGGGGCCAGGATCAACCGGCCGCGCCGCGAGACAATATGCGGAATGTATCCACAGTTTCATTATCGAGAACCGAATCCGATCGGTAACGGATCTCGGGTGCGGAGATTTCCGCGTTGCCTCGCAGTTCGTCGATGAGTCGATTGACTATGTCGGCGTCGATATCGTCAAGGCGCTCATCGACCGCAACAGGATCCAGTTCGGCGCGTCGAATATCCGGTTCAAATGCCTGGATATCGTGACAGATGAGCTGCCGGACGGTGAACTTTGCCTGATGCGAGAAGTACTGCAGCATCTGTCGAACAATCAGATACTGCAGATTCTCAATAAGCTCGATAAGTTCCGCTTTGTGATCTACAGCGACTACCAGCCGTCCCGCTCCAGCACCTTCGCGCCGAACAAGGATATTTCACACGGTCAGGACACACGCATCTGGCGCGATTCGGCGGTGTTCCTGGAGGAGGCGCCCTTCCACCGCAAGGTTGAACTGTTGCTGGAAGTACCCTCGGCACAGCCGCTCCGCTCACCAGGCGAATGCATCCGGACCTATCTCATGGTGAACGACCTGGGTTGCGGAGACATGGATTCGGCGCATAACGACGCGGATCATGCGGTAGCGGAGACTGCGTCGGGCCGCGACCACGCTCGATAGACCGCGCCCGGGTCGGATCAGCAACCCTGCGCACGCGCCAGCCAGCCCTGCGGGCTGCTGGTGTTAACGCCAGTCGGACAGACGGGTGGCAGCTTCCTGCATGTCGGCTTCCGGCCCACAATAACTGAACCGCAGGAAGCGGTTACCCCTGGTGCGGTCGAAGTCGACACCCGGCGTTGCCGCGATTCCGGCCTCCGCCAGCATGCGCGCGCAGAAGGCGACGCTGTCATTCGTCCGCTCGGTTATATCGGCATACAGGTAAAACGCGCCTTCCGCCGGGGAGAGATGCGGGAATCCCGCGGCGGGCAGCGTCCGCAGAAGATGATCGCGCGATCGCCGGTAGCGGGCGATGTTCGCCTGCAATTCGTCATGGCAATCGAAAGCCGCCTCCGCGGCGACCTGAGAAATATAAGGTGCGCTGATAAACAGATTCTGCGCCAGGCATTCTACCGGCCGGATCAGGTCCTCCGGCAGCACCAGCCAGCCAACTCGCCAGCCGGTCATCGAGAAATACTTTGAAAAGCTGTTCACCACGATCGCGCTGGCACTGAATTCGGCAGCGGTGGCAATCGGGCTGTCATAGTTCAATCCATGATAGATTTCATCGCTGACCAGCCGGACACCATTAGTGTCGCACCAGGCGGCGATCGCCGCCAGCTCATCGCGGTGCAGCATGGTACCCGCCGGATTGCATGGGCTCGCGACAATCAGGCCATCCGGGCGCGGGTCCAGCCGATCCAGTATGGCCACACTTGGCTGGAACCGGGTTTCCGCACCCGCCTCGACGATCACCGGCTCGATCCCGAGTGCCGTCAGAATGTTGACGTACGGCGGATAGAACGGTGCCGTCAGCACAACCCGATCGCCGGGATCGAAAGCCGCCAGAAAGGCAAGCGGGAATGCGCCCGATGCACCGACGGTGACGGCGATTCGCGCCAGGGGCAGATCGAGCCCGTACCAGGCCTTCACGTGGGCGGCGATCTTCTCGCGCAGGGAACGGATGCCGAATGCCTCGGTGTAGCCAAGGGGATTGCCTGAACGCAGCGCTGCCTGAGCCGCGGCGATGGCGCCGGCCGGCGCGCCGGTGCCCGGCTGTCCGACCTCCATGCGAATGACGTGTGGCGCAGCCGGGGGCAGTGCGGCCTGCCGCGCGTTGGCCGCGGCAATCACATCCATTACCAGGAATGGTGGCGAAGCGGCGCCGCGCCCGATCTTGAGGGCCATGATTTCAGTTATACCAGGTGATCTTGGCGGCCTTCACCTTCATCAGGTCCCCCATCTCGGTGCCGCTCACTGCAACGACGCAAGGCGTGGCATTGACGCTGCAGTGCTTGAGGCGAGCCTTGTCGACATCCGGCAACGCGGAGCCGTCGATACGGTAGCGCAGATGGGCCGGGACCCCGATACCAAGCTGACAGAATGAGACCGCCTTGCAGATGATCCGGCCCGGCCCCGCGCTGGTGGCCGGCCCGGGTTCAGCCGCCCAGGCCGAAAGAGGCAGCCCCGCGCCAAGGGAGGCCAGGATCGCGACAGCAAGAAAGGGGCGGTGCATCGGCATATCGTCCGTGGTGATTCCCGAACCTATTCAATGGTTGCCCACGGCCAGCCCCGACCCACGCGGATCGGTGGCCCAGCCACAGGATTTCTCGCGGCCCGGCAGATAGTCTGCACAGACGATCGCGTTGGCCCGTCCGGGATCGGGAACCTCGGTGCTCATCGGTTTGCCGGTGCGCAGTGCGTTCAGCAGGCCGGCCGCCACGGCAATCGGCGCGCCATTCTGGCCGGACCCGCCGACCTCCGCGTGAAACGCGTGCCGGGTTTCGCTCCAGGCCAGGCCCGCCGAGAGCAATGGGGCCGGGACGGCATTTGGCGACGCCGCGGGGATGAAGCCCAGGCCCGGCAGCATCCGGCCTGTGCCGAACAGGTTGTTCATGGTCACCGCGCAAACCACGGCATTGCCGTTGCGATCCAATGTCGCGAAGCTGGTGGATGCCGGCAACGCCGGCAGGCCGGCCTGCGGCAGGTCGGCGGTCGCGAGGATGCTATCGGCGGTAACACCCCCTTGCCTCCAGCGGACCGCGGCGCCCAACGCCCGGGCCGACGCACCGGCGAGGTTCGCCGGATCACGCGCCAGCACCTGGTACGCCGCCGCGGCAGCAAGACCGCCATCCGCCGGCGGCGGCAGAAAGGCGAGTTTGTCACTGCCGTATGTCTGGATCAGCGGGGCCGCCATCTTGGCCAGCGCGCCGCGCAGATCAGCGAGCCGGATTGGCCCGCCGGCAACCTGGGACGCCTGTACCAGCCGGTGCGCCATCGCCCCCTGATACAGGTCGCCGACACCGGAGAATTTCAGCTGTGCCAGCGTGGCCCCCAGCGCCGGCTGAATCAGGACCTCGCCTTCATTCAGCGGGACCCCGTTATGGCTGAAGACCGACTGGGATACCGGGTCCCCGAACAGCGGCCCGGAGACGAGTGTCAGATCCCGCGCAAGGGCGCGGGAGACCCGAACGCCGGTGCGCGCAAGCTGCTCCGGCCCGGTCAGCAGGGCATCGAAAGGGATGACGCCATAGCGCGCATGCAGGAGAAAAAGGCCACGCGCCAGCATCGGCACGGCAGCGGGCCGATCGCCCTGCCCGACCGCGGCGCCGGAGGCTATCGGCAGGAAGTCCACTGCTTCCGGGCTGCCGCCGTTGGGCGATTTCCTGGGTGGCGCATAGACAAGACAGGCACCGCCGCTGCCAAGACCGGCGCGCGATGGCAGTGTCACCGCCAGGGTCAGCCCGACCTCGGTCGCGGCGTCCATCGCGTTGCCGCCGCTGACGAGTACATCGCGACCCGCCACCGCGGCGCGCGGTTCATCCGCCGCAACCGCGCCGAAGAACCCGGCGGGTCCCGACCCCTGGCTTCCGGACGAGGATGTCCCGCCACAGGCGGAAACCAGAAGTGTCAGCGTCATCACTACAATCGCATGCACACGCACCGATTGCAGGCGGCGCACGCTTCGTTTCCTTGCGGCCTTGTTGCCCATGCTGCCACCGGCCATTGACGCCCTTCCTCCGCTCTCACTTTCAGCCGCCAAGTCGCGGGAAAGGGCACCGGAGGAGCGCAGCGGGCTCACCCGGGGCCGAAACCGAAACCCTGCGTCGCGGCCCCACCAATCCGCTGTCCGTGGCAGTCGATTCCGATTCCCGGCTGCGTCGCATCGTGCTGGTGCCGGACCGTGCCTTAGACGGCTTCGCCATCAGCGGCAACCGCGTGTGTCAAATATAGCCGCGTGCCATTGGCGGGGCTCGCACGATACTCTATCGAAGGCCGGCTTTTGCCGCGGCCGCTTGCCATTTGCCCCTGATAGCAGCGGCCCGAATGCTTGACTCGTTGGTCGATTGTCGGGCCGCTGGTATCTCCTTGATTTCGCGCGCAGCCGCAAACCTTGTCCCCTGGGCAACCATGCGCGCATACCAGTCAGCCCTGCGGGCTGCTGATATGACGTATCCGCCGTCGCCGGTGGCGTTGCGCGGCCGCGTGAGCGCGATGAGAGAGAGGCGTCGATGAAGGCTTTGATCAGTGCGGTGGTCCTGCTGGTCCTGATGGCGACAACCCCGCTGGCGGTTGCCGCCGAATTCACGCCGGCGCAGCGCGCGGAGATCGTCTCCATCGTGCGCGATGCCCTGCGGCGGGACCCTTCCATCCTGCGCGACGCGGTCGCGGCCCTGCAGGCCGAGGAGGGGGAGCGTTCGCACGCGTCCGCCCGCGCCGCCATCGCCGCGGCCGGCGATCGGCTGATCTCGCCCGACGACCCGGTCGCGGGGAATCCCAAGGGCGATGTGACCATTGTTGAGTTCTTCGACACCCGCTGCCCATATTGCCGGAAGATGGAACCGGCGATGGCACGTTTGCTGGCGGAGGATCATGGGGTCCGGCTGGTGTTCAAGGATCTGCCGATCCTTGGGCCGGCGAGCGTGCTGGGGTCAAAGGCCCTGCTCGCGGCGCAAAAGCAGGGCGGTTACGAAAAACTGCGGGAGGCGGTGATGCACCTGCCGCCGAACACCACGCGGGCGATGATCGAGGAAGAGGCCGGCAAGCTCGGCCTGGACTGGTCGCGGCTTTCGCATGACATGGAAGACCCGGCTGTCCAGTCACGGATCCAGGCCAATCTCGATCTCGCGCAATCTCTGGGCATCCAGGGCACGCCCGCCTTCATTGTCGGCGGCGACCTTATCCCGGGGGCTGTGGCGTTCGACGACCTGAAAAAGGCGGTCGACCAGGTCCGCCACGGCGGCTGAGATCCGCCTTCTGCCGGAAGCCGGGTGAGCCTTGGTTTGATCCGCCAGACCCGAAATCCTGGGGATTTCGGGTCTGTCCCGTCGGACCGGACGCCCGACCGGAAGCGACGCTCAGTTCAGCCGCAGGTCGATCAGGTGCTTCGGATCGGGCTGCAATTCGCCCTTCTCCACGCGCTTGACGACATCGACGAGCGCCGCGTTCGCCGGAGTGGGCACGCCGATCTCCTCGCCTTTGCGAACGATCAGGCCATTCAGGAATTCGATCTCCGTCCGGCGCCCTTTCACCATATCCTGGCCCATGGAAGGGCGGTGCTCGCCGCCGCCCGCTTTGCTGACCTCCGCCAGCCGGTGCTCGTCGTAGGCTTTCGTTGCCGCCGGGTCGCCTTCTCCGGCCTTGGCAATGACCTCCGGGTCGATGTGGTGAATCTCCTCCAGTTCATAGCCGAGTGCCTGCCCGACGCGGATCGCCTCGCTGCCGAGGCGGGCGCCAAAGCGGCGCAGCACGTCGTTGCGCAGGATGTCCTTGCTGATCAGGCCCGTGCTCGCGGACATGCCGTTCGCCATGGCGTTGGTCACCAGCTTGGACCAGCGCTCCCCCCAAAGGTTGCTGGTCACCAGCGCCGAATCCGCCAGCGCAACGAGGCGGCGAATCTCCTGCACCCGTTCGGTGATCCGCCCATGCACCTCCCCGGTGCGGAACACCGTGTGCTTGTCCCCGCTCTTGCCTGCGGCTCGCCGCACATGACCAGGCTCACACAGATCGACAGTGATGGAGCTGGCGATGCAGCCCACCACCCGGCCCCAGCCTACGACGCCCGCGATGGTTTCCTCGTTCATGCAGTTCTGCAACGAAACCACGAAGCCGTTGGGGCTGAGATACTGGGCGATCATGGTTGTCGCCCATTCCGTGTCGTACGACTTCATGCACACGAAGGCGATATCGAAGGGCTTTTCCTTTGAGGTCTGCTGCAACTCGGTCAGGTGCAGGGCGCGCACGGGAACGGACCATTCCGGCACGTCGCGAATGTGCGAAACCTTGAGGCCCTTGGCACGCATCGTCTCCACATTCGCCGGCCAGGGATCGATGAAGGTGATGTCTTCGCCGGCCTGCACCATATGCGCCCCGGCGTAAGCGCCGACCGCGCCGGTGCCCATGACTGCGATCCTGTAGCCCATCGTTTCTCCCCTTGCTTGCCGGCCGTCCGCGCCAGTCTCGCCGGTTGACTGAGAAAGGCAAGGTCCGCCCCTGGTAAGCGGCGGAGCTGTTTCTCGCGGCGTCTGTAATCCTGTATCGACGATTTTCATCGGATGGTTGATCGCGAGGTTCCGACCATGATCCAGGGTGAAGAAAAAGGAGGTTGATCGGAGGCGACCCCGGATCGCCCCGGCCTTTCGCGGACCATGCCTAGCCGTGGCCGCCTTCGAGATAGGCCGCCCGTATCTCCGGCCGGCGGAGCAGTTCCGCCCCCGACCCCGTCATGGTGATCGCGCCGTTCACCAGCACATAGCCCCGGTGGGCCAGCCGCAAGGCCTGGAACGCATTCTGTTCCACCAGCAGAACCGTGAGACCGGTTGAGCGGTTCAGGTCGCGGATCGCACCGAAGATCAGCCGCACGATCAATGGCGCCAGGCCCAGGGACGGCTCATCCAGCAGAAGCAGCCGCGGGCGGGACATCAGCGCCCGGCCGATCGCCAGCATCTGCTGTTCGCCCCCCGATAGGGTTCCCCCTCTCTGTGTCAGGCGTTCCTTCAGCCGGGGGAACAGCGTGAAGACCTGGTCCAGCAGGCCCTCCACATCAGACTGGCCGGCGATCTCGGCGCCAAGCAGCAGGTTTTCATAGACGGTCATGCGCCCGAAGATGCGCCGTCCCTCGGGCGCCTGGGCGATACGCCGGCGCATGATCTCGTGCGTCGGAAGCCGCGTGATGTCGTGCCCGTCGTATAGGATGGTGCCGGCGCGGGCGCGGGGATCGCCGCAGATGGTCATCATTAGGGTCGATTTCCCGGCGCCGTTCGCACCGATCAGCGCGACGATCTCCCCTTCCTGCACCGTCATGTCCACGCCGCGCAGCGCCTGGATCGCCCCGTAGAACGCCGTGACACCGGACAACGCAAGCAGCGGCGCCGTCATGCCGTCACCTCGTCCTCCTCACCCTCACCCAGGTACGCCGCGATCACCCCCGGATCGGACCGCACCTCGGCGGGTGTGCCGTCGCTTATCATCCGGCCGTGATCGAGCACGACGATATGGTCGGAAATCCGCATCACTACGCCCATGTCGTGCTCGATCAGCAGCAGTGAGCAGCCGCCGTCGCGGATGCGCAGCAGCATCCGGTTCAGCTCTTCGGTTTCGCGCGGATTCAATCCCGCTGCCGGCTCATCCAGGCACAGCATGACCGGATCGATGCACATGGCCCGAGCGATCTCCAGCCTGCGCTGCGCACCATAGGGCAAGGCGCCGGCCGGATCGTCGGCACGCGCGGTCAGCGCGATGGCATCGAGCCAGTAACGCGCCCTGTCCACCGCCGCCGCTTCCGCGGCGCGATATCCGCCGATCCCGAGCAGCCCCATGATTCCGAAGCCGGTGGCCGCCATCAGCGTGTTGTGCTGCGCGACAAGCAGGTTCTCCAGCACCGTCATGCCGGCGAACAGGCGGATATTCTGGAAGGTGCGCGCGACCTTCGCGGTGGCGGCAATCCGATGACCGCTCATGTGGTTCAGGGTGAACCGGCGGCCATTGTCGTGAGTCAGCTCAATGATGCCCCCGCTTGGGCGGTAAAAGCCGGTAATGCAGTTGAACACCGTGGTCTTGCCGGCGCCGTTCGGTCCGATCACCGCGGTGATCTCGTTTTGGCGCGCCTCGAACGACAGGTCATCCACGGCCTTGAGGCCGCCAAAGCGCATCGTCAGGCCGCTGACTGCCAGCATCAGCCGCGGCCCTGAGCGACAAGTTCGGCGGAAATCTCCTTGGGCTTGCCCAGCGATGCGGTCGGCGTGCGCCCGGAGACCAGGCCACGGGGCCGCAGCACCATCATCAGCACGAGCGCCACACCGAAGATCAGCATGCGATAAAGCGGCAGCGCGCTGGCTATCCCGGCGAAGAGCGGGCTGCCCATCTGGTCCGCCATCCAGCTCAGCAACTGGCGCAACAGCTCGAGCCCGCCCACCATGATGATGGCAGCCAGGGCAACGCCAAGCTGGCTTCCCAGTCCGCCCAGCACGACGATCGCCAGCACAGTGGCACTTTCGATGAAGGTGAAGCTCTCAGGGCTGATGAATGCCTGACGCGTCGCGAAGAACGCCCCGGCGAAGCCGCCAAACATCGCACCCATGGCGAATGCGGTCAGCTTGGTGGTGGTGACATTGATGCCGAGCGACCGGCAGGCCACCTCGTCCTCACGCAGCGCCTCCCAGGCGCGTCCCTGCGGCATGCGGCGCAGCCGCAACGTCACCCAGTTGGTGATCAAGGCCAGGCCGAGGATCACGTAGTACAGAAAGATCACCCGCTGGATCGTCTGCGGCTCGATCCCGAAGAAGCCGGAGACCGTGCCAGGCCCACCGTCCATGCTGAAGGTCAGGCCGAACAGTGTCGGCCGCGGGATACCGGAGATACCGTTGGGGCCATTGGTCAGGGACACCCAGTTGGTGATGACGATGCGGATGATTTCCCCGAAGGCCAGAGTCACGATCGCCAGGTAATCGCCACGCAGGCGCAGCACCGGAAACCCCAGGAGGATGCCCCACAGCGCGGCCAGGATGCCGGCCAGCGGCAGGCAGGTCCAAAAGCCAAGGCCGAAGGTCTGCGCCAGGATCGCATAGGAGTAGGCGCCGACCGCATAGAAGGCGACGTAGCCGAGGTCCAGCAGCCCGGCCAGGCCGACCACGATATTCAGGCCCCAGCCGAGCATGATGTAGGTCAGCACCAGCGTGCCGAGGTCCACGTAGTAGCGGGAGCCGCTGAACGGCAATGCGACGGCAAGCACCAGCAACAGGGGCGCGACATACTTTCCGGCCCGGGTCACGATTTCCGCAAGGGCACGGTTCGACGCGACGGCGGCGGACCGGCGGCGCGATCGCAGGGAAAGGGCGGCGAGACGCCCGAAGAAGACCAGGCCGACCACGACCGCGACGGGGATCGGGCGGACACGCAGGGTCAGGCCACGTTCTGCGTTGTCGGCCACCAGTCCGACCATCGGGCCGAACAGGCCAAGCGCGACAACTGCGGAGAGGAAGGCGTCGCGTAGCGCACTCATTGGCGTGCCGGCGATAAACGACGGATAAGGTTCACTGGAGGCCGCCGCGTAACAGGCTGGGACCCAGCCAGGCTCATACCTTCTCGACCTCCGCTCGGCCCAATATGCCCGTGGGCAGGAAGATGAGAGCGATCACCAGGATCGAGAATGCCGCGACATCCTTGTACTCGATGCTGAAATAGGCCGACCAGAACACTTCGATCAGACCGATCAGCAGGCCACCAAGTACCGCCCCAGGCAGGCTGCCGATGCCGCCCAGCACGGCCGCGGTGAACGCCTTAATGCCGGCGACGAAGCCGATGTAGAAGTCGATGACGCCGTAATAGAGCAGGAACATCAGCCCGGCGACCGCGGCAAGCGCCGCGCCGATGACGAAGGTCAGGCTGATCGTCTTGTCCGTATCGATCCCCAGCAGGCTGGCCATCTTCAGGTCCTGCTCGCAGGCCCGCATGGCCCGCCCCAGCGGCGTTGTTGTGACGAGCCAGGTGAAGATGCCGAGGATGACCAGCGTGGTGACGGCAATGGCGATCTGCATCCAGGAAAGCTGCACCGCGAAGCCGTGCTGCTCCATGATCTTGAGTCCGCCCGGTATCAGCGCATCCAGGGGCTTGACCCGTGCGCCCTGGCTGACCTGGGCGAAGTTCTGCAAGGTAATGGACATGCCGATCGCGCTGATCAGCGGCGCCAGACGGAAGGAGCCGCGCAGCGGGCGGTACGCCACCCGCTCGATCGTCCAGCCGTAGAGCGCCGTCAGCCCCGCGGCGAAGATCAGTGTCAGCGCCAGGGCCAGCGGCACGGCGGTAATGCCGAACACGGCGAGACCGAGGATTGAGATCAGCGACAGGAAGGCGCCGATCATGAAAACGTCGCCATGCGAGAAATTGATCATGCCGATGATGCCGTAGACCATCGTATAGCCAACGGCGATCAGCCCGTAGATCATACCCAACGTCACGCCGTTGATGAGTTGCTGCAGCGCATAGGCCACGCAGGCGACTCCGCTTGTGAAACGCTCCCGTCGGGAGAAGACACTTGCGCCGCGCCGCATGCAAGCAGCGGCACCGCGGATACGGCCGGATGCAGGGCGCGGGCGGTGTTACATTATGTGTCTTGCATATCACATGCATTGTCGGCTTATCCCCTCCGCGGCCCGGTTGGGGGATC
Organism: Acetobacteraceae bacterium; assembly: GCA_035606775.1. Classification (GTDB taxonomy): domain Bacteria; phylum Pseudomonadota; class Alphaproteobacteria; order Acetobacterales; family Acetobacteraceae; genus Rhodopila. The sequence goes on along the minus strand of DATNEJ010000120.1, from coordinate 9,195 downwards.
GGCCCGCAACGCGCTCTGGATAGTCGGACTCTGGGTCATTTGGACTATGGTCGCATGAAGAAATATCGCCTCGTCGCCATGGTGGCGGTGCTTCTGGCCGCTGGTCTGGGCGGCTGGTTCGGACTCGGGCGGCGAACCGAACCTGCCGTCGCGGCCCCGACCGGTGGTCCGCTGGTTCCGGTCAGCGCAGCATCGGCCAAGGCCGAGAACGTCCCGATCTTTGCCGAGGGTCTCGGGACGGTCCAAACCATCAACTCGGTCAATGTGAAGTCACGGATCGACGGGCAGATCGAGAAGGTGTTCTTCACCGACGGTCAGGAGGTGACGCAGGGCGATCTTCTGTTTCTGATCGACCCGCGCCCATACCAGGCGGCGCTCGACCAGGCCCAGGCGAATCGCGAGAGGGATGAGGCGCAGTTGCAGGGCGCCGAACTCAATCTGGACCGGTACAGCAAACTGGTCGGATCGGGTTTCCAGACGCGCCAGAGTTACGACGACCAGAAAGCCACCGTCGCCCAGTTGAAGGCCACGCTGAAAGCGGATCAGGCCGCCATCGAGACCGCCCAGATCAACCTGCAATACGCGACGATCCGCGCGCCGATCACCGGCCGCACCGGCAAGCTGATGGTCGACGCCGGCAATTACATCCAGACGGGCACCGGGACGACCCTGGTCAGCCTGACGCAGATCAAGCCGATCTATGTGGACTTTTCCCTGGCGCAGACGCTGCTCGATCAGATCCGTCAGGCCCAGGCGAAGCAGCCGCTGACGGTGAAGACCTACAGCGGCGAGACCAAGGAATTTCTCGCGCAAGGCAAGCTGCGCTTCATCGACAACCACGTGGACACCGCGACCGGCACGATCGCCCTGCAGGGCATTTTCGACAATGCCGATGAGCGCCTCTGGCCCGGCGAATTTGTCACCGTACGGCTGATCATCGGCACGCGCCCCGATGCCATCACCGTGCCGGCCCAGACCGTGATGGCCGGCTCCAACGGGGATTATGTCTATGTGATCAAGCCAGGCGATACGGTGGAGCGGCGGCAAGTGACGGTCCTGTCCAGACAGGACGGACTTGCCGTCATCGGCACCGGGCTTGCCGCCGGTGAGCGAGTGGTGACGGACGGCCAGTACAGGCTGGCCAACAATGTGCGGGTGAAGATCCAGTCCGCGGCGCGGCCGGCGGGCTGATCCGATGGGCATTTCCTCCGTCTTCATTCGCCGTCCGATCGCGACCGCTCTGCTGATGGCCGGGCTGCTGATCTTCGGTATCACCGGCTATGCGCTTCTGCCGGTCGCGGCGCTGCCCAACGTCGATTTTCCGACAATCGTGGTCACGGCAAAGCTGCCCGGCGCCAGTCCCGATATTATCGCTTCCTCCGTGGCGACCCCGCTGGAGCAGCAATTCGCGTCGATCCCCGGCCTCGATTCGATGTCGTCGACCAGCGGGCTCGGCAACACGACGATCACCCTGCAGTTCAACCTGGGGCGCAATATCGATGGCGCGGCGGGCGATGTGCAGGCCGCGATCAATGCGGCCGGCGGCCTGCTGCCCAAAAATATGCCTACGCCACCGACCTATCGAAAAACCAATCCCGCCGACCGATCGATCCTGATCTACGCCGTGACGTCGGACGCGATGCCGATTTCGCAGGTCGATGATTACGCCTACAACGTGCTCGCCGAATCGCTGTCACGGATTCAGGGTGTTTCCCAGGTGGATATTGCCGGCCAGCAGACGCCGGCAGTGCATGTGCAGGTCAACCCCGACGCGCTCGCCGCGCGCGGCATCGGGCTCGATGCGGTCCGCACCGCGCTCGTGGCGGCCACCACCGATCAGCCGAAGGGCAATCTTGAAGGCACGACGCAGCAATTCTCGATTGATACCAACGATCAGTTGTTCGACGCCAACGCGTTTCGCCACATCATTGTCGCGTATCGCAATGGCGCACCGGTCCAGGTCAAGGACATCGGCGATGTCGTCAATTCATCGCAGTATCCTCGCACCGGTGCTTGGTATGGCGACAAGCGCACGGAACTGCTGCTGATACGACGCGCGGCCGGCGCGAACACGATCCAAGTGGTCAACCAGATCAAGGCGATGATGCCCAGTCTGATGGCATCGATCCCGCCCACGGTCCACGTAAGCCTCGTCTCCGACCGCTCGCTCACGATCCAGGCCTCGGTCGAGGATGTCGAATTCACGATGGCGATTACCGTCGGCCTGGTCGTGCTGGTGATCTTCCTGTTCCTGCGCACCGCCTGGGCGACGATCATACCCAGCGTGACAGTGCCGCTGGCGCTGGTGATTACCACGGGCGTGATGTACCTGATCGGATATAATCTCGACAATCTTTCGCTGATGGCACTCACCATCTCGGTCGGCTTTGTTGTGGACGATGCGATCGTTATGATCGAGAATATCGTCCGGTATATTGAGCAGGGCATGTCGCCGTTTCAGGCGGCGATCAAGGGCGCCGGCCAGATCGGCTTCACGATTGTGTCGATCACCTTCTCCCTCATCGCGGTGTTCATACCGCTGCTGTTCATGGGCGGCATTATCGGCCGTTTGTTCCACGAATTTGCTGTCACCGTCACCGTCGCCGTCGTTGCGTCCGCGTTCATCGCGCTCACACTCACGCCAATGATGTGCGCCCGCTTCCTGACCAGGGAAAGCGACCACCCCAAGGGACGCTTCAATCGCGGTGCAGAGCGCTTCTTTCTCTGGCTAATCGGCGGCTACGACCGCGGTCTCAAATGGGTGTTCCGCCATCAGCCGCTGATGCTCACGGCCACGCTCGGTCTGATTGTACTGACCGGCATGATGTATATTATGATTCCGAAGGGATTCATCCCCCAGCAGGATACCGGATTCCTGTTCGGTGAGGCCGATGCGCGGCAGGACACCTCCTTCGCCGAGATGTCACGGCTCGAGCAGCAGCTGACCGACATCATCGTGAAGGACCCGGCGGTCTACGGGCTGGTCGGCTTTGCAGGTGCCACCGGCGGCAATGCGAGCGAGAACACCGCGCGGATGTTCATCCAGCTCAAACCGCTCGATCAGCGCGATCCTGTGTCGCAGGTTATGGCCCGCCTGCGGCCCAAGGTGGCGCAGGTCCAGGGTGTGAAGTTTTATATGCAGCCAGGCCAGGACGTGACCATCGGTGGCCGGCTCAAGCAGGCGCAGTACCAATATACACTCACCGACAACAACGACGCGGAACTGAACCACTGGGCGCCGATTCTGCTGCAGAAGATGCAGAATATCCCGCTGCTCACCGACGTCGCATCCGATCAGCAGATTGCGGCGCCGCATATCGCGCTGACCATCAATCGCGACACCGCCTCTCGCCTCGGGCTGTCCGTGGGCGCGATCGACCAGACCCTCTATGACGCGTTCGGCCAGGAGCAGATCACGACCGTCTATACGGACACGTCCCAGCACAAGGTCATCCTGGAGGTGCTGCCAAAATACCAGGACGATCCGGCGGCGCTGTCGCACATCTATATTGCCACGCCAACCGGCGCACAGGTGCCGCTGTCAGCCGTCGCACGCATGACGAACAAGGTCGAACCGCTCACGATCAACCACCAGGGCGTGTTCCCGGCCGTCACACTGTCGTTCAATCTCGCGCCCGGGGTCTCCATCGGCCAGGCCGTCGATGCGATCAACGCCGCGCAGGCGGAACTGCGCATGCCGGCGACGGTGCAAGGCGCATTTGCCGGCACCGCGCAGGCGTTCCAGGACTCGCTGACGTCCACGCCGCTCCTGGTGCTCGCCGCCATCCTGGTCGTGTACATCGTGCTCGGGATGCTCTATGAGAGCTTCATCCATCCCATCACGATCCTTTCGGCGCTGCCCTCCGCGGGCGTGGGCGCGCTTATCATGCTGATGATCACCGGCAACGATCTCAGCCTGATCGCCATCATCGGCATGGTTCTGCTGATCGGTATCGTCAAGAAGAACGCGATCATGATGATCGACTTCGCCCTGGAAGCCGAACGCAGCGAGGGAAAAAGTCCGCTGGCGGCGATTCACGAGGCATGCCTGCTACGCTTCCGCCCGATCATGATGACGACCATGTGCGCCCTGTTCGGCGGCCTGCCCCTGGCGCTCGGCCAGGGCGCTGGATCCGAGCTACGCCGGCCGCTCGGTATTGCCATCGTCGGCGGGTTGCTCGTCTCCCAGGCGCTTACGCTCTACACGACCCCGGTGATCTATCTCTACCTGGACCGGCTTGGCCATCGCCTCGGCCGCCGCCGCTCGCGCGGCGTGGAAGAACCCGTGCGTGTTTCCGAGTCGGCCGGAGATGCCGTCCGATGAGTGAAACCGCGCAGGTTCGGCGTGGGCTCGGGTTCCTGCTCCAGGAAACGTCCCGCCTGATGCGCCGGCGCTTCGTTCAGCGCGCCCGGGAAGCCGGTCTCAAGGTGAACCGTTCGGAAGCCTCGGTCCTGGTGCATGTCTTTCACTCGCCCGGGATCAGTCAGGCGACGTTGGCGAACTACCTGGATATCGAGACGATCTCGGTGGTTCGGCTGATCGATAGCTTGCAAGCGGCCGGCTTGATCGAGCGGCGGCCTCACCCGACCGACCGGCGCATCCGAACCCTGTGGCTCACTGAGGCGGCCGCCACGACGGTCAGCCAGATTCAGGCCATTGGCCGGCAGGTGCGGGCCCAGGCCCTGGCCGGCGTGCCGGAAGAAGAGCACGAATACCTGTTCGACCTTTTGAGCGTGGTCCGCACCAACCTTGAAGCTTCCGGCGAGCCGATGCCTTGTGCGGCCGAGGCCGAAGCGGCCGGCTGATCCGTAGAGCCTTTGTTTGATCGCGTGATTCACGTCTCCGGCGTGCCGCCTCCAACGATCACGCTCGAGCACCGCCTGAAACCGTTTGACAAGCCGCCTGCGGGTAGAAGGCCGGGCGGGAACGGGGGGAGCGTTGCATGTCGGTGACCAAAATCACTGGCAGATTCATCGAGGCGTTGCGGTGGGCTGACTGGCTCAGCCGGGACCGGATCACCGCCTGGGGGCTGATGCTTCTCGTGGCGGAGCTTCTGCTATCGCTGTTCATTGCGCTCTGGCAGCACGGGGTATTCACGCGCACCGTTGGGCCGCATTCGATCGATTTCCTCAGTTTCTATGCTGCCGGCAAGCTTGCGCTGACTGGCGCACCGCAACTGGCCTACGATCAAGCCGCACATTACCTGGCCGAACAGCATATCGCCGGCACGGCGGCGCCGTATCAGTTCTTCTTCTATCCGCCGGTCTTTTTGCTGCTGTGCGCGGCGCTGGCAAAACTGCCCTACCTTGCCTCCTACGTGGTTTTTCAACTTGCCGGCATGATTGGGTTCGTCCTGGCGATGCGCCCGATACTGCGGCGGTCCGACTGGCATTGGGTCTTGCCGGTGCTGGCGTTCCCGGCGGTGATCTGGAGCATCGGATTGGGCCAGAATGCGCCGCTGACAGCCGGGCTTCTCGCCTGCTTCACTGTGCTGATCGACAAGAGACCCATCGCCGCCGGCCTCATGCTGGGGCTGCTCTGCTACAAGCCGCATTTCGGCCTGCTGATGCCCATCGCGCTGATCGCCGGGCAGCGCTGGCGCACGTTCTTCGCTGCCGGTGCCACGGTTGTTACGGTCGTCCTCCTGTCCAGGCTCGTGTACGGCTGGGAGACGTGGGCGGCGTACCTGACGGCCTTCGGCGGATCGCACAACGTCTACGCATCCGGCCGGATTGACTATGCCAAAATGATCTCGTTGTTCGGCGGTGCGCGCCTCCTCGGCTTCGATGCTGCCCAGGCCTATGCCGTGCAGGGCGTCGCTGCGGTGGCAATGGCGTGTCTGCTGGCAGTCACATGGCGGCATCCCGTGAGCCAGCCCGTGCGCAACGCCATGCTGCTGACCACAACGTTGCTGGCGGTGCCGGTGGCCCTGATCTACGACCAGTTGCTGCTGATCGTTGCGGCCGGCTGGCTCACGCGGGAAGCACGCGCCACCGGGTATCTGCCGTGGGAGCGGCTTTGTTTGATCGCTATCTACCCGATGGCCCTGCTTGCCTGGCCCATCGGCACAGCTTGGCATGTTCCGCTCGGCTGTGCCGGCCCGGCCGTCATCCTGCTGCTGTGCCTGCGCCGAAGCTGGTCCGCACTGGCCATGCGTAACCGGCCGGCGCCGATCAGCGGCGGTGCTCAGCCGGCCGGCGCCATTCCGTAACGCTTGAACCAAGCCAGGGTCCGCTTCCACGCGTCTTCCGCGTCCGCCTGCCGGTAGCTGGGCCGGTAATCCGCATGGAACCCGTGCGGTGCATCCGGATAGATGACGATCTCCACAATCTTGTGGCGGCTTTTCGCCTCCGCCTCCGCCTGATGGACCTCATCGACCGGATTGATGGGATCCTTGCCGCCGTACAGGCCCAGCAGCGGACATTGAATGTCGCCCGCGATATCAAGCACGCTCTTGGGCTGGATCGGCGAGGTCTTGCCACCCACCGGACCGTAAAACGAGACGGCGGCCTTGAGATGCGGATTGTGCGCCGCATAGAGCCAAGTCTGCCGGCCGCCGCGGCAGAAGCCCATCACGCCGAGGCGCGACAGATCGCCGCCGTGGTTCCCGGCCCAATTCGCGACAGCGTCCAGGTCGGCCATGTACTGGGCATCGGGCGTCTTCGAAATGAAGTCCGAAATCAGTTGCTGTTGATTCGTCACTTTCGAAATGTCGCCCTGACGCGCGTAGTATTCGGCCGCGACAGCCAGATAGCCAGCCTTGGCCAGACGTCGGCAGACATCCTTGATGTATTCGTGGACGCCGAAGATCTCCTCGTTCACCAGCACGATCGGAAACCGGTCGCCGCTGGCAGGATGGGCAAAATACGCCGGAAGCGCCCCGCCCTGGACGGGGATCGTCGTCTCACCGGCCTCCAGCCCTTGCGCGTCGGTGTGAATGGCCTGCGCCTCCACCCGCGTTGTCGCCAGGGTGAAGCCGGCAATCAGGCTCGTTGTTGCAAAGGTTCGGCGGGCCATGCCGTAGCGCTGCAGGCCGGCCAGTTCGTGTGTTTCATCCATTGCAGTCCTCCCACCGAGATACGGACGCGGTCGGAGTGACCGACGACCGCTGCCGACCGATATTCCGGGAGCACTGGAATATCGGTCGGCGCGACCGATTTGGTTACTGCATGGCTTTCCGCAAGTTCTCGTCGAGCTTGTTCAGGAACGCCTGCGTATTCAGCCAGGGCTGCTCCGGGCTGATCAGAACGGCGAGGTCGCGGGTCATGCTGCCTGACTCGACCGTCTCGACACAGACCTTCTCCAGCGTCTCGGCGAATGCCGTGACGTCCGGTGTGCCGTCGAAACGGCCGCGATAGATCAGCCCGCGCGTCCAGGCGAAGATCGAAGCGATCGGGTTGGTGGAGGTCTCCTTGCCTTGCTGATGCTGGCGATAGTGCCGCGTGACCGTGCCGTGCGCCGCCTCGCTTTCCACGGTCTTGCCGTCGGGGCTCAGCAGCACCGAGGTCATCAATCCAAGGGAGCCGAAGCCCTGCGCGACGGTGTCCGACTGCACATCGCCATCGTAGTTCTTGCATGCCCAGACATAGGCGCCGTTCCACTTCAACGCGCAGGCAACCATGTCGTCGATCAGGCGGTGTTCGTAGGTCAGTCCCTTCTTGTCGAACGCGGCCTTGAACTCCTTCAGGTAGATTTCCTCGAAGATGTCCTTGAAGTAGCCGTCATACGCCTTGAGGATCGTGTTCTTGGTGGAGAAGTACAAAGGCCAGCCGCGCATCAGCGCGTAGTTGAAGCTGGCCCGGGCGAAACCTTCGATGGACTCCCGGGTGTTGTGCATCGCCATCGCCGCGCCGCCACCCTTGGCGAAGCTGTGCACGTCCAGGGTCTGCGCCGGGCCGCCGTCGGCCGGCTGATAGGTAAGCGTCACCTTGCCGGGACCTGGGATCTTCATCTCCGTCGCCCGATAGATGTCGCCGTAGGCATGACGGCCGATGACGATCGGCTGGGTCCAGTGGGGCACCAGGCGCGGCACGTTCCGGCAGATGATCGGCTCACGGAAGATGGTGCCGTCCAGAATGTTGCGCAGCGTGCCGTTCGGGCTGCGATACATGCGCTTCAGGTTGAACTCCCGCACGCGGGCCTCGTCCGGCGTGATGGTCGCGCATTTGACCCCGACCCCATACTCGGCGATGGCGTGCGCAGCATCGACCGTTACCTGATCGTCGGTCTTGTCCCGATATTCTATCCCCAGATCGAAATATTTCAGATCGATATCCAGATAGGGCAGGATCAGCTTGTCCTTGATGAAACCCCAGATGATGCGGGTCATCTCATCCCCGTCGAGCTCGACGACCGGGGTCTTCACCTTGATTTTCGCCATTCTATCCTCATTGGCCGTTAGCAGCCGGGGCCGGAAGCCGGCTGCCGGAACGGGCGGACATTCGCACCCGGACCTGTCCAGGGCAAGCCGGTCCGGGGCAAGTCCTGGACATTGATGGCTTTTTCCGCGGGTCCCTCCATTGCTGCGCCGACTGATCCGGGCAGCGGAACAGTGTTGAATTCGTCAGGATAATAAGGCTACGAACCGTTCCTGGCCCGCTTGGCGTCCCGGCGACCAGACCTGGTCGGATTTCAGCCGCTCTTGATATGCACCAATGAGAGTCAAGCCTAAGAGGTACGTGCTGGGTGGCTTGGCCATCCTTATGGCGATGGTTTGCGCGATTGCCCTGACGTGGCTGGCGGCTGTCCAGGTCGGCCGCAGCGAGTGGCGCGACGCCTCGGCGCGGGCCTCCGCCCATGTCGCCGATCAGGCCCTGGTCATTGCCGAACAGATCAACCGCCAGATCCTCGTGCTGGACCAGACGTTGCGGATCCTGGCCGACCGATGGCAGGCTGATCCGCAGCATTTCGACCTTGAGACGGCGCACCGGCAAGCCGTCGCTTTGGCCGGCCTCAGCCGCGATATGCTGCTTGTCGATCGGGGCGGGATCGTTCGCCAATCGTCGGTGCCCGAGGCGATCGGCCGAAATCTGGCCGATGCGGCATTCTTCCGCGCACTGGCCGAACGCGAACCGGGCGAGGATCGCCTGTTCATCGGCGCGACGACGATAGATCCGGTCATGCGCCAATGGCACATGGACGTCGCCCGCCCGCTGAGACTGGCGGACGGCTCGTTCGCGGGGGCCATTGTCACC
>DATNEJ010000119.1:0-9450 GCA_035606775.1 Acetobacteraceae bacterium | reverse complement strand
GTGCTGCACTGCCCCGGCCACACCCCCGGCCATATCGTTTTCATCCACCACGCCGCCCGCTTTGCCCTGGTGGGCGATGTGCTGTTCCAGGGCTCCGTCGGCCGCACCGATTTCCCCTACGGCGACCACGCCGCCCTCATCACCGCCATCACCACCAAGCTCCTCCCGCTCGGCGACGATTTCTCTTTCCTGTGCGGCCACGGTCCCGGCTCGACCATCGGCGCCGAACGCGCCGGCAATCCGTTCCTGCGATGAGGGCATTGGCAATCGCCGAGGCCGCGACCGGCACAACGCGCCGTGCCGCGCGGTCCGGGCGAGAGGATCCATTCCTGGCAACGCTGCGCCGCTTCACCTTCAGCGGCGCACCGACGATCGAACTGCAGGACGCAGGGCTCTGCTACTTCGTCAACGAATTCTGGACCGCCGCCCAGCGGCGCGGGCACAACTTGCATGAGATCAGCTATCGCGCCTGCTTCAAGGCACAGCTTCCAGAGTTCTTCGTCGCCCGCCTGACCGACCCCGGCGACACCGTTTACGATCCGTTCGCCGGCCGTGGCACGACGCCGGTGCAGGCCGCGCTGATGGGCCGCCGGCCGGTTAGCAACGACGTCAATCCGCTCAGCGCGATTCTGATCGCTCCGCGGCTGGACCCTCCACCGCTGCCCGCCATCCGGGCGCGCCTCGATGACCTGGACCTGGCGCATGCGGTTACGGAGCCGGATCACCCGGAACTGCTGGCCTTCTATCACCCCGAGACGCTGAGTCAGATAATCGCGCTCAGGCGTCACCTGCTGGACCGCGAGGCGCGCGGCGTGCTCGATCCGGTCGATGCATGGCTGCGCATGGTGGCGATCAACCGCCTGACGGGACACTCGCCCGGCTTCTTTTCTGTCTATACGCTGCCGCCGAACCAGGCGGTCTCGGTCCAATCGCAGCGCCGGATCAACCTCGCGCGCGGCCAGACGCCGCCGTTCCGGAATGTTGGAGCGCTCATTGCTCGCAAGAGCCGATCCTTGCTCGCGGACGGTGCACCGCCGCCGCATCCGGCCGGACTTCTGACGACCGGCGCAGCAGAGGCAACGCCAGGGCTGGCGGATGCCTCGATCGATCTGCTGGTGACGTCGCCGCCGTTTCTCGACGTGGTGGATTATGAAGGCGACAACTGGTTGCGCTGCTGGTTCGCCGGCATCGATCCGGCCACGGTGCGCATCGATCGTCACCGCGACCTGCCGGCATGGGAGCGCTTTGTGCGCCGCTCCTTCGAGGAGTTTGCCCGCGTGGTGCGCCCCGGCGGGTTCGTCGCATTCGAGGTGGGCGAGGTCCGGCATGGCAGGGTGCTGCTGGAACGGCACGTCGTAGCCGCCATCGCCGGTCTGCCGTTCCAGGTGCTGGGCGTCATGGTGAACCAGCAGGCGTTCACCAAGACGGCCAATTGCTGGGGCGTCCGCAACAACCGCGGCGGCACCAACACCAACCGGATCGTTCTGCTTCGGCGCGCAGTGGTTTAGAATCGTTCCGGTAGAGAAGACCGTACGTTTCAGGGCTTCGGAGGGTTCGCGCGCGACGACCACAGGAAAGCAGAACTGCTTGCTCCGGCGTCGCGGGTGATGCTCTACGCCCTGGCCGGACCATCGCGCCCAAGGACGCCGTTATGCCGCCCGTCACCGTTACGCAGTGCGCCGTGCTCGTCGGCGGCCTTGGCACCCGGTTGGGCGCCCTGACCGCCGCCACCCCAAAGCCACTGCTGCCTTGCGGCGACCGGCCGTTTCTTGCCTGGCTGCTGCGCGAGTTCATACGCTACGGAGTCACCAATTTCCTGCTGCTGACCGGCCATCTCTCCGACCAAGTGCAGACCGCGGTGGATGGCATCGCCGCGACCCTGCCGCGCCGGGTCAGCATCGCCGTGTCGGAGGAACCGCTCCGCGCCGGGACGGGCGGCGCCATTTTCCATGCGCGGGAGCGGCTGGACGAACGCTTCCTGCTCTGCAACGGCGACTCGTTGTTTGACTGCAATATCGCCGCGTTGCTCGCGGACGCAGCCGATGACGGCGATGGCGTCGTGGGCCGGATGGTGCTGCGTCGGCTGGAAGACGCGTCCCGGTTCGGCGTTGTCAGTCTGGACGGCCAGCGTGTCACCGCCTTTCGCGAACGACCGCCACCAGGCACCGGGGGGCTGATCAACGGTGGGATTTACCTGTTCAAGCGCGGCCTGATCGACGATCTGCGGCCCGTCTGCTCCCTGGAAGCCGATGTCATGCCCACGCTTGCGGCCCGCGCCGCCCTGCGCGGCACGGTGGCCGGCGGCTATTTCCGCGATATCGGCGTGCCGGAGGACTTCGCCCGTGCGCAGCGGGAGATCCCCGCGCTGCTGCACCGGCGGGCGCTGTTCCTGGACCGTGACGGGGTGATCAACCTCGATCACGGCTATGTCGGCACGCGGGACCAGTTCGCCTGGGTGGACGGCGCGCGGGAGGCCATCGGTTACGCCACCCGCGCTGGCTGGCATGTCTTCATCGTCACCAACCAGTCGGGAGTCGCGCGCGGCCTGTTCCCGGAAGCGGCGGTTCAGGACCTGCTTGGATGGATCGGCGACGAGGCCAGACGCGCACGCGGCACGATCGATGACTGGCGCTACTGCCCTTACCACGAGCGGGGCGCCGTGCCGGCTTACGCCCGCGCGAGCGACTGGCGGAAACCGGCGCCAGGGATGCTGCTGGACCTGATGCGCGCCTGGGAACTCGATCCGGCCCGCTGCCTGATGGTCGGGGATCAGCAGACCGACATGCAGGCCGCCGACGCCGCGGGCGTCGCTGGCCATTTGTTTCAAGGCGGGAACTTGCTGGCATTCCTGCGTCCGATCCTGGATAACGCCGCCTGATCGGACCACGGGAGAGATTAATGCTCAGCCGCCACGATACGGTTCGCGCCCGCGTCCCGCTGCGTCTCGGGCTTGCCGGCGGCGGCACCGATCTCAGCCCGTACTGCGACGAACACGGCGGCGCGGTGCTGAATACGACGATCGACCGGTACGCCTACGCCTTCATCGAACCGTCGGACGACGGGAAGGTGCATTTCATCGCCCCCGACCTCGACATGGCGGAAAGCTTCACCCCCGATCTTGCCGAACTGGATCGGGCGAAGCTGGTTCTGCACGCGGGCGTGGCCCGCCGCATGGTCGCCCAGTTCGGCCGCGCGCGCCTGGCCCCGATGCGGGTCACGTCCTATGTCGATGCGCCGCCCGGCTCCGGCCTCGGTTCCTCCTCAGCGCTTGTCGTCGCCCTGGTGGAGGCGTTCACCGCCCATCTCGCCGCGCCGCTCGGCCCCTACGACGTGGCGCATATCGCCTTCGAGATCGAGCGGATTGACCTCAGCCTCGCCGGCGGCAAGCAGGACCAGTATGCCGCCACGTTCGGCGGCACGAACTTCATCGAGTTCCACGGCAGCGACCGGGTGATCGTCAATCCGCTGCGCGTGTCGCCGGCAACGTTGAACGAGCTGGAGACCTCGATGGTGATCTGCTTCACCGGCGTCTCGCGCCGGTCAGAAGCGATCATCGTCGAGCAGCAGCGGCGCATGAGCGGGATTAACGGCAATGCGATCGACGGTCTGCACCGGCTCAAGCACGACGCGATCGAGATGAAGGAGGCGCTGCTGCGCGGCGAGATCGGCCGCATGGCAACCATCCTGAACCGGTCCTGGGAGGCGAAGAAGCAGACCGCGTCGGGCATCAGTACCGGGCGGATCGAGGAGCTCTACGAACTCGCTTTCGCCACGGGGGCGATCGGCGGCAAGGTGTCGGGCGCGGGCGGCGGCGGGTTCATGATGTTCATCGTGCCGCCGCATCGGCACATTCCGGTAGTCCGCGCGCTGAACGCCGCCGGCGGCAGCGCCAGTGGTGTGCATTTCACGACGCAGGGCGCGGAATCCTGGATGGCGTAGGGGAGATAGGGCGGGCAGGGGGTGCTGGTTACGACGGTCCGCGCCGCGCCAGTGGCGGCACGAATTGCGGCTCGGTGTCCCAGGGGAACAGGATCCAGGTGTCCTGTGAGACCTCGGTGATGAAGCTGTCCACCAGATCACGACCCGCGGGCTTGGCGTAGATACAGGCGAAGTGCGCCCGCGGCAGCAGGCCGCGCACCACCCGCGCCGTTGTGCCCGTATCAACCAGGTCATCGACGATCAGGAACCCCGTGCCGTCGCCGGCGGCCGCGGGCGGCTTGATGACGGTGGGGCTGCCTCGCACCTCGCCCTCGTAGGTGGCGACGGAGACGCATTCCAGCAGCCGCAGATCGAGTTCCCGGGCAATAATGGCCGCCGGGATCAGCCCGCCGCGACTGACCGCGACAATCCCGGTGAACGGTCCCTGTCCCATCAGCCGCCACGCCAGCGCGCGGGCGTCGCGGTGAAGCTGATCCCAGGTAACCGTGTAGTAGTGCGTCGCCATGGCGTCATGCTTGAAGCAAATTTTCGTCCACGCAAGAAGGCCCGGCCCAACGCGTCTTCGTCCGCACGGAGGCGCCCGCGAACGCTTTACGACCGTCCGTACGTTACGAAAATCCGAGATTGCACAATCTGACCAGAATGCCCATATTGTAGTCAGATAGTGCGAAGTGGCTGCCGTAATGGCGACATGGCAAGTTCAGGATGCCAAGGCGCGGCTCAGCGAAGTGATTGAACGCGCCCGCACTGAGGGGCCACAGACGATCACTCGTCACGGCTCCGAGCGAGCGGTAGTGCTTTCCATCGACACCTATCGTGCGCTTTCCGCGCACAAGCATGACTTCAAGTCGCATCTGCTGGGTGGTCCCAAGGTGGATGATTTTCCCGTTGAGCGTGACCCCGATACCGGGCGTGACATCGTGTTTTGATGGTGCCCACAGGCTATCTCCTTGACACCAACGTTGTCTCAGAGACGCGCAGAACTCGTGCTGATCCCGGGGTTCTGGCGTTCCTGGCGGCAGCGAACGAAGCCGAGCTGTTCGTGAGCGTTCTCACGCTCGGCGAACTGCGGAAGGGTGTCGCGGCCAAGCGTCGGGCCGATCCTGACTCGGCTGACCAGCTTGCGGCATGGGTGGACGGCATCGAGACGATTTTCGCCGATCGCGTGATCCCGATCGACGCAGCGGCGGCACGATTTTGGGGTGAACAATCAGCCGGGCGTAGTCTTCCCGTTATCGATACGCTGATCGCGTCTACCGCGATCGTCCGCGGGTTAACATTGGTTACCCGCAACGCACGCGATGTGAGGGAAACCGGCGTGCCAGTCGTTGACCCTTGGCACGCGCGATAAGGAAACGTGCCGGTGCCGGCGGATGCGTCGATTGAGCCGTGCCGCGCCTGCACGTCCCATCACCGCAACAACGATCAGAACAGCCTCCCCCCATCCGGAACCTTGAAGTCCGGCCGGATCAGCACCACGGCGCCGTCCTCATCGGGCATGCCGAGCGTCAGCACCTCGCTGATGAAGGGCCCGATCTGCAGCGGGGGGAAATTCACCACCGCGCAGACCTGCCGGCCGATCAACTGGTCCGGGCGGTAATGCACCGTCAACTGGGCGGAGGACTGCTTGGTGCCGATCGCCTCCCCGAAATCGATCACCAGCCGGACGGCCGGCTTGCGCGCCTCCGGGAAGGGCTGCGCCTCCACGATCGTGCCGACCCGGATATCCACCTGTTCAAACGCGTCGTAGGTGATCGTGGCTGCCGCGTCCGGCATCGTCCCCTCCATTCCCACCGTTGCCAACCTGCGCCCCAGCCTTCAGTGTGACAAACACAATTCTGCTGCCCGAGGGCCATCCATGCGCGACTACCACTTTCCTGGCCGAAGCCCGGTCTATGCGACCCACGGCATGGCCGCCACCTCCATGCCCGCTGCCACGCTGACGGCGCTGGATGTGCTGCGCGCCGGCGGGAACGCACTGGATGCCGCCGTGGCGGCGGTCGCCGTGCTCTGCGTGATCGAGCCGCAATCGACCGGCATCGGCGGCGACTGCTTCTGCCTGTATGCCCCGGCCGGCACCGGCAAGGTGCATGCGCTGAACGGGTCGGGAAGGGCGCCCGCGGCGGCAACCATCGACTGGTTCGAGAGCCGGCAGATCCGGGCGATCGAGAATACCTCGGCCCACGCCGTCACCGTTCCGGGCGCGGTGAATGCGTGGGAGACGCTGCTTGCCGCGCATGGCCGCAAGGGCCTGGATGAGTTGCTGCAGCCGGCGATCCGCTACGCCGCCGAAGGGTGGCCGGTGCATCCGAAAGTCTCCTGGGACTGGCAGCGCACCGAGCCGAAGCTGCGCAAGAACGATGCGCGCCACTTCCTGCCGAACGGGGGCGCACCGAAACCGGGCGATCTGTTCGTGCAGCCGGCGCTGGCGGAAACGTTGCGCGGCATTGCACAGCGCGGCGCCAAGGCCTTCTACGAAGGCCCGGCCGCGGCCGACATGGTCGCCGCCTTGCGTGCCCGCGGCGGGCTGCACACCGAGGAAGACTTCGCCGCCGGCCTGCGCAATGCGGAGTTCGTCGAGCCAATCTCGCTGAACTGGAAGGGCTACGACGTCTACCAATGCCCGCCCAACGGCCAGGGCCTGATCGCGCTGATGATGCTGGGGATGCTGGGCGGCCTGCCCTCGGCGCCCGACGGCCCGCTGGGGGTTGTCCGCGCCCAGCGCCATATCGAGGCGGCTCGCCTGGCGTATCGCGACCGGGACGCCTTCCTGGCCGATCCGGCGCAGGCCGACGTGCCGGTGAAGAAGCTGCTCAGTCCGGAATACCTCGGCGCGCTGCGCGGGCTGATCAGCGATACACAGGCCATGCCGGTGCTGCCCGCCGCCGGTGAGGCGCTGCTGCCGCCGCACAAGGACACGGTCTATCTCTGCGTGGTCGATCAGGACGGCAACGCCTGCAGCTTCATCAACTCGCTGTTCGAGAGTTTCGGCAGCGGAATTCTGGCCGAACGCTCCGGCGTCATGCTGCAGAACCGCGGCTTCGGTTTCCGGGTCGAGCGTGGCCATCCCAACTGCATCGCCCCCGGCAAACGGCCGATGCATACGATCATCCCCGGCATGGTGATGCAGAACGGCCGAGCGGTGATGCCGTACGGGGTGATGGGCGGTCATTACCAGCCGATGGGCCATTCCTGGTTCCTCACGAACTTCCTGGAATACGGGCTGGACATTCAGGAGGCGATCGACCTGCCGCGGCTGTTCCCGCTCCGGGGCAAGCTGCAGATCGAGCGCGGCATTCCCGCCGATGTCGTCGCCCGCCTGACCCGCATGGGGCATGACCCGGAGGTGATCGAACGGCCGCATGGCGGCGGGCAGGCGATCTGGATCGACCATGCGCGCGGCTGCCTGGTGGGCGGATCGGAACCCCGCAAGGACGGACTCGCGCTGGGGTACTGAACCATGACCGAACCGTGTGACCTGACCGCCGTTGAGGCACGCCGCCTGATCGGCCGCAAGCAGCTCGCGCCCAGCGAATTGCTGGCAAGCTGCATCGCCCGGATCGAGGCGGTGGACCACGCGGTCAACGCCATGCCGGCGCGGGATTTCGACAGTGCCCGCGCGGCGGCAAAGCGGGCGGACGAAGCGGTGGCGCGCGGCGGCGAATTGCCGCTGCTGCACGGCCTGCCGATCGGCATCAAGGACCTGGAGGAAACCGAGGGGCTGGTCAGCACCTTCGGCAGCACGCTGTTCCGTACCCATGTGCCCGCGCAAGACGAGCGGATCGTGGCGGCGGCACGACAGGCAGGTGCGATCGTCGTCGGCAAGACCAACACGCCGGAGTTCGGTGCTGGGGCCAACACCCGCAATGCCGTCTACGGCGCCACCGGCAACCCGTTCGATCCGCAACGCTCCTGCGCCGGCTCCTCCGGTGGTTCGGCGGTGGCGCTCGCGGCCGGGATGGTGCCACTCTGCACCGGTTCGGACACCGGCGGATCGCTGCGCAACCCCGCGGCGTTCTGCGGCATCGTCGGCTTCCGTCCGACCCCCGGCCTCGTTCCCAGCGAAAAGCGTGGCCTGGGCTGGAGCAATCTGCCGGTGCTGGGGCCGATGGCGCGCACCGTCGCGGATACCAGCCTGCTGCTGGCCTCGATCGCCGGCGACGATGCCGGCGATCCGCTGGCCACCACCGTGTTTGGCCAAACCGTCCGCCGGCCAGGGGATTTCTATCCGCCCGCCGCCATCGACCTGTCGCGCCTGCGCGTCGCGATCACGCCGGATTTTGGCTTCGCGCCCACCGAGCGCCACATCGCCGAGGTGTTCGCGGAAAAGACCGGCCTGTTCCGCCACGTCTTCGCCCGCGCCGAGGATGCATCACCCGATTGCACCGGCACCGATGAGGCGTTCGAGGTGCTGCGTGCCCTGAGCTTCCTCGGTGCCCACGAGGAGAAGCTGCGTACCCACCCGGCTGAGGTCGGCCCCAACGTGCGGGCCAATGTGGAAGAAGGCCGGCGCTACACCGCACTCGATGTCGCGCGAGCACAGACCGCGCAGACCGGGATCTATCGCCGTTGGCAGTCGTTCTTTCAACATTATGACGTGATCCTGACGCCCTCGATCACCATCAGCCCGCGTTCCTGGCGCGAACTCTATCCGGCGGAGATCGACGGCAAGCAGACCCGGACGTACTACCACTGGCTGGCACTCGCCTATGCGGTGACGGTGCCCGGCCATCCCGCGCTTTCCTTGCCGGTGGGCCTGGATCGCAACGGGTTGCCGTTCGGGTTGCAAATCGTCGGGCCGCGCGGTGGCGATGCCCTGGTGCTGTCGGTGGCCGCCGAACTGGAGGCGCTGCTGGCCGGCGATGCGCGCACTGCGCGTCCCGTGCCCGACCTGGCTCGCCTGAAGGCCGCGCCGCCGCTGCGTGAGTCGCCCGGCTTCCTCGGCTTCGACTGAACGCGCATGTCTGCGCCCCGCACCGGCGACCTGATCGTCATCGGCGGCGGGTTGGTCGGCGGGGCAATCGCCTGGGGCGCGGGCCAGCTTGGTGCCTCGGTCATCCTGCTGGATGAGGGCGATATTGCCTTTCGTGCTGCCCGCGGCAATTTTGGCCTGGTCTGGGTGCAGAGCAAGGGCGCCGGCATGCCGCCCTACGCGTACTGGACCCGCCGATCATCGGAGCTGTGGCCTGATCTGGCCGGACGGTTGGCGAATGCCACCGGCGTCGATGTCGCGCTGCGGCAGCCGGGTGGCCTGACCTTCTGTCTGAGTGACGAGGAGTTCGAGACCCGCGCCGCGATGGTGCGGCGGATGCACAATGAAAGCGGCGATATCGGCACCCGCATGGTCGACCGCGCCGAGGTACGCGCCATGGTGCCGGGGCTGGGAGACCGCGTGGTCGGTGCGTCCTTCTGCCCGATCGACGGCCATGCGAGTCCGTTGCGTCTGCTGCGGGCGCTGCACGCTGCCCTGCCGGCGCAGCGGGGCGCCTATCTGCCGAACCGCAAGGTGGA
>DATNEJ010000077.1:0-5663 GCA_035606775.1 Acetobacteraceae bacterium | reverse complement strand
CAGCGAGGAGACGACCGACGCGGCCACGTTGCGCAACCGGCCGAACAGCGTGATGGCCTTGGTGCCTGCGCTTTGGGCGTGCGACGCCTCAGCGGGCACAGACTCATCGGGGACAAGAATGAAATTCTGCTTGTCGGCCATTGCGGGTACTCCAGGTGGCATCGCCGCTTGCCCTCGGGAGTCTACAGGCTTCGCCGTCTACATGGAACGTATGGCGCCCTTTGGCTGCCGGCTCGAGCACCTCAACCGCGCAACGCCACCGCGCGTACCGCTTCCAGCATCCGCGCGTGCGCCGGCGCATCAATGCAATCGATGGTCAGCGCCTGTCGCTGAGACACGCCATCGACCGCCGGACCGTCAAACACCAGCGACCGCAGGATCGCCTGGTCCAGCGCCGGAGTCAGGCAGGGCAGCAAGGCCGCGCCGCGCGGATGCAGCAATGCGAGCGCGCTGAGCAGGCCATAAACGCCCCAGTGCGACACGCCCGCCAGGATCAGATAATCGGCCGGCGTCACACACGCGATGCGCTCCCCGTGCGCCACGTGCGCTGCCACCAGCCCGTGCGGCAGGCTGCCCATGCCGATCTCATTGCCGCCATCGCCAATGGCGATCGATCGCCACGGGCCAGCGGTGAACACATCGTCCAGCGGCGCGGCGTGCGCGCTGATGTCTTCCCCCCGCATGTTGCGCGGCTTGCCGTCGGCACTGCGGCCGCATCGTTCGACCGAGATCACCCAATCGATTTCGTGTGCCCGCCACGCGGCGATGACCGGTTCGAGCGGCTCTCCCACCGCCACGCTGTCCACCGGCACATCGGTCAGCCCGCCGCCGAACAGCGCGGCCGCGCAGGCGGATCGGCAGGGCAGGTCCGTCAGCAGCCGGCACGGTATGCCAAACCGGCTAAATCCCGCCGCCAGCAGGGCCGCGCCGGCCGGCCCGTCAGTCTCCGCTGCCGGCGGCGTGCCGTGCGGGACATAGAACCCGGTGATCAGGCCGATGCGCGGTGCATCGGACGCGGCCAGCGCCGACGCGGCTTGCCACAGACCGCCCCTGGCCGAACCGAACAGCGCGGTGATGTTGCGCCCAACGTCCCGTTGGATCAGCGCCTCGATGCGATCGACCAGGACACGGTCCGGCTGCCGCATCGCCCGCGTCCCCCGCCGGTCGCCGAACGCCCTACAGCGCCGCGAGGCTGGTGTTGCGCAGGTCGGTCACCAGCATGCAACCCGGCGCGTGGGTGATGCAGAATGACGGACGCGCCTGCGCGATCACCGCCTGCGGTGTCACGCCGCACGCCCAGAACACCGGCAATTCGTCCGCGCCGACCGGCACGCTGTCGCCATAATCCGGATGGGCCAGATCGGCGATGCCGATCATTGCCGGCAACCCGATATGCACTGGCGCGCCGTGCACCGATGGAAACCGCGAGGTGATTTGTACCGCCCGGATGGCGTCCGCCGGCTTCATCGGCCGCATCGAGACCACCAGCGGTCCGGAGAACATGCCCGCGGGCACGCAGGGAATGTTGGTGCGGTACATCGGCACGTTGCAGTCCCGCGCGATGTGACGGACCTCAATCCCCGCCTCGATCAGCGCCTCCTCGAAGGAGAAGGAGCAGCCGATCGCAAAGCTCACCAGGTCGTCGCGCCAGACGTGGCGGATGTCGGTGGGTTCCTCCGCCAGCGCCCCGTCCCGCCAGACCCGGTAACGCGGTAGGTCCGTGCGGATATCCAGGTCTTCCGCCAGTGTCGGAAACCGCGGTTCGCCCGCTTCCGAGACCGCCAGGACCGGGCAGGGGCGCGGATTGGCCTGGGCGAAGCGCAGGAAATCGTGCGCCTGCGCGCGCGGCAGGATCACCAGGTTCGCCTGCACATTGCCCGGCGCAAGGCCCGCGGTCGGGCCGCTGAAGCCGCCTGTGCGGATGCGCCGCCGCTCCCGCGCACCGGCGTTCTCGCGGGCATCCACGATCGCGTTCATCTCCAGCCTCCGCTGCCGTCCTGGTCAGACTATCATTGTTTGCCGCCGCAAGAAGGGCCGGCCGGCAACCCGGCTGTGGCGTGCCATCGAACTGCGGGATCATCCAAAAACCCGGCGCCTGCTCGGTGCTTCTATCTGCACCGAACAGGCTCTAGGATCGCACCGGGAAGGCACAGTCCCGGGAGAACGGCGATGAACCCCGACAGCATCCGCGCCATGGGCCGCCCCACCGGGCTGCCGTTCCGCATCGGCAAGATTGGCCACGTCGCGCTCTATGTCAGCGACCTTGAACGTTCCGCCCGGTTCTACACCGAGGTGCTGGGCTTCCAGGTGTCCGACATCGTGCCTGACGGCGCAGTGCCCGGCGGTGCCGTCTTCCTGCGCTGCAACACCGATCATCACGGCATCGCCCTGTTCCAGGCCACCGAGCAGAACCCCGCCGGTGCCGGCCTGCATCACATCGCCATGGAGGTCGGCACCCTGGATGAGGTGGTGCGTGTTCGCCAGCATCTGCGCGACCGGCAGATACCGATCGACCTGGATGGCCGCCGCGGCGCCGGCGTGCAACTCGTCGTCGAGTTCCGCGATCCCGACGGCCATCGGCTGGAAATCTACTGGGGGATCGACCAGATCGGTTCCGAGGGCAGGGTCCGCCCGCCGGAAGAATGGAAGCCGGCCACGACATTGGAAGCGGCCATCGCCAATCCGGTCGCCGGCCAGGACACCACGCTCAGGGACAAATCGCTGCTGGGCGCGTGAAGCCCGGCATCAGGAGGCCAACACCATGAATGCAGCCAAGCCGAACGACGCGATTCCTTTCCAGCTCGGCAAGATCGGCCACGTTGCCCTCTATGTGCGCGACGTCGAGCGGTCGATGCGCTTCTACACCCAGGTCCTCGGCTTCCAGGTCTCCGACATCTACGAAGACGACATGATGCCGGGCGGGGCGGTGTTCCTGCGCTGCAACCCGGACCATCACGGCGTCGCGCTGTTCCGCGCCACGGAGGACAATCCCGCCGGCGCCGGCCTGCACCACCTCGCTTTCGAGGTGCCCACCCTCGATGACGTGATCCGTGCCCGGGAGCATCTGCGCCGGCACGACGTGCCGATCGATTTCGACGGACGCAGGCGCGCGGGCGTGCAGATCGCGGTGGAATTCCGCGACCCCGATGGGCACCGACTGGAGATCTATTGGGGCATCGATCAGGTCGGCTCCGATGGCCGTTCGCGCCCCGCCGAACAGTGGAAAGGCGCGCGCAGCCTGGAAGCGGCGATCGCCGATCCGGTGATCGGCCAGGACACGACGCTCCTCGATCCCGCGCTGTTGCGCCAATAACGGCTCGCTATCCCGACAACTGCGAATCTGCACCGTTCGTGTTTTGCTCCGCCAGACCTCCGCGTGCTAGAGCCGCCTGATGGGTTATTGGGGCAAGATCATCGGGGGTACAGCCGGCTTCTTCGTCGGCGGGCCGTTCGGTGCCGTTGTCGGCGCCGCGCTCGGCCATGCCGCCGATTCCGGCACGATGTCGCATATGCGGCTGCCGTTCAGCCAAGACTCCATGTTCGGACCGGCCCGCATCGCCGCCATGCTGGGCCGGCGCGAGCAGTTGTTCGCCATCTGCGTTGTCGTGCTGTCCGCCAAGCTCGCGAAATGCGACCGGCCGGTGAACCGGCAGGAGATCGACGCCTTCAAGCGGCAATTCCGCATCGCCCCCGAAGGTGTGCGCGATATCGGCCGTCTGTTCGACCAGGCCCGTGACAGCGCCGACGGGTTCGAGCCGTACGCTGCCCAGCTTGCCGAAGCCTTCGCCGATAACCGCGGCACGTTGGAGGAGGTGCTGGTCGCGCTGTTCAATATCGCCCGCGCGGACGGGCCGGTGAACGCGAAGGAGCAGGACTACCTGTTCCGGGTGCACCGCCGGTTCGGACTGGATGAGACCGCCTGGAACCGCGCACGCGGCGGCGAGCCGGCGCGTCCCGTGTCGCAGGAGGCCGATCCCTACGCCGTGCTCGGCCTGACCCGGAAGGCCGGGCAGGAGGAGCTGCGCACCACCTGGAAGCGCCTGATGCGGGAAAACCATCCGGACAGTCTGGCAGCACGCGGCGTGCCGGCCGAGTTCATCGCCCGCGCCAGTGACAAGGTCGCCCGGATCAACGCCGCGTGGGATGTGATCAAGCGGGAACGCGGCCTGTGACGGGTGCGCCCGGGCGCACGAAGCTGCGGGCTGTCCCGCCGAACCGTGCTAGCCGCCACGACCAACCGGTTCTGCACATTACAGACCTGTCCAGCCCCAACGTGGACGATCGCCCGGACGGAACGCCGATCGACGTGCTGCTGATCCACTATACCGGCATGCAAACCGGCCAGGAGGCGATCGCCCGGTTGCGCGATCCCGCCGCACGAGTCTCGTCCCATTACGTGGTGAATGAGGACGGGACAGTGGTGCGCCTGGTGGATGAGCGGAAGCGCGCGTGGCACGCCGGGATTTCGTACTGGCGCGGGCAGAGCGGGCTGAATGACCGCTCCATCGGTATCGAGATCGTCAATCCCGGGCATGAATGGGGTTATCGGGATTTTCCCGTGCTGCAGCTTGCTGCGGTCTGCGATCTTTGCCTTTCGATCCTGTCGCGCCATCCGATCCCGCCGCGCAATGTCATCGCGCACAGCGACGTGGCGCCTGATCGCAAGCAGGATCCTGGGGAGCGATTCGATTGGGAGGGATTCGCGCAGAACGGCGTTGGCCTGTGGCCGCGCGGCGTGCCGGATTACGGCACGGCCGGCGCAGTGCGTGATGCCGCGAGCCTGCGCCCGGTGCGCGGCGCGCTGGCCGAGATCGGCTATCAGGTGGCGCCGGAGGGTCCGCTCGATCCGGCGCTGTCCACTGTGTTGCGCGCGTTTCAGCGCCACTGGCGGCCGGAGGCGGTGAACGGCCAGGCCGATGACGGCACGCTCGCGCGGCTGCTGGGGGTGCATCGGCTGGTGCGGTAGGGTGACTGTTTTGCGTCGGCGCTATTTCGTCGCCACGAGGCAGGCGTAGTTCTGGGCTGCGGTCGGGTTGTCCATCTCAAGCTCGAAATGGTGCAGCGATGCCGGGCTGTCGAAGCCTGCCTGGCGCAAAAGTTCCAGATGGCGGGCGATCTCAAACCGGCCCGGTTCGTACTCCCACTCGATTCTATCAGGCTTGATGAAGTCGCCGTTCACCAGAACGCCGCCCATGGGAAGCGTTTCGAAGCAGCGCGCGTAGACGTCCGCCACCGCCTGCTGGCTTCCGAGGTCGTGCAAGGCCCAGGTCGATATGATGGCGTACGGCGGACGGGCGAGGCGCGTCGGCCAGGACTGGTCCATCAGGTCGGCCTTGGTGAACGTGACCCGCCCGGCCAGTTCGCCGAGCGTTCGCTTCGCCACCTCGAAGAAGACGTCGGAGAAATCGAGACCTTCGTAGCGGAGCGTCTGGTGGCGTTCCAGAATATGCCGCGCCATGTAGCCGGGACCGAGGCCGAGCTCCAGGATATTCGGATTGCTCGCGGGCAGTTGGCGAAGCTGGTCCAGGATCATATCGAACAAGGCCAGCCTTGGCGGAGAGGGCACGAATCGATCGGCCCAGCCCTGCACAAAATCTGCGTCGTGGAATTCGTGCTGAGCGCCGACAAAGCCCTTCATGAGTAGGCGGCTCCATTTGCCAAGG
>DATNEJ010000003.1:0-3141 GCA_035606775.1 Acetobacteraceae bacterium | reverse complement strand
CGGCAGGTTCGACGCACAAGGCTCAGGTTTCGATGCCGTCGTGCGCTCACGGTGCATGGGGTCTTTCGCATTCTGCGGAACCGCCGTCGCGGCCGATCCGGACACCGCCTGCCTGGCGGATACCGGCCTCAAGGGTTCCGTCCTGGCCATGGTGCCGGCCACGCGGCGCATGTGATTTTGCCGATGCGCGGAGCCTGAAGCGCGGCCCGACGTTGGTGCGTGCCTCCACGCCAATGAGGCATCCGGCGCGAGGGACATGGCATCACCCACCGCGGCGGCAGACGCGGTGCAGAGAGGCTGCCCCGCGCCGACGATCTCACGGCGTATCGGGTCTTCCAAACCGCCCGCGATTGCCGCGGCCGAGGCGGACGTTGCGCGCGCCGCGGACAGCAGGTCGGACACCCTGGGATCAGGTTTCGGTGCGGCGTCGCGCTCACGGCGTATCGGGTTCTCGGCACAACACGCGGTATGGGAGCCTCCATCTGCCGAGGCGGCCGCGGCGGCGGGCCGCAGAACGGCACTGGACGGCGCCTCCCGCTTCAGAGACCGGGTTTCACGGCGCATCGGGTCCTTCCCGCTCACGGCCCTCGCCACATCCCCAAGCGTCTGTGCCAGATGGAGGGCGGCGGACAGGGAGGCGGCGCGCGACGGCGCGCCGGCTGGGTGCGGATAGTCTCTGCGGTGCCGGCGTGCCTGCTGATTGCGCCGCACGATCAGGGCCACCGCCTGCTCCCACGCGGGCAGGCTGGGCATCCGGATGGCGGGCGGCACTCTGATCGTGCTGCCGCGTGCGATCGCCTCGGCGGAGGAGGCGGGCAGGATCAGCACCGGGCAAAGGGCGGAGGTGCACCAGAGCAGCGGCGGCAGGCGATCAACCGACGTGTGCAGGGTGGGTCCAGGCTGGATGGCGACCTGCCAGCCGAGGCAGCCGGGGAGTATCCGAGGGATGAAGCCGATCATGGCCCCGAGATCGCGCACCGGCTGGATCGGCCACGACGGCAGCGGCAGAGATGGGACGATGGCGCTGGTGACTTCGGCCTTCGTTCGGGTTTGGGGGTGGGCCCGAACTCGGCCTCAGCCACGGATTGAGCCTCGACCCCGGGGCCGGCCACGCTGCCGGCCTCGCCCCCAGCGCCGGATTGCGACTCGGCTGCGGGTGTGGCCCTGGCAGAGGTTTCAGTCCTGGTTGAATCGCCGTGGCGCATGGAGGGGTGTCCGTATGTTCCTTATTTGTTCTTATTATGCCGGATCGACCGCCCGCGCCAAGTCCGTCGTGCGCCTGAGGTAGCGCCTCCGGCCGCTTCCCCCAGTTGCCCGCCCGCGCCTCTTGACCCTGGTTGGTGCAGATAGAAGCACCAAACAGGGTCAAACTCTTTGTCTGATCGCGTGATTCACGGCTCCAGCGATGCCGCCTGCGCCGATCACGCTCAAGAGCCTGCTCGGTGCAGATAGAAGCACCAAACAGGGTCCAACTCCTTGTTTGATCGCGTGATTCACGTCTCCGGCGATTCCGCCTGCGCCTGCGACGCTCTAACCCGGTGCGGCCCCCTGCGTCTGCACCTGCAGCAGATACAGCGACTGACCCGCACACATGAACAGCATGTTCCGTTTGGGCCCGCCGAACGCGACATTCGCGCAGGTTTCCGGAAGCCGGATGCGGCCCAGCAATTTGCCCTCCGGGTTCATCACCACCACACCGGAATAGCCCAGCGGCGCGTTGGAACTGATCCACAGATTGCCGTTGACGTCGGCACGCATCCCGTCGGGGCTGCATTTCACGCCGTCGATCATCATGTCGGTGAACTGCCGCTGACCAGCCGGCTTCGTGCCGTCCATGTCGAAGGCGAAAACGACCCGCTTGCCGCCCGGCCCCTGATCGCCGGGGCCCTTTCCCGTGCTGACCACGTACAGCGTCTTGTAGTCGGGAGAGAAACAGATCCCGTTCGGATCCGGCACCTGCTCCTCGGTCAGTGTGACATCCAGCCGGCCGGACGGATCCCAGCGATACACCGCATTGGGCAGCTCCCGCTTGCGCCCGCCGATGACGCCGGCATCCGGCATGCCGATCCGCGGATTCAAATGACCTTGCGGATTGGTGGGTCCGCCGGCTTCGTCGGGATGTCCCTCCGACAGTGAGTCGCCATACGGCGGATCGGTGAACCAGATACTGCCATCCGGATGCGGCACCAGGTCGTTGGGTGAGTTCAGTCCCTTTCCCTGATAGTTGTCGGCAATCACCGTCATTGTCCCGTCATGCTCCCACCGGATGACGCGGCGGTGGAAATCCTCGGTGGAAAGCTGGCGTCCCTGGAAATCGAACGAGTTGCCGTTGCTGTTCCAGGACGGGCTGCGAAACACGCTGACCCGCTGGTTGTCCCACAGGAAGCGATATTGGGTGTTCGCCTGCACGTCGCTGAACACCAGGTACTGGCCTTCGCTGGACCATGCCGGCCCTTCGGCCCATTTAAATCCGGTGGCGACACGATGGATCGCCGTGATGCCCAGCAGGGACTGACGGAATGTCGGATCGATGACGATGATGTCGGGGTCCGGATAGATCTCCGGCGGCGCGTGACGGCCCCATTGCCGGGGCGGATTGGTGATGACGCTGGGCGGCGTTGCGGTGGCGGCGGTCGGCTGCTGCGCGCGTGCTGTCGTTGCCAGTGCCGTTGCCCCGACGGTGGCGGCGATGAAGCCGCGCCGGGAAAGGCCGGTGTGGGTTTGCGTCATGATCGCTTCCTCCGTTTCTTGTGCCGATCGGCGAAAACGTCGGCTCTTCCAGCGCATCCGCCGGTTGGTATCGCGCGCAGCGGTGGTGCGGCGGCTGCGCGCCAGGTCAGGACTCAGCCGGCTTTCACCGAAAGCCGACACGCCGCGTTCAGCGGCCTGGGCGAACCGTCATCGCCAGGATTCAGGCGGGGTGAACCCCGACCAGATCTGCTCCAGCATCGCCGCGACCGCGATCGTCGTCCGATCGCCGTAGATCGGGCCCGCAATCTGCACGCCCAGCGGCAGCCCCGCCTTGGTAAAGCCCAACGGCGCGACGCTGGCCGGAAGGTGATAACCGCATGTCAGGCCAGGCCAGAACAGCATGTCGTTATACGCAATCTCGCGGCCGTTCACCGTGATCCGCCGCTCCGA
>DATNEJ010000045.1:0-28761 GCA_035606775.1 Acetobacteraceae bacterium | reverse complement strand
CAGGAAGGCGTCGGCTACCACCAGACCACGACGCGCAAAGGCCGGCGCTGCTCCACCGCCGTCGGTTATCTGCGTCCGGCGTCGAAGCGGCCGAATCTGCGGGTCATCACCCGTGCACATACGCGGAAGGTGCTGTTCGAGGGCAAGCGCGCCGTCGGCGTCGCATTCACCCAGGACGGGCAGGAACGCGAAATCCGCGCGACGCGCGAGGTGATTCTCTGCGGCGGGGCCATCGGCTCCCCGCAAATCCTGATGCTGTCGGGCGTCGGCCCACAGGCCCATCTGGAGCAACTGGGCATACCGGTCGTGCATCACCTGCCCGGCACCGGCCAGTGCCTGCAGGACCATTATTCCGCCGCCATCAAGCTGAAATGCCGCTACCCCATCACCGTCAACGACGTGATGCTGAGCAATGTGAAGAAACTGAAGACCGGCCTGGAATATCTGCTGTTCCGCAAGGGTGCGCTGACGGTGATCACCGGCGATGCCGCGCTGTTCGCCCGCACCAGGCCGGAACTGGCGACGCCCGACGTGAAATTCTCCGTCGCCACGTTCAGCGCCGATCGTCCGCAGGATGGGCTGCATCCATGGTCGGGCTTCTCCCTGCTGATCTACCAGCTTCGTCCGGAAAGCCGTGGCGAGATCACGCTCAAGACCGCCGATCCGATGGATGCGCCGGCGATGCGGCCCAACTATCTGTCGGCGCAGACTGACCAGCGCACCATCGTGGACGGGCTGAAAATCGGCCGCCGCTTGCTGGCATCGCCGCACATGCAGCACTTCGTCACCGCCGAATACGTGCCGGGGCCGGCGGTGCAAACCGATGAGGAACTTCTGACCTATGCGCGGCAGACCGGCGGCACGGTGTTTCATCCCACCAGCACCTGCCGCATGGGCACCGATCCGATGGCGGTCGTCGATCCGGAGCTTCGTGTGTACGGGATCGAGGGGTTACGCGTGGTCGATGCCTCGGTCATGCCAACCGTGGTGTCCGGAAATACCAACGCGGCGACGATCATGATCGGCGAAAAAGCCGCCGACATGATCCGCCGCCGCGCGCCGCTGGCTGTTGCCGCCTGACCAGCGTCCCGCCGCGCCGCGGCATCCGCCGCTCGCCGGCGTCAGGTCCGGTCATGCGTGGGGCTCGTCCGTGCTGGGCGAGGGCTTTTCAGAGCAGCGCGTACTGCGCCCGTTCCCGTTTCGCGAGCAGCGGCAGCGCCTGCCCGGCGATGAGGTGCTTGAAGTGGTCGCTTGCCTGGTGCGCCGCGAAGGCCGCCTCATCAGCAAACAATTCGTAGAACAGGAACTGATTGGTGTTCTCCTTCCCGCGGCCGATCAGGAACAGATTGACGCCCGCCTCGCGCTGAGCCTGGGGCAGAAACGCCCGCAGGATGCCGGTGACCTTCTCGGCCTGCCCCTCCTGTGCTTCCCACGTCGCGACCACGAGCAGGCCGCCGCCATTGACCAATTCATTCACGCCACTGTTCTGCA
The DNA here is from genome assembly GCA_035606775.1 of Acetobacteraceae bacterium. Taxonomy (GTDB): domain Bacteria; phylum Pseudomonadota; class Alphaproteobacteria; order Acetobacterales; family Acetobacteraceae; genus Rhodopila. The sequence continues at coordinate 27,270 of DATNEJ010000045.1, read as the reverse complement.
TTCGCCTTCTCCTTGCTCCGGGACGTTGGGTCGATGTTTCGGCTCCCGATTGAAGCCGCGTTGTCCCGCACAAGCCGAATTATGGGGCCACCGGGCATGCCGGTCGCGTCAAACAACTTCGGCCGCGGCCGAAGTAGAAGCTGAGCCTGCCTGTGGTGGAGCGGTGCGCAGGCGAACGGCGCACTAGGAGCAGAGCAGGCCCTCACCGAACGCCGCTGCCGTCGCCTGAACTCCTTGTGCACGACGACATCTGGCGGCCGCGTGATCTGGTTCACGTTGTTTCCGATGCGGAGCGGTTTCCGGTCGATGTGTCTGAGCGCATCGGCCTCGACGTCACCGGAATCCTGACGACAAGCTGATTTGGCGTGGAACGGATGTGCCTGTACAGCCGCGCCATCGCAATGACGGAAGGCGCACCGATGGCAGCACCTGCCATGACCGACATGCGACGGCCTCGCGTAGTGGTGGTGGGCTGTGGATTCGGCGGGCTGACCCTGATCCGGCACCTGCGCCATGCGCCGGTGGATATCGTCCTGATTGACCGCTGCAATCACCACGTCTTCCAGCCCCTGCTGTATCAGGTCGCCACGGCGGCGCTGTCGCCCGGGGAAATCGCCGAACCCTCGCGTTCCATCCTGCGCAGGGCGCGCAACGTGACGGTCATGCTGGATGAAATGATCGGTATCGACAGGGCGCACCGCGAGGTTCTGCTGCGCGAGGGTGCCCCGCTCGCTTACGACTACCTCGTGCTGGCAACCGGCGTCGAATACGATTATTTCGGTCACGATGAGTGGGCAGAGTTCGCCCCCAGCCTGAAGACCCTGCAGGATGCGACGGAGATTCGCCGCAGGCTTTTGCTCGCCTTCGAGCATGCGGAAATCTCCACGAACCCGGACGAGCAGCGACGCCTGCTGACGATCGTGCTGATCGGTGGCGGACCCACGGGCGTGGAACTCGCTGGGTCGATCGCCGAACTGGCGCGGTTCGCGCTGCGGCGCGACTTCCGCAACATCGACCCGACGAAGGCGCACATCATCCTGCTGGAGGCAGGGCCGCATCTGCTGCCCGGTTTTCACGCCAGCCTGTCCGCCTATGCCAAATCCGCACTTGAGCGTCTTCATGTCGATGTCCGTCTGAAGACGCCGGCGGAGGCGATCGACGAAACCGGCCTGGTCGCCGGTGGAGCGCGGATCGATGCCGGCATCATCGTCTGGTGCGCCGGCGTCAGGGCCAGGCAGCTCTCCGCCTGGCTGGAGGCGCCGGTGACACCCAAGGGCACCGTCAAGGTCGGCCCTGACTTATCGGTTCCAGGCGCCGCGTCGATCTTCGTCATCGGCGACGCGGCCGCCGCGGACACGCAGGACGGCCGGAATCTGCCGCAGGTCGCGCCGGTCGCGAAACAGCAGGGCGATTACGTCGCGCGCGTGATCGGTAATCGGCTTGCCGGAAAGGCCCCGCCGTCGCCGTTCCGCTATCGCGATCCAGGTTCGCTTGCAATCATCGGGCGGTCCGCGGCGGTGGTGGATTTCGGTTTCATCCGGTTTACCGGACTTCTGGGCTGGCTGGTGTGGGGGTTCGCCCACATTTTCTTCCTGATCGATTTCCGCAGCAGGATCGCGGTCTTTCTCGAATGGGCCTGGGAATGGCTTACCTACGCCCGCGGTGCGCGCCTGATCGTCGGATCATCACGAATCGGTCGCCACGATAGTCGGGCGTGATCGCACCGGCAGTCCACCTTACCCCAGGCGTTCGATGATCGTCACATTGGCAACGCCGCCGCCTTCGCACATCGTCTGCAAGCCGTAACGGCCGCCAGTGCGTTCCAGCTCGTGCAGCAGCGTCGTCATGAGGCGTGCGCCGGTGGCGCCGATCGGATGGCCCAGCGAAATACCGCCGCCGTTCGGATTGAGCTTCTCGTGCGGGCAGCCGGTCTCCTGCATCCAGGCCATCGGAACTGAGGCAAAGGCCTCGTTGCATTCCGCGACATCGATGTCGTCCCACCGCATCCCAGCGCGCTGCATCGCGCGCTGCGTCGCCGGGATCGGCGCGGTTAGCATCATGATCGGATCATCACCCATCACGTCCATGTGGTGGATGCGCGCCCGCGGCGTCAGGCGGTGGCGCTTCAGCGCGGCCTCCGACACGATCAGCACCGCCGCCGCGGCATCGCAGGTCTGGCTGGCGACGCCCGCGGTCAGCAGCGGGAAGCCAGGCAGCGGCTCCAGGCCCGCCATTTTCTCCAGCGTCGTCGCACGTGGCGTCTCGTCGCGCGTCACGCCTTCCAGGGGAACGATCTCCCGTTCGAACCGGCCCTCCGCCTGGGCGCGCAGGGCGCGGTTGTGGCTTTCCAGCGCGAACGCCTCCATCGCTTCGCGGCTGAAGCCCCACTTCTCCGCGATCATCGATGCGCCGTGGAACTGCGAGACTGGCTCCTCGCCGAACCGCGCGACCCAACCGAGGCTGCCGGAGAACGGGTCAGGCATGCCCAGCGGCGCGCCGGCGCCCATGGCGTAGCCGATGGGGATCTGGCTCATGGTCTGCACCCCGCCGGCGATGACGATGTCCTGCGTGCCGCTCATGACTGCCTGCGCGGCGAAATGCACCGCCTGCTGGGAGGAGCCACACATGCGATCGATGGTCACGCCCGGCACGGTCAGCGGCAGGCCGGCGGCGAGCCAGCAGGTGCGCGCCACATTGCCGGCCAGGGGGCCGACCGAATCGATCGTGCCGAACACGACGTCGTCGTACTCCTCGGCCGGGATCGGGTTGCGGTCCACGATCTGCCGCAGGATGAAGCCGCCCAGATCGGCGGCATGCACATGCGCAAGACCGCCGCGTCGCCGTCCGGTCGGGGTCCGCGCGGCATCGACGATATAGGCTTCGCTGGTTCGGCTGCTCATGTCGCTTCCTCGCACCTGGATGGTGACACCGGCCATCGACGGCCATGACGGCACTTATCCCATAGACGCATTTTTGCCGCATACGCGGTCAACGTAAACGGCGCATTGCCCATGTGCGGCGCAGCCAGCCCAGGGGCGCCCGAACAAGGCCACCAATTCAGGATCGCGCCCGATGTGTTGCGCGCGGCGCTGCGCTACCTGAGCCCCTTCGCAACATCCCGTGACGGAAAATCCCAGCCGCGGTAAAGCCTCTTGAAAGGGTAACCATATGGTTGCATATGGCCCGCATGAGCTTGGACGCGGTCTTCCGGGCGCTGGCCGATCCGGTCAGGCGGCAGTTGCTGGACAATCTCCACACGCGGAACGGCCAGACATTGAACGAACTCTGCGAAGGGCACGCGATGACACGCCAGGCGGTGACCAAGCACCTCGCCATTCTCGAGGACGCGAGCCTCGTCGCAACGCGCCGGCAGGGCCGCGAGAAGCTGCACTACCTCAATCCCGTGCCGATCCATGAAATCGCCGACCGCTGGATCGGCAAGTATGAGCGCTCGCGCCTACGCGCGCTCAGCGACCTCAAGCGAGACCTGGAAAGGAATGACGATGAGCCATGAGCGCTTCGTCTATGTCACCTATATCCGCACCACCGCGGAGAAGCTCTGGGAAGCCCTGACGGCGCCTGCATTTACCCGGCAATACTGGGGCGGAAGCTGGCAGGAATGCGACTGGAAACCGGGATCGTCGTGGAAGCTGATGATCCCCGACGGCCGCGTGGGCGACAGCGGGGAGGTGCTGGAGATCGATCCGCCCCACCGGCTGGTGCTCAGGTGGCGCAATGAGTTCATGCCCGACCTGCACGCCGAAGGCGATTCGCGGGCCGCCTTCGAACTTGAGACACTCGGCCAGTCGGTCAAGCTTACGGTCGTGCATGAAATCGACCGGCCAAAGTCGAAATTTATCGCCGCGGTATCGAACGGCTGGCCGCAGATCCTCTCCAGCCTGAAGAGCCTGCTGGAAACAGGCACCTCCCTTGAAGGCACGCGTGACTGGCCGAAGGAGCTGTGACCATGAACGGACTGACCACTAAAAGCACCGTCTACGTCACCTATATCGCCGCAACCGCGGAAAAGGTCTGGTCGGCGCTGACCTCCAGGGAATTTACCACGCAGTATTTCTTCGGCCGCTCCGTGGAGTCCGACTGGAAGCCGGGCTCGCCCTGGAGCCTGCGCACGCAGGATGGACGCATCGACGTGAAGGGCGAGGTGGGCGAAAGCGATCCGCCGCACAAACTCGTGGTCTCCTGGAACGTCGAGCAAAGCGGTGCCGTTCTGCCCGAATGCGTCGTCACCTATGAGATCGAACCGGTTGCCGACACGCTGGTGCGCCTGACGATGACCGAGGCGCACCCGACGCCGATCCCGAGGGAGTTGCTGGAAGGGGGGCGCAAGGGCTGGCCGATGATCCTCTCCGGCCTTAAATCGCTGCTCGAAACCGGGCGTCCGCTTGCCATCCCTGTGCCTGGGCCGCCAAAGGGATAACAGGAAAACGCAATCTGGGCGGGGCCGGCACGGGCTGGCCTCTGCTCACGCCACGAAAGGGCCAGCGACCATGGATCGCCTGATCGAAACGATCGTTCCCGCGAAGCGCGTGATCGACGACGGCGACATGCTGCTCTACCGGGCGCTGCCGGCTGCCGAGTGTGTTTCGGTCGGCCCGTTTGTCTTCATCGACCATTACCGCCATCACAGCACGCGCGGCATCGGCGACAAACCGCATCCGCATGCCGGCATCGAGGTGTTGAGCTATCTCATCGAGGGCGGTGTGGAGCACCGCGACAGCATGGGGTTCCGCGATCGGCTGGGTCCGGGCGACGCGCAGTGGATCCGCGCCGGCCGCGGCATCCTCCACGCCGAACAGCCACTTGGCGGGCGCCACGGGCTGCAGCTTTGGACCAGCCTGCCAGCGGCGGAGAAATTCGCCGAACCGGCGTATGCCTCCTACCGATCGGCCGACATTCCGCGGCGCCAAATGCCGGGCGCCGAAATCCGCGTGATAGCCGGCCAGATGGCGGAAACGGCCGGGCCTATGGCGCTGACCATGCCGAGTGTCTTCGCGCATCTGCGCCTCGACCCCGGAGCGACGGTGCACTTTCCCGGGGACGATGCGGCAGAGCTCGGCGTTTATGTCCTTGAAGGCACGGTCTCGGCCGCAACCAGCACATCGCCCGATCAGGCATCGCTTGGCCCCGGCACGCTCGCGGTGTTCGGCCCGGGTTCCTCGATCCGGCTGTCTGCGGCGGATGGTCCGGCCATGGCCGCCATCATCGGCGGTGCGCCGGCGGAGACGCCGATCCTGTTTTCCGGCCCGTTCGTGATGGACAGCGCCGAACACCTGGCCCGCGCCAAGCGCGACTATGCCGAGGGCCGGATGGGTCGGCTGGATGGGGTGCCGTTTTAGCGCGTGATCGGCGCAGGCGGAATCGCCGAAGCCGTGAATCATGCGATCAAACAAATAGATACAGCCTGTTCGGTGCCGCTGTCTGCATCGAACAGGCTGTCGCGCGTGACCGCTGCGGGCATACCGGCCGATCTTGCGCCACGCCTTGTGTGAATGCGTGTTTCGCGCTGTCCGGCAATGCCGCCGCGAAAGATCGTGCCTCGATAGAGGGGTCGCCGGAGATACCTCATGGGCGAGCCGGCCGGTTCCTTGACTTGAATTGGCGCCCTGCGTAGAACCCGCCCCTCCCGCGGGCGGTTCCGCCGCACCGCGGGCAAACCGACAACCGGTCGCCGAACTGACGATCGGACCACTGCAACAGGCGAACTGGCGACCCAAAGAACTCATGGCGAACACCGCATCGGCGCGCAAGCGCATCCGACAGACCCTGAAGCGCACCGCACGCAACCAGGCGCGCAAATCGCGCATGCGCACGTTTGTGAAGAAGGTGGAGACCGCGATCGCTGGCGGTGACAAGGCGGTTGCCGCAGAGGCGCTGCGCGCGGCGCAGCCGGAGCTTCAGCGCGCTTCGGGCAAGGGCGTGATTCACGCCAACACGGTGGCCCGGAAGCTGTCCCGCCTGTCCGCACGCATCAAGGCGCTTCCCGCAAATTGATTTATTGCATTTCCGGTCACAGTTGTCGTTGACCGGGTCACGAGCCAAGCGCATACTGCTGCCTGCATCCGTTTGCGACAGTGTAGAATATGTCAAGGCGCGCAATGTGGCGCCTATACTCGCTTGTCTTGAAGACAAGACCCAACAAGCACTGCCTGATGGAACGTAACTTTTGGCAATCTTATTGCGTTTGTTTGCGGCTACTTTTCCATTCTGAGTTTTCGATTGCCTCGGCCCGCAGGTCTGCCATACTCATTACTCAACGGCGATCGGGACGAGGCAATCTGGTTTCAAAGGCGTGATGGGCTGCCGGGACCTACCGGCAGGGTCTCGTTCGTTGTTGAATACAACCGCCGCGTTACTGGCGGGCTGTGTGGAAGCTACCACCAGTACGGGGGCGCGGAATGACCACGACGATTGGGGGAGATATCGTGGAAATGCCGCAGCTTGCTGCCCAGTGGGCCAGAATACGCGGGCGTCTGCAGGCCGAGGTGGGAGAAGTCGAATACCGAACATGGCTGAGACAGATGTCCCTGATCGGGACGGAAGGCGATGAGATCATCATCCACCTGCCGACCCGCTTCCTCCGAGACTGGGTGCGCGGCCGTTACGGCGACCGGCTGAACGCGCTCTGGCAAGCCGAGGACCCGCACATCCGGCGGGTTGAAATACGCGTCGGCCCAGCCTCTCCGCTCGCCCCGCTCGCGGAAAGCCTGGCGCCGCCACCCCCTTCGCCGCAGCCACCCGGCCCGCCGCGCGGTGCGGAAGCCTGCCCCGAGGAACGGCAGGGACCACGCTCGGATTTCGCGGCGGCGCTCGATGCGCGCTTCACCTTCGAGGGCTTCGTTGTCGGCAAGCCGAACGAGTTCGCTTATGCCTGCGCGCGCCGGGTCGCCGAACATCCCGCCAGCCCCGGCTTCAACCCGCTGTTCCTGTATGGCGGGGTCGGCCTGGGCAAGACGCACCTGATGCACGCGATTGCCTGGGAGCTCACGGGCCGCAGCGCGGCGGGCGCGATCCGGCCCGTCTCCGTCGCCTATATGTCGGCGGAAAAATTCATGTACCGTTTCGTGGCCGCGATCCGCAGCCAGTCGATCATGGATTTCAAGGAGCAGTTGCGCAGCGTCGACGTGCTGATGATCGATGACCTGCAATTCCTGATCGGCAAGGACAATACCCAGGAAGAATTCTTCCACACCTTCAATTACCTGGTGGAAGCCGGCAAGCAGATCGTCGTGTCGGCTGACAAGTCGCCCTCCGACCTCAGCGGCCTGGAAGAACGGCTCAAGACCCGTCTGGGTTGCGGCATGGTCGCCGACTTGCACGCCACCACGTTCGAATTGAGGCTTTCGATCCTGGAGGCCAAGGCCGCCGCCGCCGATGTGCCGATTCCGGCGAAGGTGCTGGAATTCCTGGCGCACAAAATCACCACCAATGTCCGGGAACTGGAAGCCGCGCTGAATCGTTTGGTTGCTCATGCCAACCTGTTCGGCCGCCCGGTGACACTGGAATCGACGCAGGAAGTCCTGCACGACATCCTGAAAGCGCACGATCGGCGCGTGACGATCGAGGAAATCCAGAAAAAGGTAGCTGAGCACTACAGCATTCGCCTGACCGATATGTCGTCGGCGCGCCGTGCCCGCAATATCGCACGCCCCCGCCAGGTGGCGATGTACCTCGCCAAGCAGCTCACCAGCCGGAGCCTGCCGGAGATCGGCCGCAAGTTCGGCAACCGGGACCACACAACGGTGATGCATGCGGTGGCGCGCGTGGGGGACCTGATGGAGCGCGACGGCAACTTCGCCGAAGACGTGGAACTGCTGCGCCACCTGCTGGAATCCTGATCCAGCCGCGTCCGCAGCGGCCGAAGCCTGAACCTGGGGCCTGATCGCTTCCGCAGGGGCAGCGATCAGGCCCCAGGTTTTTGTTTGAAAGCGCGATTCACGCTTCCAGCCTTCGGCCTCCAGTGATCGCGCTTTATCGCCTGGCCAGCAGCGGCCGGCGTGACGCCACGAACTCCTCCACCGCGCCGGCCAGCTTGTCGCACTCGGCGTCGCCGATCGGCAGGCACAGCGTCATCATGCCGCGGCGGGCGAGCCAAATGCCGTGCGCTAGCATGTCGAAGAAGAACAGCTCCTTCAGCTTCGCATCGCCCTTCGCCGCGTCCTCCGGCGAACGCACCGGATCGGCCGTCATGTGCACCGCCAGCATCGACCCGATACCGGTGAACTGCACCGCCACATCATGCGCCATGCACGAGGCATTGAGCCGTTGCCGCAGCGCGTCGCCGCGGGCGTTCAGCGCGTTTGCCGCATCGGGCGTGTACACCTCGGTCAGCCCGGCCAGCCCGGCTGCCATGGTCAGCACGTTGTTGTTGAACGTGCCGGCATGCGGCAGTGCGTCCGGCCGCCGCGGATCGAACAGGTCCATGATGTCTGCCCGGCCGCCAAACGCGCCGAACGACATGCCGCCGCCGACATACTTGCCCAGCGTGGTCAGATCCGGCTTCACGCCGCGAGTCTTCTGCAACCCGCCGGGCGACAGCCGCGACGTCATGACCTCATCCAGGATCAGCAGCGCGCCGGCCGCCGTGGCCTCGGCCCGCAGCATGGCGAGGAAGGCGGGGTCGGCCGGGATGCAGCCGCCGCCGCCCATCATCGGCTCCAGGATCACCACCGCCAGCTCCGTCGCGTGGCGCGCGATCAGCGCCTGGGTGCCGGCCAGGTCGTTGTACGGCGCCAGCACGTAGTCGAACGGCGCGTTGATCGGCGAGCCGCCACCGGCAAAGCCGAACACCGCACCATGGTAGCCGCCATTGAACACCAGCACCTTCGACCGCTTGGTGAAGATGCGGGCGAGCGAGATCGCCAGCAGGTTCGCCTCGGTGCCCGAGTTGGTGAACCGCACGCGCTCCAGCCCGAACCGGTCGCAGACCGCACGGGCGAAGCGCGCCTCCGTCATGTTGGAGGCGCCGAAATTGATGCCCCCGCCCAACGCCCGATCTACCGCCGCGCGGATCACCGGATGAGAATGGCCGTAGATGCCGGCGGTGTATTCGCCCAGGAAATCGACATACTCGGCGCCATCCGCGTCCCACAGACGGCAGCCCTCGGCCCGTGTCATGGCCAACGGGAAGGGCGCGTAATGCAGCACGGTGCGCGTGTTGCCGCCGGGCATGACGGCGGTCGCCTCGACATAGCGCGCGAGGCTCTTCGGATTGCGCGCGACATAGACTTCCTTGGCTTCCGCCAGCGCCGCGTCGATATCCGCGTTACGCAAACCCGCTTCGCTCATGGCCGGTTCCCCGCTTCCGTTCAGGATTACTCTGCGCGAGGCTTTGCCGCTCGTGCAACCGACGTTGCGGGAACCGGGTGTGAGCAGTACATACCGGTTGCGGTCTCCCAGATGAAGGCGCCGGCAACCATGGACCTCAAGGATCACATCCGAGGCATCCCGGATTTCCCGAAGCCGGGCATCCTGTTCTACGACATCTCGACCTTGCTGCGGGATGCGGACGCCTGGCAGGTGGCGATGGGCCGCATGGCACGGGCGGTGCGCGCCTACATGCCCGACCTCGTCGCCGGCGTCGAAAGCCGCGGCTTCCTCATCGCCGCCCCGCTCGCCCTCAAGCTCGGCTGCGGCTTCATCATGATCCGCAAGCGCGGCAAGCTGCCCGGGGAGACGGTGGGCCTGAACTACGCCCTGGAATACGGGGAGGACCGGGTGGAAATCCAGGCGGATGCGGTGCATCCGGGCCAGCGCGTCGTGGTGGTCGATGACCTGCTGGCCACCGGCGGCACCATGGCCGCGGGCATCGCCCTGCTGCGCCAGGTCGGTGCCGTGGTCCCGGCCGCCGCCGCGCTGATCGAGCTGGCGTTCCTGGACGGCCGCAAGCGCCTCGATGTGCCCTGCGAAGCGCTGGTGTCCTACGATTCCTGATCGCCGCCTTGCGTCGTTGTATGATCGCGTGATTCACGTCTCCGGCGTGCCGCCTGCGACGATCACGCTCTGAATTGGATCGCGTGATTCACGTCTCCGGCGTGCCGCCTGCGACGATCACGCGCTACGATTTCAGCGGCCAGGAGAACACGATCAGCCAGGTGCCGACGACCGCCACCAGGATCGTGAGCGGCAATCCCAGGCGCCAGTAATCGCTGAACCGATAGCCGGCCGGCCGCATCACCAGCGTGCTGTTCTGGTGGCCGATCGGTGTCAGGAAGTCGCAGGCGGCACCGAACGCGACGGCCATCAGGAATGGGTCCGCGCTGAAGCCCAGGTTCTTCGCGACGGCCGCCGCCACGGGTCCCATCACGACCACCGCCGCGGCGTGGTGCAGGAAGGGCGTCACCAGCATCGACACAACAAGGATCAGCCCCACCGCCAGCAGTCCTGAAAGATGCGCCGCCATCACGGTAAGCCCATCGGCAAGCAGCGCCGCCGCGCCGGTGTCGCGCAAGGATTCACCCACGGGAATCAGGCAGCCGAGCATGACGATGACGGGCCAGTCGATGGTTTCGTAGGCTTCGCGGACGGTGATGAGGCGCAGCAGCAGCGTCACTGTCGCCGCGACGAAAAATCCCAGTTCGACGGTGACGACGCGGCAGGCGATCAGCACGATGGCGGCGATCAGAATAAGCAGCGGCAGCACGCGCGGACGCGGCCGCGCGATCGACAGATTGCGCTCCGCCAGGGGCAGCAGCGCGAGCCGGTCGAGCGCGCTGGCAAGCTGGCTGGTCTGCCCCTGAAGCACCACGACGTCGCCCGGTTCAAACCGCCGCTGCCCGAGCCGGACAAGGCGGCTGCGCTTCGTCTCGCGCACGGCCAGCAGGTTCACTTCAAAATTCTGCCGTAGGTGCAGGCTTTGCGGGGTCTGGCCGATCAGCAGCGACGTGGGACCGACGACCGCCTCCATCGCCTCCAGCTCGTCTTCCTTTCCCTCGCGCTTCAACTCCTCGACCTGATCCGCATGCAGCAGCGACAGTTTTCCCTGGTCGATCACCTGCGGCAGCGCGGCGGGATCGCCCTGCAGCACCAGGATGTCCTCGGCGAACAAGGTCCAATGGGGCCGGGGCACGTAGCGGTGCGCCTGCTCGCGGATGATCGCGGCGACTGTCACCTCGCCCTCGCTCAGCGCTTCCAGGTCGCCAACCGTCTTGCCGACAAGCGGCGAGCCTGCCGGGATCAGTGCCTCGCTGGTGTAGTCCTCGATGGCGAAGCGGCGGTCGCCGCCGGGTTGTCCGCGCCGGTTGGCGGGCAGCAGGCGCCAGCCCAGGCTGAGAAAGACGATGGCGACCAGCGACAGCGGCAGGCCGATCATCGTGTAGTCGAACATGCGGTAGGGTTGTCCGGTGACCTGCTGACGGATCTCCGAAATAAGGATGTTGGGGGATGTGCCGACCAGGGTGATCGTGCCGCCGATCAAGGAGCCGAATGCCAGCGGCATGAGATAGCGCGAAACCGGACGGTCCCGCCGTTCCGCGGCCTGGATCGCCACCGGCATGAACAGGCCCAGCGCGCCGACATTCTTGACGAAGGCCGAGAGGAAAGTCACCGCGGCGGTCAGTGCGCCGACCTGCAACGTCGTCGAATGTAGGTGGCGCAAGCCCCGCCGCATGAAGCCGTCAACGACCCCCGACACGGCGACGGACCGGCTGAGGATCAGCACTGAGGCGATGATGATCACGACCGGGCTTGAAAAGCCTGAGAACGCCTTCTGCGGTGGCACCACGCCCATGATCGCCGCCGCGGCCAGGGCAACCGCGCCGACCAGGTCGTAACGGAGCCGGTCCGACAGGAACAGGACCAGCATGCCGGCGATGATCGCCAGCGCTTCGATCTGGTGCAGGGTCACGATGCTACGCTCCGGTGGGCGGATGGTGCGCGAACGGCGCCTTCCTGTCCGTAGAGCGTGTTCGGCGCCAATAGAAGCACCGAACACGCTCTACATCTTTGTTTGATCGCGCGATTCACGTCTCCGGCGTGCCGCCTGCGACGATCGCGCTTAGGTTTGATCGCGCGATTCACGCCTCCGGCAATGCCGCTTGCGACGATCGCGCTCCCGGAACGCCGGCCGCCGTCCGCAAGCGGCCGCGATCAGAACAGGCGTACGCTCACCTCACTCGGGGAAGAACGCCAGGGTCCGCAGTTCGATACTTTCGCGCGGCAGCATGTCGGCCGGCGCGTTCGGATCCTGGAACGATGTGTGCGGCATGAAGCGTGCGCGTCCGTCGTGCATCGAATCGTAGCACTTCAGCAGCAGCACCTCGTCCGCCTGCATCGCCGGGACATAGAACCACCGATGCGCGGGGTTGTAGGTCAGGCCGTAAATCTCGCCCTTGCGGTCCCGGTAGATCAGGTCCTGCGCGACGAGGTCCGACGGCGCTACGGTGCCGGCGTGGCAGACGGCCAGCGGCGCGTCATGCAGCGGGCCGCGAATCGGCCGCCACAGGTTGATGATGGCGAAGCGCTTCTTCAGCAGGTCATCCGCCTCATCGCCCATGAGGTCGCGGACGCGCTGCGGGCCGGAGAGTTCGGTGTAGTCGCCGTGAATGCGCGTGACGGGCTGGCGCGGCGTGCCGGGCGTGCGGTCCACGACGCCCCAGTCGCGGCGGCGGATCGTATGGTCGAACACCACAACGCGGTTCGCCCCGGTCGTTTCCTTGATGATCCGTTCCGATTCCGGATAATAAATCCGCTTCAGCGCATCCTCATCGTCGAAATTCCCGATCGCGCTGTGCTGGGTGAGGAGAGAGAACCCCTCCCGCTCCAGCGAGAGGTCGCCGGCGATCGGACGGATATCGTGGATCGGCAGCGTGTGCTCCTCGGTGACGATGTTGCTGCGGGGCACGCCGTCCGGCGGCTCATACGTGTAGGTGTGCGGCTTCTCCGCCGTTTTCGCGAGGTAGACGACCATGCCGTTCACCTGGGGCAGGCGGTCGATAACGTCGCTTTGCACGCTCATGGGTTTCTCCTTCCGTCGGTGATGCCGGGCGGCCTTGTCATCGCGCGCGCCCACACCGATCTGTGTGCTGTAGCTGGGGGTGCGAGGCCAATCCGGCAAGGTGGTAGGGAGAGAAAGCAGGAGGAACGAAGCGCGTGACCGGCAAGCCCCTGATGACAGAGCGGATTCTGCTCGCCGCCGACCGGCTGTTCTACCACCGCGGCATCCGCGCGGTGGGCGTCGATGCGGTGGCGGCGGAAGCCGGGATCAGCAAACGCTCGCTATATGACTACTTCCCGTCGAAGGACGCGCTGGTGGCGGCCTATCTGCAACGGCGCTTCCTGCTGCCGCCGGCTTCGGACGCGCCGGCGCGCGATCAGGTGCTTGCCGTGTTTGATCGGCTGGGCAGCAGCTTTGCGGAGGATGGGTTTCGCGGCTGCCCCTTCGTCAACGCGGTAACGGAGCTTGGCGGTTCCTGCCAGGCCGCGGACCTTGCGGGCCAATACAAGGAGCAACGGCGCCATTGGTTCAAAGATATGCTGGATCGTGCGGGCGCCGCCGATCCCGACCGGCTGGCGACGCAGATCAGCATGCTGGTTGACGGCGCCATCACAGCGATGCTGGTGCGCAATGATTCGACGGCATGGGTTGCCGCCCGTGACGCGGCCGACGTTCTGATGATGGCTGCAGGCATCGTGCGGGACACGAACCGAACGACGCGATCAGCCTCCTGACGACGGCAGCCAGGGATCGCTCTGCCAGAGCTGGGCCAGCTCCTTACGCTCGCTCTCCACTTGGTCTGTCCAGCCGGGACCGGCGATCCAGGCCGCGCGAAAGCCGCCGGACGCCGCGTGAGCCTGAAACCCCTCGTCATTCGTCACCGCCTGCATCGCACCGGCAAGTGAGGCCGCTAGGTCGTCCGGAAATCCGGCCGGCGTGGCAATGCCACGGCGGATCGATCCGCACAGCCTGATCCCGGCATCGTCGAGCGCCACCATTTCCGGCGGCGCGCCGGACTGGCTGTGCGGCGACAGGCCAAACCCTGTCAGTTGGTTTGCCTGAATGTCCGCCACGGCGTGCGGCAAGGGAAGCGCCGCGGCAGCCGCATTGCCGGCCAGCACCGCTTGGCGCGCGGCCTCCGCCGACGGGAACGGCACGATGTTCAACCGCGCCTGAGCAGCACGCTGAAACCGGAGCGCGGTGAGATGCGCCGGGCTGCCGGGCGGCGGCGTCGCAAGCACGTGTGCGTCCGCATCCTGTCCGACACGCTGAATCAGGTCCTGGGCCGATTCCAGCGGCGCAGCCGCCGGTGAGCAGAAGGCAACCGGTTCATGCACGATCGCGCCGAGCAGGGTGAGTCGCTTCAACAGGGTGGCGTCGTCGCGATCCACCATGCGCGCGGGAAGCGTCGGGGTGGTGATCCAGCCGATCGTCGCGCCGGATGGCGGTGCCTCGGCCAGGGCCTGCATCGCGGCAAGCCCGGCTCCGCCGTGAATGTTGCGCACCGTCATGTCGGCGAGTTGCAGGTGGCGGAACATGAACGGCAGGCAGGCGCGCGCCTGACCATCCGGAAACGAGCCGGCATGGTACCCGATCAGCACGGTGATCCGCCGGCTGGCGGCCCGTGACGGCCGAATCACGGCGGGCAGCGCAAGGCCGCCTGCAATGACCCGGCGGCGCGTGATCATGTGAACGGGGTCATGGATGGGTCGCCTGCTTTGCCTTGGGCACGGCGGCCGGTGCCGCTTCGCGCCGCAGCCGGTTCTCCCCCAGCAGCAGCAGGATCGGCGCGGCGATGAAAATGGATGATGAGGTGCCGACGACGATGCCGAACAGCATCACCCAGGCAAAACCCGAAATCGACTCGCCGCCGAACAGCGCCAGCGGCAGGCTGGCAAGGAAGACCGTCATCGACGTGCCCAACGTGCGGTTCAGGGTTTCGTTGATCGACAGATCGATCAACTCGCGCAGCGGCATGGTTTTGTATTTGCGCAGGTTCTCCCGCACCCGGTCGTAGACCACGACCTTGTCGTTGGTTGAATAGCCGAGGACGGTCAGGATCGCCGCCACCATCACCAGATCGAACTCGATCCGGGTCACGGCGAGGAAGCCGATCGCCTTGGTCACATCCAGGATCAGCGTTACGACCGCGCCGACGGCGAACTGCCATTCGAAGCGGAACCAGATATAGACCATGATCATCACCAGGCTGATGCCCAGCGCGAGCAGGCCGTGGCGGAACAGTTCGGCGGAGACGCTGGCGCCGACGGCGTCGGTGCGGATGATGCGGGCGCCCGGAATGGATTTCTCCAGTGCCGCCCGCACGCGCGCCACCGCCTGCTGGGTTCCCGCCTCGGTGGGCTGGGCGCCCAGCCGTATCAGCACGTCGGATACGTCGCCGAAGCGCTGCACGCCCTGATCGGGAATGTGCTCGCCCGCCAGCGCCGAACGGATCTGGCCGAAATCGGCGGGTCCTTCGGTGCGTACCTGCATGACGACACCGCCGGAAAAGTCGATACCCTCATTGAGACCGGGGTGGAAGAACAGCACGACCGACGCGGTCGACAAGATGGCGGAGACCAGCAGGCCCATGAACCGCCCGCGCATGAACTGGATGCGGGTGTTGTCGGGGACCAGGCGGAAACGTGGCTTGATGAACATCGATGAGCCTAGACCGGAAGAAGCTTGGGCCGATTGGCGATATACCAGCGCGACACCAGCAGGCGCGTGAGCATCCAGGCGGTGAACAGCGACGTGGCGATACCCACGGTGATGGTCACGGCGAATCCCTTCACCGGTCCCGAGCCGAAGACGAACAGCATCACGTGCGCCAGGAACGCCGTGGCATTGCTGTCGAAGATCGTATTGTAGGCACGCTTGAACCCGTGCTCCAACGCGGCCAGCGGCGGGCGGCCATTGCGCTGCTCTTCCCTGATGCGCTCGTTGATCAGGATGTTTGCATCCACCGCCATGCCCAGCGTCAGCAGAATGCCCGCCATGCCCGGCAAGGTCAGCGTCGCCTGCAGCAACGACATGATGGCCAGCATCAGCACCAGGTTCACCACCAGGGCCAGGTTCGCGAACCAGCCGAACAGGCCATAGAAGATTCCCATGAACGCAATCACCAGCACGAACCCGACGGCGAGTGAGATCGCCCCCGCGCGGATGCTGTCAGCGCCCAGTTCCGGACCGACGCTGCGCTCCTCCACAACCGTCAGCGGCGCCGGCAGGGCGCCGGCGCGCAACAGCACCGCAAGATCGTTGGCGCTGGCCGCGGTGAAGGAGCCGCTGATCTGTCCGCGTCCGCCGGTGATGGCCTCCCGGATCACCGGCGCGGAGATCACCTTGTCATCCAGCACGATCGCAAACCTATGGTTCACGTTCGCTCGGCTGATATCGGCGAAGCGCCGGGCACCGACCGAATTGAAGGTGAAGTTCACCACCCATTCGCCGGTCTGCGGATTGGTGCCTGCGCGCGCGTCCGTCAGGTCGGCGCCATCCACATCGACGCGCTTGCGGATCGCCAGCTTCTCATTGGGTTTGTCCTGCAGCGGCAGATAGTCGTCGCCCGGCGGCGGCGGACCGCCCGCTATCGGGTTCGCCGTCTCATCGACCAGCCGGAAGGTCATGTGCGCGGTCTTGCCCAGAAGCTCCTTGATCCGGTTCGGATCGCTGATGCCGGGAAGCTGCACGACGATGCGCGTGTCGCCCTGCTGGGCGATTTGCGGATCCACGACGCCGGTTTCGTCGATGCGGCGGCGCACGATCTCGATCGATTGCTGCACCGCGCCTGTGGCGCGCGCATGCAGCGCAACCGGTGACAGGGTCAGCGTGATCGTGCCGTTCGGATTGGCGGCAAGATCGAGGTCGGGAACGCCGGTCGGGCCTTCCGCGGTGATCAGCGGCTTCAGCGCGGCCTGCGCGGCATCGGTCTTCGTCGGATCGCGCAATTGCAGCAGGATGCGGTTCTGGTCCGGCTGCGCTTCCAGCTTCTGATAGTAGATCTGGCCGGGCCGCAGCGCCTGCCTGACACTGTCGAGCAGGCTGTCCAGCCGTTCCTTGATCACCGCCTTCATATCGACTTCCAGCAGCAGGTAACTGCCGCCGCGCAGATCGAGGCCGAGATGCACGGTCCGCCATGGCAGCCAGGTGGCCGGCGCGGGAAACAGGTTGGGAATGCCGAGCAGAAGCCCCAGGAAGCAGATACCGAGGATGACGGCGGTCTTCAGGCGGCTGAAATACATCATGGGTAAGCTGGACGTGCTCCTGGGGCCGGATGCCGCCGATTCGGCGCCGCCCCTATGCGCTGGCGGCTGGCCGATTGTCCAGGGGAAGCGGCCTCATACACGCGTCAGGCGCAGATAACCCAGAGCATCGACGCGGGCAGTCCAGCCCGGCGGTACGACCGTCGTCGAATCGAGTGCCTCGACGATGGCCGGTCCGACAAGCTGCGTCCCTTCCGTCAGGCCGTCGCGCCAGTGCACCGGCGTCGGGGTGAATCCGGTTGTGGTGAACCAGACCTCCCGCGTGCGCAGCCGCGCCTTCGCCGGATCGGCCTGCTGGCGGAGTGTCAGGTCAGGCAGCCGGCCCAGCGCGGTGAGCCGCAGATTCACCAGTTGCACCGCTTCGGTCCGGTTGGCGTGGCCGTAGGTCTGCTGGTGCTTTTCATGGAACGCCTCGGCCAGCCGGGTCAGGCTTTCGCGCGTGACCGGACCGGAGTCCACCGGCAAGGTGAGTTCATACGCCTGCCGGCGGTAGCGGACATCGGCCTGCCGCAGCAGCGCGCGGCGCGCGGGCGGGACCTTTGCCGCTTCCAGCATCGCCGTGCCGGCGGACTCCATCGCCGCGAAGGCGTCGTTCACCCGCGCCGGATCGACCGTCGAGAGATCGGCATAGACCGTGCGGGAGTAGTCGCGCTTGAGATCGGTCGCCACGAGGCCGAGAGCGGAGAAGGCGCCGGGCGCGGGTGGGATGATGACTTCGGGGATTTTCAGTTCGTCGGCCAGTGCCGCGGCATGCACCGGCCCGGCACCGCCGAAGGCGATCAGGCTGAATTCCTGCGGATCGTGGCCGCGCTCCACCGACACGATGCGCAGCGCCTGCGCCATGTTGCTGTTCACCACGGCGACGATCCGCGCGGCGGCTTCCGGCACGCTCAGCCCGAAAGGCGCGGCGACATCCCGGCCGATCGCCTGCTCCGCCGCAGCCAGGTCGATCCGCAGCGCCCCGTCCAGCAGCGCGTCCCGGTCCAGCCACCCCAGTACCACGTCGGCGTCGGTCACCGTCGCGCGCGTGCCGCCCGCGTCATAGGCAGCCGGTCCCGGATCGGCGCCGGCACTGTGCGGCCCGACCTTCAGCGCCCCGCCCGGATCGACCCAGGCGATGGAGCCGCCGCCCGCGCTGACTTCCGCGAGATCGATCACCGGCACGCGGATCGGATGGCCGGTCCCGTGCATCCAGCGCTTCGCGTTGGCGCTGCCACCGACCTCGTACTCCGCCGTCACCGCGATCTCGCCATCCACGATGACGCTCGCCTTGGCGGTGGTGCCACCCATGTCGAAGGAGATCAGGTTGGGGCGTTCGAGTTGGCGGCCTGCCAGGGCGGCGGCGATGACACCGGCGGCCGGGCCCGACTCCACCGCCATCGCCGGCATGCGCAGGCCTTCCTTGATGTCAAAGACACCACCAGACGAGCCCATGACGTGCAGCGGCGGCAGGCCTAGCGCGCCGGTGGCGCCGGAGAGGCGGTCCAGGTAGCCGGCCAGCATCGGCCCGACATAGGCGCACACGGCAGTCGTACTGGCGCGCTCGAATTCCCTGATCTCCGGCAGCACTTCGCAGGACAGGAAGACGCTGACGCCGGGGAGGGCAGCGCGCAGTGCTTCGCCCACGCGCCGTTCGTGGGTATCGTTCAGGAACGAGAATAGGAATGAGACCGCGACCGTTTGCAGATCGGCCGCACGGATGGCTTCTATCAGCGCCGGCAGCTCGTCCTCGGCCAGCGGGGTGACGACGCCTCCCTGCGCGTCGATCCGCTCGGTGATCTCAAAGCGATGCCGGCGCGGAACCAGGACGCTCGGGCCGTCCTGGAACAGGTCGTACAGATCGGGCCGGGAGGAGCGGCGCAGTTCCAGTATGTCGCGGAACCCGCGCGTGGCCACGAAGCCGGCGCGCGCGCCCTTCTTCTCCAGCAAGGCGTTTGTCACGACGGTTGTCGCGTGCGACAGCAGGGCCACGTCCGAGGGGTTCACCCGATGCTCATCCAGGCCCCTGCGGATGCCGTCGATGACGCCGCGGCCGAAATCGGCTGGCGTGGTCAGCACCTTGGCGATCCCGATGCGTCCCGTGGCTTCCTCCACCAGTGCCACATCGGTAAAGGTGCCGCCGATGTCGATGCCGATCCGCCAGGCCATGTGCGCCGTTCTCCTCGATGAGCCGCATCGTCGCCCAGGCGGCCGATCGGGGCAACGCCGCGCGCCGTCCTTCGGTCCGGCCTGATGTCCGATCCGGCCGTCCGCCGGCTGATGTGGTTTTTCGCGGTGGTCTACGTCGTGGAGGGGATCGGCCAGGCAAAAGTCGGCGTCGTGTGGCAGCCGCTGACGCATTTCCTGAAGGAGTCCCAGGGTTGGACTCCGGTCGAAGTGAGTGCCGGGCTCGCGGTGCTCGACGTGCCGTGGATGCTGAAGCCGCTTTACGGCATCGTGTCGGACTTCGTGCCGCTGTTCGGCTACCGGCGGCGCAGCTACCTGCTGTTCGCCGACATTGCGGCGATTGCCGGCTTTGCATGGGTGGCGCAGGAGGTGTCGCCGCCCTGGCTGATCGCGGCCCTGGTTGTCACGTCTGTCGCCATGGCCATTGCGAGCACGCTGTGCGGCGCGCTGCTGGTCGAGAATGGCCAGCGCCACCGCGTCAGCGCGGCCTTCGTCAATCAGCAATGGCTGTGGTTCAACGTGTCGCTGGTGGCGGCAACCCTGCTGGGTGGTTTGCTGATCGAGTGGCTGCCGCCCGCGGGCGCCTTGCATGCGGCTGCGTGGATCGCCGCCTTTGCCCCGGTCGTCGCGCTGCTGTGTCTGCCGCTGGTGCAGGAAACCCGCACCGGCGCCGGCCCGCAGGCAAAGGCGCGGCTCGCCGCACTGCTGGCAGCGCTGCGTTCCCGCACCCTGTGGATCATCGCCGGATTCCTGTTCTGCTACTATTTCAGTCCAGGGCTCGGCACCGCGCTCTACTACCACATGACCGACCGGCTGGGCTTTTCCCAAGGGCTGATCGGCGCGCTTGCCTCCTGCAACGCGGCCGGCTGGATCGCGGGCGGCCTGCTGTACCGTCCGCTGCTCTCCCGCCTGGATACCGCGCCTTTGCTTCGGCTCAGCATCCTGTTCGGCGCCGCGAGCACCCTGGCCTACCTCGGCCTGAACGATCCGGTCAGCGCGGTGGCGATCTACTTCGTCGCGGGCCTTGCCGGCATGGTGGCGAATGTCGCGACCCTGACGCTCGCGGCGGAGCACTGCCCGGCCGGCAGCGAGGGGTTCGCGTTCGCGGCGCTGATGTCGGTGATCAACCTGGCCACGCCGGTGTCCGATATGATCGGCTCAGCACTGTATGAGCACATGTTCGCCGGA
Organism: Acetobacteraceae bacterium; assembly: GCA_035606775.1. Taxonomy (GTDB): domain Bacteria; phylum Pseudomonadota; class Alphaproteobacteria; order Acetobacterales; family Acetobacteraceae; genus Rhodopila. The sequence continues at coordinate 6,699 of DATNEJ010000045.1, read as the reverse complement.
CGTCTTGCGCCGCTGATCGTGGTGTCGGCGCTGGTGACCGCGCTGGTTCTGCTGCTGCTGCCGTTGCTGCCGGTCAGGACACCGGCGCGGTGATGCTGAGCAACTGTCGCAGCCGCTGCGCGCCCGCCGGACCCTTGACCGCTTCGCGCCAGCTAGCCTCGGCCACGCGCTGATGCGCGGCGATGGCTTCGTCGGCACCGGTGATCATGGCGACGCCGGTATGCGAACTGGGGTGGGTGTCCGGACGGAACGGGTTCATCGCCAACGTGACCCGATCGCGCGAGCGCAGGATCTTGAACGCGGAACTCGGTTCGGCGCTGACGAGCAGGCCGAACTGCAGGCCCATCGGCTCTGTCTCCATCATCGTCGCCATGTTCTCGATCTCGGTGATGGCGACGTCGCGGCAGACCCGGCGGACGCGGTCGGAGACGTGAATGCCGCCGGCGATGCCGGTCTCCAGCAGCCGGTGAACCGAGGTCAGCGACACCATGGCGATGATGCCGGGGCGGCGCATGGCGTACATCCGTTTGCGCGCGGCGAGAATGCCAAGCACCTGCTCCGCCATGCTGCGCATGGCCACACGTTCGCTGCCGGCCTGATCCGCGGCCTCATCGAAGGCTTCGGCCAGCGCGGAATCGTAGGCATCGGATGTGGTGAGGTAGCAGATCGGGCCGAAGAGCTGGAGGATCTGGTCGGCGGTCTCCTCCATCTGGCGGACGCGTTCGAAATAGCCGATCGGGCGATTGTAATATTCGACGCCGATCCCCAGGAGCGACAGAGGCGAAATCTTTAGCAGTTCGGCAAGGCGCTTGATGGTGTCGAGCTTGATGACCTCGCCCTTCTCGTAGCGGTAGAGCGCCGCACGAGAGACGCCGAGGCGCGCCGCGATCTCTTCCGCGCGCAACCCTGATTCGAGCCGATAGGCTCGCAACTGCTGGCCGATCTCGGTGAATCGCATCGACATATTCGGCCTTTCCCCAGTGAGACCGGGCCAGGGCCCGACCCTGGCCACGATCTGGCCCGCCCCGCTAACAAATTCTGAGTCGGATCGTCTCAGAATCGAGGAATGAGGTAAAGCTTATGGCACTGTCGCTCGGAAATTCAACCCCCTTTCATTCCGTGCGACTCGTTGCGCTCGGTCCGATTGAATCCGCCGGCCCGATTGAACCTATGCCGGCCCTACTTTTTTGGCCGCAGCGAATGGTTGCCCATCGCCTCGATGGCCAGGACGAGGGCCGAGTGATCCAGGTCGGCACCCCCGTGCGCGGCGCAGGACGCGAACATCTGCTGCGCCATGGCGGTGTTGGGGAGCGACAGGTCCAGTTCCTTCGCCGCCGACAGGGCGAGGTTGAGGTCTTTTTCGTGCAGGCGGATGCGGAAGCCGGGGTTGAAGGTGCCCTTCAGCATCCGTTCGGCGTGCACCTCCAGGATGCGCGACGACGCGAAGCCGCCCATCAGGGCCTGGCGGACCTTGGCGGGGTCCGCGCCGGCCTTCGCGGCGAAGACCAGCGCCTCCGATACAGCCTGGATGTTCAGGGCGACGATGATCTGGTTGGCGACCTTGCAGGTCTGGCCGGCGCCGTTCTCCGAGCCGACATGGGTGATATTCTTGCCCATCAGCTCGAACAGTGGCTTGGCGCGGGCGAACGCGGCGTCGGGGCCGCCGACCATGATCGTCAGGCTGGCCTGCTGCGCGCCGACCTCACCGCCGGAGACCGGCGCATCCAGGTAGTCGCAGCCCTTCTCGTTAACCCGCCGGGCGAAGTCCTTGGTGGCGATCGGGCTGATCGAGGACATATCGATCAGCAGGCTGCCCTTGCGCAGCCCCTCCGCTGCGCCGTTGGCGCCGAACAGGACGGTTTCCACGTCCGGCGTGTCGGGCACCATAAGGATCACGACCTCGGCCTTGGAGGCGACGGCCTTGGCATCCGCGACCACCTCGGCGGCAGAGCGGATGTCCGCGGCCAGGCTCTTGCGTTCCGGGACGATCAGATCGTGACCGGCCTTCTTGAGGTTGAGGGCCATGGGGCGGCCCATGATGCCGAGGCCGATAAAGCCGATCTTCATTTTCACGCGTCTCCTGTTGTTGCGGGCCTCGGTCCGGTCGGGGCGCCGGGTCGGGTATGCGTCTCTGTCCGGCATGCCGCCGTCGGCCAACCCGGTGCACGGTGCCGGCCGGCGGAAGCGTTGGAAGGGGCGACGCGGCCGCCGCCTGGCATCAGGTGCCGAATACCTGGCGCCAGCCCAGGCCGGCCACGGTGTCGCCGGCGGGGCGGTATTCGCAGCCGACCCAACCCTGGTAGCCGAGCTCGTCCATCCGGCGGAACACGTAGCGCCAGCCGATCTCACCGGTTCCGGGTTCGTTGCGGGCGGGAACATCGGCGATCTGCATGTGCGCGATCACCGGCATGAACTGCTCCATGCGCTTGGTGATGTCGCCCTCGGTGATCTGCACGTGATAGACGTCAAATTGCAGGCCCAGCCGGTCGCGGCCGATGGCATCGACGATGGCAGCGCCCTGCGCCTGGGTATTGAGGTAATAGCCCGGCATGTCGCGATGGTTGATCGGCTCGATCACCACCCGGACTCCGGCCGGATGCGCCTGCTCCGTAGCCCACGCGAGATTGACGGCGTAGGTCGCCGCGGCGGTGGTTGGGGAAACGTCCGGGGGAACGATGCCGGCCATGCAGTGGACCAGCCGGCAATCCAGCGCGGCCGCGTAGTCGAGCGCCCGGTTCACGCCTTCACGGAATTCGGCTTGCCGCCCCGGCAGGCTGGCGATCCCGCGCTCCCCGCCGGCCCAGTTGCCCGGCGGCATGTTAAACAGCGCCTGCGTCAGGCCTTCGCCGGCAAGGCGGGTGCGGATCTCGGCCGCCGGATGCTCATAGGGAAAGAGGAATTCCACGCCTTCGAACCCGGCCCTGCGCGCCGCGGCAAAGCGGTCCAGGAACGGGACCTCATTGAACATCATCGACAGGTTGGCGGCGAAGCGTGGCACGGCGAACCCTCCCCTGAGGTGCAGCCGAAGGCTACAAGCGGCCCCCCGGCTTGACCAGAGTGCGATCGCCCGGTGAAGACGACATGCGATCATCCGAGGCCGCAGGCGGGAGGGCGTGACGTGCATTCTGCGGTCGGTTCGACTCGAAGCGGTCACGCGCTAGTATCGCCCGCCGTTGCAACCCGAGGCGCCAGCCATCCCGCACCGACCAAAGCCTGAACTGCACCTGCCTTGAACGAAGGCTGCCGAACGCGGCCGAACAGGGGGATCGCCAGGGCAATGACTGCCGAACGCGTGCTGATGGGGCTGCTGCTGGGCGCCGTGGCCGTCGGCTGCATCCTTGTGCTGTACCCGTTCTTCTCTGCCCTGCTCTGGGCGGCGATCCTGGTCTACACCACCTGGCCGGTCTGCGAGTGGCTGCGCCTGCATCTCCGCCTGCCGCATGGCGCCGCGGCCGGTCTCATGGTGCTGCTGACCGCCGTGGTGCTGGTGCTGCCCATCGCCGTCGCCGCACCCAGCAGCGCGGACGACGTGATGCGGCTGCGCCACGCCATCGAGGCGACCCTGCGCGCCGGCCTGCCCGGCTCGCCCACCTGGGTCTTCGACATCCCGCTGGTGGGGCCGACCGTCGGGAGTCTCTGGAACCGCTGGGCGGCGGATGTCAGCGAGATGCTGGAGGCGCTGCGCCCCTATTTCGGCATCGTTCTCGAAGGCAGCCTCGGCCTGCTCCTCGGCATCGCCAACGGCGTGCTGATGTTCCTGCTCGCGCTGTTCGTGGCGTTCTTCTTCTATGTGTATGGCGAGCCGATCGCGCTGCGCGCGCGGCAGATGCTGGTGCGGATCGCCGGCGGACGCGCCGACCGGCTGATCCTGGTCACCGGCGCCACGGTCCGCGGTGTGGTCTACGGCATCCTTGGCACGGCGATCGTGCAGGGTTTCCTCACCGCCTTCGGTCTCTGGCTCTGCGGCGTCCCGCGGCCCGTGCTGCTCGGCACCCTGGCCGGCTTCCTGTCGGTGCTGCCGATCGGCGCGCCGGTGGTCTGGATCCCCGCTGCCCTCTGGCTGATGGGGAGCGGGCATCTGGGATGGGGGATCTTCCTCGGCATCTACGGCGTCGTTGCCGTCTCCGGCGCGGACAGCGTCATCCGCCCCTGGTTCATCTCCCGCGGCGCCCAGCTTCCCTTCGTACTGACCGTGCTGGGTGTCCTTGGCGGCGCGCTCGCCTTCGGGCTGCCGGGCATTTTCCTCGGCCCGGTCCTGCTGGGGATCGGCTACACGCTGATGAACGAGTGGGGCATCGACTGCGCGCCGGTCCCTGTCGGCGGCCACCGGCCGGACGAGCATCCCACCCTGCCGCCGGCGCGGATTCCGGAGCCGGACCGGATCGATCTGCCACTGGCAGGGCCCAGGGACAGGGAATAAACTGACGCTCCATGTTCTCCTTCATCGTGTCCCGAATCCTGCAGGCCATCCCCGTCCTGTTGATCGTCGGACTCATTTCCTTCGCACTGTTCGCCTATGTCGGCGATCCGGTGACCATCATCCTCGGCCAGGACTACACCGAGCAGCAGCGGCTGGCGCTGGTGCATCAGCTTGGCCTGGATCAGCCGTTCATCGTGCAATACGGCCGCTATCTGTGGACCGCCCTGCACGGCGACTTCGGCATCAGCTACCGCTTGGCGCAGCCGGTGGCGGGGCTGATCCGCGAGCGTCTGCCGGCCACGTTGGAGCTTGCGGGCACCGCGAGCATCCTGGCCTTCGTCGTGGGTGTGCCGATGGGCGTCTATACCGGCATCTATCGCGACTCGTGGCTGTCGCGCCTGTTCATGATCGTCAGCCTGATCGGAGTCTCCCTGCCGACCTTTCTGCTTGGCATCCTGCTGATCCTGGTGTTTGCGGTGATGCTGGGCTGGCTGCCGAGCTTCGGACGCGGACCGGTGGTGCATCTGGGTGCCTGGTGGACCACCGGCTTCACCACGTGGGCCGGCATCCGCTGCCTGATCCTGCCGGCGATCACCCTGGCCATGTTCCAGTTGACCCTGATCATGCGGCTGGTGCGCGCGGAGATGCTGGAAGTGCTGCGCACCGACTACATCAAGTTCGCACGCGCGCGCGGGCTGACCAGCCGGACGATCAATTTCGGCCACGCGCTGAAGAACACACTGGTGCCGGTCATCACCATCATCGGCCTGCAGTTCGGCGGCCTCGTCGCGTTCTCTCTGGTCACCGAGACGGTGTTTCAGTGGCCCGGTATGGGGCTGCTGCTGGTGCAGTCCGTGGCGGTCGCGGACATACCCGTGATGTCGGCCTATTTGCTGCTGATCGCGCTGCTGTTCGTGGTGATCAATCTGATCGTTGACCTGCTGTATTACGCCGTCGATCCGCGGCTGAGGATAGGTCGCCGATGAATGGGGCGCCGATGAGCGGGGCGCAGATGAGCCGAGCAGCAAGACGCGGCCGGCTGTACCGCGCCTGGGACAGCGACCTGATTTATAGCTTCCGCCGTTCCCCGCTTGCCGTCATCTCGGCGGTCATCGCGCTGGTCCTGATCGTCGCCGCCGTGTTCGCGCCCTGGCTCGCGCCGCACAACCCGATGGACCTTGCCAGCCTTTCGCTGCTGGACAGCTTCAAGCCGCCGATCGGCATGCCGGATGCCGACTGGTCGAATGTGCTGGGCACCGACAACCAGGGGCGGGATGTGCTGTCGGCGATCATGTACGGCATGCGGATCAGCCTGCTGGTCGGGTTTTCCTCCGTGTTGTTCGCCATCGTGATCGGCGTCGGCATCGGCCTGCTGGCCGGCTATGCGGGCGGGGCGACGGATGCCGTGCTGATGCGCATTGCCGACGTGCAACTGACGTTTCCGGCGATCCTGACGGCGCTGCTGGTGGACGGGGTCATCAGCGCGGCGCTGCCGAAAACCATGCACGACGTGCTGCAGATCGACGTGATGGTGTTTGCCATCGGCATCAGCCTGTGGCCCGGGTTCGCGCGCACCGTGCGCGGCTCGACCCTGGTGGAGCGGAACAAGGACTACGTCATGGCCGCCCGCGTCATCGGCGTGCCGTCCTGGCGCATCATGCTGAGCCACGTCATGCCCAACGTGATCGGCCCGGTGTTGGTGATCGGCACGCTGGGCCTTGGCCTGGCGATCCTGGCCGAGGCGACACTGTCCTTCCTGGGCGTGGGTTTGCCGCCGACCCAGCCTTCGCTGGGGACACTTATTCGATTCGGCAACGATTTCCTGTTCTCCGGCGAGTGGTGGGTGACGATCTTCCCGGGCATCGCGCTGGTGCTCATGGTGCTGGCGATCAACCTGCTGGGCGACTGGCTGCGCGACGCGCTGAACCCGAGGCTGCGCTGATGCCGTTGCTCGACGTTCAGGGACTGACCGTGGAGTTTCCCACGCGGCGCGGCCTGCTGCGCGCGCTTGACGATGTGTCCTTCACCATCGGCGCGGGCGAGGTGCTGGGCGTGGTCGGCGAATCGGGGGCGGGAAAATCGCTGACGGGCGCGGCGATCGTGGGGCTTCTGGAACCGCCCGGCCGGATCGTCGCCGGGCAGGTAAGCCTGCAGGACCAGCGCATCGACAACCTGCCGCCCGAGCGCATGCGGCGCATTCGCGGCCGGCGCATCGGCATGATCTTCCAGGACCCGCTGACCACGCTCAATCCGCTGTACTCGATCGGGCGGCAACTGGT
>DATNEJ010000041.1:0-42299 GCA_035606775.1 Acetobacteraceae bacterium | reverse complement strand
GCGGAGTTGCCGACAGCCGGGCTGCCGGCAGGACTGTCGGTCACATTCAGTTGGCGGCCTGTGGTGAGTGCGACAGCAGAGGCACGCACACACAGCGTGCGGATTGTGCCGGTCGGGGTATAACATCCGCCAGCCCCACCGGCCGGCAGGAACCAGTGATTCGGTTCGGGCCAACGCCTTGTGATCGACTATTGCAGCCCCATATCATTCTGATAATGGTCCAGAGGCGTTTTCATTCCTTTTGCAGCAGTACCCGCCCGAATGGTCCCGATCATTTCAGCCCCCCGACTTCTTGGTCTCGAACGGCGAGAGCACGTATCACGCAGCGATGAACGCCCCCTCAGGGTTCTTGTGCTGCCTCCATTGAAGTGGGCGGCGGAAGCCGGAGACAACGCGCCCGGCGACACGCCCGCGTTCGAACAACTCTTTACAGACCTGTCGGACAGCGGATTGGATTTTTATTTGCTGAATCCGTCCCGCTGGCCATGGAACCCGTTTGCCGGCAAGCACTCCCTGCTGTGCGGTATCGATGTCGTGCGCGCGCTTTACGTCCTGGTCGCCGGACGGCGTTTCGACGCCGTGTTTACGATTACCGAGTCACCGGCGCTCCTGCTTTTGTTGCTCAGAAGAATTTTTCTCTTTCGGGTGCCGGTAGTCCTGACGGATGTCGCCTTTGCAGCCGGTTGGCAGCTCCGGCAGCGAATTTTAAACATTGTCCTTCCGCGAGCTGACGCGATCGCCGTCCTGACCGCCAATCATATCGACCATATTCGTCAGCAATGGCCGTGCAAGGCACCGATATCGGTCGTCCCCTTGCACGTCGACACAAGGTTTTTCCAACCGGGGCCGTTCGTGTCCGGCGGGCCGATGCTCACGGTCGGCGATGACGTGGGACGCGATTACGATACGCTGGTCCGCGCCATGGGCGATCTGAAAATCTGGCTGGTCGCCAAGACCAAGGCGATCCCACGAAGCGCCGAGACTGATCGGCGCATTGCCGTCATTCGAGGTCGACTACGTTGGCGGGAACTGCGGCAATTGTACGCGGAGGCGCGATTCGTTGTCGTGCCGCTTGCCGCCAGTGTCCACGCGAGCGGTATCTCGAGTCTCCTTGAGGCCATGGCCATGGGAAAGGCGGTCATCGTCAGTGATTCGCCAGGCATACGAGGCGCGGTGGAGCCGGATGTCACCGCACTTGTTGTCCCTTGCGGCGATGATGCTGCCATGCGCCGAGCGATAGAGCGGCTGTGGAACGACGATCTGCTCCGTCAGCGATTGGGTGCCGCGGCGCGGGCATTCGTCGAGAAGAACAACAGCTATGCAGTCACCGCTAATCGACTGGCGAAGCTCTTTTACGAACTTCACCATGCCCGTTGCCCGCCGCAAACGGCTGAAGCGTTACGGATGTGACGATCGGCCCCGTGGACGATTCAGCTCTCAGGCATCGCCGCTGCCAGCCGGCCGCCCAGCCGGATCGGTTCGATCCGGCGCGCCAGCCCGGTGGTGTCGTCCGTCTCGACAAACACGCCGCAGACCGTCGCCTCCCCCTCCGCCGGCCCCAGCTTCTCACCCGGCATCTTGCGCCAGAACCGCAAGGCGGCACCGCTTTTCGCCATGCCGATCACGCTGTCATAGTCGCCGCACATGCCGGCGTCGGACTGAAACGCCGTGCCGCCCGGCAGCACCTGTGCGTCCGCCGATGGACAGTGGGTATGGGTGCCGATCACCAGCGACATCTGGCCGTCGAAGACGTGGGCATAGGCCATTTTCTCGCTGCTCGCCTCAGCATGGAAATCGGCGACGATGGCCTGCACCGTGCCGCCGAGCCGGTGACGCGCCAGCAGATCCGCCGTGCCCCGGAACGGACAGTCCAGCGGGTCCATGAACAGCCGCCCCATGGCCTGCAAGACGAGCGCCCGCCGGCCCCCGGGCACCTCCACCACCACGGACCCGCCGCCCGGCGTGCCCGGGGGGTAATTCAGAGCGCGGATCAGCCGGGGTGTCTCGGCGATATAAGGAATGATCTCCTTGCGGTCCCAGGCGTGGTTGCCAAGGGTGAGCACGTCGGCGCCCGCCTCGAACAGCGCCTTGGCCATCTCGGGGGCGAGGCCGAACCCGTGGGAGGCGTTTTCCGCGTTCACCACCGTCAGATCGGCGCGCAACTTCGCCCGCAAGCCGGGCAGCGCCGCACCCGCGGCCTCCCGGCCCGAACGGCCCACCAAATCGCCCAGAAACAAGATCCGCATCGAAACAGCCCCCGAACCGCCGGATGGGGGCCGAAAGCATGGCCCCATCCCAACCGCGTCGTAGGGGTCAACCGCGACCGCGTCCACCTTTCACAGGGCAGACGTCGCCAGAAGCCGCGTCACACCGCCGGGCGTACAACCGTGGTTTCAGTGATGTGATGAAGTGCGGAGCCGCCATGGCCGTTGGCGTCTCATCCTCCCAAGGCCTGCGTGTGCAGGTGGGCGCCAGATACCGAGACCAGGATCCCGGCAGAGCCAGCTCCCGAGGGAGATGCTTACTGGCCCCGGGGATGAATTGCCTGACGCACCGGGCAGCTCCGCCCGAAGAACTTAGGGATGCTCCAGCCCCGCTGCAATCTCCTCCGCCCGCCGCGCCATCCGGCTCAGCTTGCGCCCCAGCTTCGGGTCCGGCGAGGGGGAGCGAGCGGATTCGGCGCCGGCCAGGCGCTGGCGCAGTTCGTAGATGTCGTCGGCCATCAGCAGGGCGGCCATCACCAGCATGCGCGATTCGCCGCTTTGGCCCGCCGCGGCCTTTACCCCTTCGATCCGACGTTCGACCTCGGCCGCCATGTTCTGGAGGTGCTGCTCCTCGCCGTCCTTGCAGCCGACCGTGTAGGCATAGCCGTTGATGCGAAGCGTCACCTGCGCCATCGCTGAAACCCCTTCCTGGTTAGAGCATCCGCGCTTCCGATAGACGAAGCGATCATGCTCCATGTCTATGTTCGAGAACGCGATTCACACTTTCTGGCACTCTGCCTCAAGCGATCACGCTCTCCGTTCGAGAGCGTGATTCACGTCTTCGGCGATTCCGCCTCCGACGATCACGCTCTCCGTTCGAGAGCGTGATTCACGTCTTCGGCGATTCCGCCTCCGACGATCACGCTCTAACCCGGCTTGCCGCCGCCCAGGGCGATGCGCAGCCGGTCGATCAATCTGTCCAGCCGCGCGACGAGTTCGACCGCCGGAACACTCGCCTCGTTCTCCGCCGCGGCCGCGGTCGGTGGCGCGGGCGGCAAGTGGGCCGCCAATTGAGCGATTCGTTCAAGTGCGGCCTCAAGGCGTTCCGCCGCCGCCTCCGGGTCGTCGGTTTCGTCCGCCATTGCCGCCTCTGCCCAGTCATGCTGCTGATGCCGCTTGAACTGAACCCGGTCAACAGTTTGAACGTCAAGCATGGTTGTACGACCCGCCGTGATTGTGCATGGGCTGGCGGATGCGCGGGCAGCGCTGGCGGCCGGCGCGCCGGTCGCCTTGCTGTCGCCCCCCGGCGCCGCGCTTTACGCCGGCTGCCTGTGGTGGCGGGAACTGGTGGCACGCGCCGCCGGCGCGTTCCCGGCGGCCGATCATACCGACATCTTGGACTGCGCCGATGGATCGGGTGAGGCGATGGCCGCGCTGCGCATCGGCCTTTGCCGCCTCGTGCTGTGGCCCTCCGCGCCTGGCTGGGACGCGGTGGCGGCGATCGCGGCACGTCAGGGTGGCTTCGCTCTGCGTGCGGCACCACCGGCACTCGACCTTGCCGCGCGTGGCGCAATGCGCCGGCTTGACGATTGGTTGCTGGGACGAATCTCCGCGAATGACCCCGGCGCGGGTGACACAGGCCCAAGCCTGGGCTAGTACCCGGCCCATGGACCGGACCATACCCGGCCAGACTGTTCCCAGGAGAAGGACCGTCCTCGATGCGTGTCACCCAAAAAGTGAAGAAGATCCTCGACTGGTACGAAGGCGACAATCCCGGCGTGAAGGCCAACCTCGCCCGCATCCTGTGCACCGGCAAGCTGGGCGGCACAGGCAAGGTCGTTATCCTTCCGGTCGATCAGGGATTTGAGCATGGCCCGGCGCGCAGCTTCGCGCCGAATCCGCCGGCCTACGATCCGCACTATCACTACCAACTGGCGATCGAGGCCGGGTTGAACGCCTATGCCGCGCCGTTGGGCATGATTGCGCAGGGCGCGGATACATTCGCGGGCCAGATCCCCACCATTCTGAAGGTGAACAGTTCCAACAGCCTTGCCACGAACAAGGATCAGGCGGTCACCGCCGGCGTGAAGGACGCCCTGCGCCTTGGCTGTGTCGCGATCGGCTTCACCATCTATCCCGGCAGCGAATACGCATTCGCACAGATGGAAGAACTGCGCGAACTGACCGCCGAGGCGAAGGCATCCGGACTGGCCGTTGTGGTGTGGAGCTACCCGCGCGGCCCGAACCTCGACAAGGCAGCGGAGACGGCCATCGACATCTGCGCCTATGCCGCGCAGATGGCGGCGCTGATGGGTGCCAACATCATCAAGGTGAAGCCGCCTACCGCGGTGGTCAGCCTGGAAGCCGCCAAGAAGAGCTATGAGAAGTTCGACGGCTCGACGCTCGCCAAGCGGGTCGAGCATGTGATGCAGTGCGCCTTCGCCGGCAAGCGCATCGTCGTCTTCTCCGGCGGAGAGGCCAAGGACCTTGACGGCGTCTATGAGGAGGTGCGCGGCATCCGCGACGGCGGCGCGAACGGCAGCATCATCGGCCGCAACACGTTCCAGCGCCCCAAGGAACTGGCGCTGGAGATGTTGAACAAGATCATCGACATCTACTTGAACAAGGCCTGAGCCGATGCCCGTGATGGACAGCGGCGGCCACGATCGCTGCCGCGTCTATCTGATTACGCCGCCTGCTTTCGATCCGGCCCCGTTCGGGGACCTTCTTGCCCAGGCGCTGGACGCCGGCGACGTTGCCGCCGTCCAGCTTCGGCTGAAGGACGCGGATGACATCGTTTGGCATCATGCCATCGACGTGCTCCGCCCCGTCACGCAATCGCGCGGCGTGGCCTTCCTGCTGAACGACCGCGCGGACCTCGTGAAGGCCACCGGCTGCGACGGCGCGCATGTCGGGCAGGAGGACATGCCCGCCCGCGAGGCGCGAAGGCTGATGGGACCGGACCTGATTCTTGGAGTCACCTGCAAGGGCAGCCGCGATCTGGCGATGCAGGCAGGCGAGGACAGCGCCGACTATGTCGCGTTCGGGGCATTCTTTCCGTCCACGACCAAGGAGGTGAAGAACTTCCTGGACCCTGAAATCCTGCGCTGGTGGTCGGAGCTCATGGAGCTGCCGAGCTGCGCCATCGGCGGCATCACGCCGGAGAATTGCGGCCCGCTGGTGCAGGCCGGCACGGACTTCCTGGCCGTGGTCGGCTGCGTCTGGAACCACCCGGACGGCCCGGCGGCGGGTGTCAGAGCGTTGAATGCGGCGATCGCGGCGGCATCCGGATAGCGCCCGCGCCAACGGGCCTGCCGGCGGCTCCGGCAATTCCGCCTGCGCCGATCGCGCTCTCAGTGCGCCGGATTCGGCGCAGCCGCAGCGAAGATTGCCTTGCACGCCGCCGGTACCGGGCGTGGCTTGGGCGGTGGGCCGGGCTTCGCTGGCACATTGAGCTGATCGAACCACCATTGCAGCGTTGCATCGCACCCATCGCCTGACGGCGGCGGAGGCGCGGGGATGCAATCGGCCTGCCCCACCGGGCATTTGAAGCTGACATGCATATGCGCGGCATGGCCGTACCAGGGCCGAATCAGATGCAGCCACGACCGGTCGCCTGTAACATCGCGGCACAGCCGCGCCTTGATCGCCGGATTGACCAGGACCCGGTCCACATCCGGTAGCGACGCCGCGATGTGCAGCAAGGTGATCACCTGCGGCGACCATCGTTCCGGCTCGATATCGCGGCGGTCGGCTCGGACAAGACTGGCCAGCACCACCGTTTCGCGCGCGCCTACCGATGCCGGACGCGGCGCATCGAGATCCAGGCCGACGTCGGCGTCGAGGCCGATCTGATGGCTGACATGGCCGCCCGCCATCGGCCCGCCGCGCGGCAGGGATATATCCTCGATCAACAGATCGGGCAGGCCGGCCTTCGCCGCTAGGTGCCCGAGCAGTTCGAGATGCGCGATGGTCTGCGGCGCACCCCAGAAACTGCTCCGGTTGCGGTGGATCGTCATGAAGCCGGGCCCGTGATCCGGCAGTTGCTGTGCGCCGGCGATGCAGCCGCCGGTCCGCGGGCCGCCGATGATATGCAGCGGGCCCGGTGCAGGGGTCGCGCCACCAAGCAGAATGGCCATTAGGAGAAGTCCGATAGTACGAATCAGAACCGCCGTTCGTAGATGGTCACCACATCCCCGGGCTGCAGGAAGCTTTGCCGGGACGCCTTCGCCTCAATCGATTCGCCGTTCACCGTGCGCATCACGGAAGCATAGGACTGGATCGCGCGGTAGGTGAATCCGCCGGCGACCGCCGCGGCAGCGACCAATGTCATACCAGGCTGGTACGAATACTCGCCCGGCTTATTGACCTCGCCCAACACAAAGATCGGCCGATAGGTCGTCACCTCGATCGAGACGGCTGGGTTGCGCAGCAGGTTGGCCCGCTTCAGGGCCGCGCCGATCGCGGATTCCAGCTGTGCCGGTGTCAGACCCGTTGCCCGCACGCTGCCCAGCAGCGGCAGGGCGACGCGGCCGCTGTCGTTCACGCGGAACTCCCCGGTCAGCGACTCTTCGCCGAAGGTGATGATGCGCACGACATCACCCGGGCCCAGGCGGTACCCAGTGGTCGTCGCGACCGGTGGCAGCGGCGGCAGGCCGTGTCCCGGTGCACAGCCTGCAACAAGCACCAGCACGGCCGTCAGCACACGGATCAGGCGCATGGATGAAGAACCTCCAGCAGGACGAGAAGCGCCGGGCCCTCTCGATAGCGCCTGCATCTGTAGGTTCGGTTAACGGGGACAAAGAATTCCGTCCGCGTTAGCGGATGGTTAAGGCATGCGGATGCATTATGTCGCGGACGGCATCTGCCGTGACGGGCGGCGAGGCCCGGCAACCCGCGTGAGGCCAGAACAGCCGATGCTGGACAGTCCTGCCGAAACGGCGGGGGCGGTTCCGGTCCCTGATCCCGGGCCGCGCCGCTACGCAGCCGTTTCGGCTTCGGCGCCTGACCATGGCGGCGGCAATCCGGAGCTGAGGCTCGCGTTCGCGGTTCTGCGGCGACGCAAGTTGCCGTTGATCGCCTGCTCGATGCTGGTGCCGTTGCTGGCGGTTGTGGCCATCCGCCAGACCACGCCTCGTTACACGGCGACAGGCGCGCTGATCTACGAGCCAAGTGTTTACAAGGTGCGGGAGCTGCAAAGCATCGTGCAGGCGGATCCGACCACGGAAGCGCTGATGACCAGCCAGGCGGAGGTCCTGCAAAGCCTGCACATCGCGCAGCAAGTGGCCGAACGGGGGAACCTGTTCGCCGATCCGGAATTCAACGGGTCGCTGCGACCCGCCCGATTGACCACACGCGTCACGAATTGGCTGCGCCAGGCGATGGGCGTCGAGACCGCTCCGCCGCCTGCCACCGTCTACGGTCCGGTGCTCGACCAGACGCGAAGCGCCACGCTGGTCGCGGTTCAATCCGCTTTGCATGCGACGGCGCTGCCCGTGTCCCACATCATCCAGGTCACGTTCACGGCCGAGGACCCTTTGGTGGCGGCGGCCGCGGTCAACAATGCGATGGACGCCTACGTAAAGGATCAGTTCGCGGCGAAGCACCGCGCGGTGAGCCGTGCGACCGCGTGGCTGGAGCGGCGCGCGTCGGAACTGCGCACGCAGGTGCAGGATGAGGAAAACAGGATCGCCCGGTACCGCGCGGATAAGCATCTATCGGAGGGCATGCACGCCGCCGTCACCGCCGAACAGATCACACATCTGACGGAGGATCTCGTGCGGGCGCGCAGCGCGCTGGCCAACGCCGATGGCAGGCTGGACGCGGCCCGCGGCAAGGCCGGCGCGGCGGCCCAGGCCGCTGTCGCGCCATCGGTCGTGCAGTTGCGTACCAGGCTGGAAGACCTGGCCACGCAACTTCAGGCGCAACAGGGACAACTGGGGCCGAACCATCCGGAGGTGCAAAGCCTGCGCCGCCAGATCGCTGGCGCCGAACGCGCGGTCAGTGCGGAGATCGGCCGTGTCGTCGCCGCCACCGACGCCGAACGCCGCGCGGCGGCCGAACGCGTGGGCGACGCCGAGGCAAACCTGCATGAGGCACAGCAGGAGGCGGCACGCGCGGCGGAGGCACAGATTCCGCTGAACGCCCTGCTGCGCGATGCCGAGGCCGCCCGGTCCCAGTTGCAGGCCATACTGGAGCGGATTCAGCAATCGGCGGAGCAGGAGGCCATCGAGTCATCGGAAGCGCATGAGATATCCACGGCGCAGCCGCCGCAATCGCCCAGTTCGCCTCGCATCGTTCCGCTGATGGCCGCCTCCGTTGCGTCCGGCGTCATGCTCGGGCTGCTGACGGTCTATGCCCTGCACCTGACGGACACCACGGTGCAAAGCGGGGAGGATGCCCGCGCCGCCGCGCAGCGCCCCTGCTTTGCCCTGCTGCCGGAGATCAGCCGGCGCGCCCGCGGCCATCTGCCAATCTGCGATTATGCCGCTCGCCGGCCCCTGACCGCCTTCGCCGAACAGATTCGCGCCCTGCGCGCCGGCCTGTGGCTGACCACCGGCCGACCGCGTGTCGTCGCCATCACCGCCGCTCGGCCGTCCGAGGGCAAATCGGTCCTCGCCCTCGCCCTGGGTCGATCGGCGCAGCTTGCCGGTGAGCGTGTGCTGGCGATCGAGTGCGACCTGCGCCAGCCGAGCTTCGCGCGCCGCCTGGGGGGAGAGGGCACGGACGGCCTGGCCGAGGTGCTGAAGGGCAAGGCCGTCCTGGAGGAGGTCGTCCAGCAGGATGCCCTGACGGGCATGGCCTATATCATTGCCGGCCGCTTCGCCGCCGATGTGCTGGGCCTGTTCACATCGGAGAAGATGGCGCGGGTGATCGCCGCCGTCCGGCAGGATTACGACCTTGTGCTGCTGGACGCACCGCCCGTGCAGGCGCTGACGGAGGCACGGATCGCCGCTGCCATCGCCGACGCCACCTTGCTGTGCGTGCGGTGGCGCTCCACCCCGCGTGCGGTCCTGCATCACGCGCTGGAGCTGTTGGAGGAGGCTCACGCGACCGTCGCCGGAACGGTGCTGACCCGGGTTGACCCTCGCGCGCATGTGCGATCCGGATACGCCGATGCGGAGGTGTATCATCGCCGCTACAGACCGTATTACCGGGGTTAGCCAGCGATGACGCAACGTTTTCTCGTTACCGGCGGTGCCGGCTTTGTCGGCAGCCATCTCGTCGCGGCTTTGCGCGATCGCGGCGATGAGGTCGTGGTGCTGGACAGTCTGCGCACGGGCCATCGCGCCGCGGTACCCAAGGGTGTGCGCCTGGTTCACGCGGATCTGTCCGATGGCGGGACGCTGGACGCCGTGCTGAATGAAGGCAGCTGGGATGCCGTCTTCCATTTCGCGGCACTGTCGCAGGTTGGCGAGAGCATGCGCATGCCGCTGCGCTATCTGATCGACAACGGCGCGAACGGGATGCGGTTGATCGACACCTGCGTCCGGCATGGCATTGGCCGCTTCGTGCTGTCCTCCACGGCCGCGCTGTTCAACGTGCAGAGCGATGCGCCGATTCCGGAAACCGCGCCGATCGATCCCCAATCGCCTTATGGCGACAGCAAATGGATGATCGAGCGTGCCTTGCTCTGGGCCGGACAGGTGCACGGGTTGCGCAGCGCGAGCCTGCGCTATTTCAACGCGGCGGGCGCCGATCCCGCGGGCAGGCTGGGGGAGGACCACCGCCCGGAATCGCACCTGGTACCGCTGGTGATCGATGCCGCGCTTGGACGGCGGCCTCCGCTGGAGGTGTTTGGCAACGACTACCCGACGCCGGATGGCACCTGCATACGCGACTACGTGCACGTCACCGACCTTGCCGATGCCCATCTGCTGGCGCTGCGACACCTCGAACAGGGCAGCGTGACCTGGAACCTGGGCAACGGCCTCGGCCATTCGGTGCTGGACGTGATCGCATCGGTGGAGCGCATTTCGGGCCTGCGCGTGCCTTACCGAATTGCCCCGCGCCGAGCCGGCGACGCCGCTGTGCTGGTCGCATCCTCCGACAAGGCCCGCCAGGCCGGCTGGCGGCCGAGCTTCGGCGAACTCGACGCGATCGTGGGCACCGCTTTCGCATGGCGGCAGGCTCACCCGGAGGGATATGGCGGCTGAGCGGCGCTTTCTGCCTGTCCTCGCTGCCGCGCCGCTGCTGCTGTGGCCGTCGGTCTGGAATGCCTATCCGATCGTGTTTGCCGATACCGGAACCTATCTCTCCCAGGCGATCCATCATTACCTCGGCTGGGACCGGCCGGTCTTCTACAGCCTGTTTCTGCTGCCGCTGCACGCCACGCTGACGCTTTGGCCCGTACTGGTTGTACAGGCGCTTATCACCGCCGATGTGCTTGCACTGGCTTTGCGCGCGCTGGCGCCTGCCGTATCGCCGTGGTGGTTGCTGCCACTGGTGGCGGTCCTTTCCGTCGGATCGTGGCTCCCGTGGATGGTGTCCGAGATCATGCCGGACATCTTCACACCGCTGCTGGTGCTGCTGCTGTGCGTGCTGACCTTCGCGCCGGATAGAATCGGGCGAAAAGCGCGGATCGTCCGCGTTCTTCTTGCTGCCTTCATGATCGCCTGCCAGCAATCCAGCTTGGTGCTGTCAACGGTGCTGCTGTGCTGCCTGCTGCCGCTGCGCCGGTGGCTGCGGCAAGACGATGCCGGAACAGAACCTCGCGGCAGGACGCCGCCTGCCGTCGCAGCCCCTTTGCTTGCGGCTGCTGCCTTACTCGCCGTCAATCTGATCGGTTTCGGCCGGTTGTCGGTTTCCCCCTACGGCAATATGTACCTTCTGGCACGGGTCATTTACGACGGACCCGGCATGGCGGTGCTGCGGCGCGATTGTCCGTCGGCCCGATGGCGGCTTTGCCCGTATCTCAACCGGTTTCCCCCGCGCTCCGACGATTTCCTCTGGCGTGCGGATAGCCCGGTGATGCTTGCCGGCGGCCACAAGGCGGTGTCAGCCGATGCGGACGCGATCATAGAATCGGCCCTGCGCACCTATCCGGTTGCCGAACTGCGCGCGGCGATCGGCAACACCTGGGAACAGCTCACCCGGTTCGCCAGCGGCGACGGGTTGGGTCCCTGGCCCAGGGAAGTGACGCCCTGGATCCGGCGTGACTTCCCCGCCGCCGAACAGGCTGCTTATGCTGCGGCGCGACAGCAAAGCGGGGTCCTGTCGGTTCCGCCCTGGCTTGCGACCCTGCACCGGCTAGTGGCGCTTGGTGGAGTAGCGGCCTGCCTGGCGATGCTGCCGTTCGCGCTGCGCCGACGGACTATGGCCGCTGTCTTCATGCTTGCCGCACTATTGGTTCTGCCAATCAGCGCGGCGGTGACAGGCGGCCTCTCCACACCCCACGATCGGTATCAGAGCCGGATCGCGTGGCTGCCCGCCTGCGTTGCACTCATGGCCGGCGCAGGCATGATACCAGCAGCCCGCAGGGCTGACTGGTACCGCGCGTTGGGTTGGCGGGCGGCGGCGCGCCGAACAACGACTCATACCAACAGTCATGTTTTATGACCGTTGGTATGGCGCGACGCCGATCGTGAATACCAGGATCTTCTGGACGGCCCTGGAGGCCTGCGGCGGCGCGGTGCTGTCGCTTGTCTCGTCATTTGCCGTCGCGCGAATCATCGGCCCCACGGAGCTTGGTATAGGTGCCGCCGCTGTCGGACTGAATGTCCTGTTATGGGTGGCGGTGAACGCGCTGTTCGCCGATCCGCTGGTGCAGCGGATGACGGTGGACGACGCTGTGCTCTCCAGCGCGTTCTGGGCTTCGACAGTCAGCGGCACCGTGGCGATGGTCGTTCAGTGCGCCGGGGGATGGGGCCTCGCAGCCCTGCTGCACGATCCGCGGCTTGTGGCGATGACTATAGTGCTGGCTGCGCCGCTCCCGCTGGTCGGGGCGGCCGGCGTCATGCAGGGTATCGTGACGCGCGCGTTCGCCTATCGCGCCTTGGCGCTGCGGACGGTCGCCGGCCAAGGTCTGGGCACGTTGACCGGCGTCGGCTGCGCGCTGTGGGGAGCCGGTGCATGGGCACCCGTGGTGCAGCAGGCCGTCGCAACGGCGGCCGGCGCAGCGATTCTGCTGGCACTGTCAGGATGGCGGCCATCCCTTCGATGGCACTGGCAGGCGGTTCGGCAACTGCTGTCCTTCGGCCTGCCGCTCACCGCCAGCACGCTTGTCCTGATCGGCCGCTACCGCGTGTTCGCCATCGTGATCGGCGGCACTGCCGGTGCCGCGACGCTGGGTCAGGTGCACATCGCGTTTCGCCTGGTGGATACGGTGCGCGAACTGAGCTTCACCGCATTGTGGCGGTTGATGCTGCCCGTGCTGGCGAGGCATCAACAGGATCGCGGAGCCATGCTGCACTGTGTGGACCGGATGCTGCGACGCTCCTGCTGCATCATGCTGCCGCTTTGCGCCGGCATGGCACTGAGCCTTGGACCGGTGGTGTCCTTGATGCTCGGGCCACACTGGGCGGAGGCGGGTCAGGCCGCGCTGCCGCTTGTTGGGTTGATGGTGCTGTTGTCGGTGATGTTCCCTGCCGGCGTGGCCATGGTCGCGGCTGGACAGGTGCAACCTGCGCTCTACGCCAATATCGCCAGCCTGCTGATCAGTGCCGGCGGCGTACTGCTGTTACAACCGTCCGATCCCTGGCAAGCGGTGATGGTCTGGTGCGCCACCCAGGCCGTTGTCAGCCCCTACGCGCTATGGGCGAGCGGGCGGGCTTTGGGGGTTGGTCCCCTTCGTCCGCTGACCGGCGGTATGCGGCCCGGATGGCCGCTGCCACGCCGAACTGCCGTGGAACCCGGTTGACCCGGCCACGGCCCAGCGGATGGTTTTCCGGGGTCGGGCGTATCCGCCCGGTGACCAGACAGCACCCGTGAGAGGAACCGCGTCGCCACACGCAGCTCGATTCAGGCTTTCTTAACTGGCCCGCGCCACGATCAGGTGTGGAAGTGGGATCACGATGTTCACGGTTTTTGACTGCATCGCGCACGAACACGATCCGAGTATGGTCATTCTGGCCGGCCTCGCCTGCCTGCTCGCCTCGATTACGGCCGTTCTGCTGGGGGATCGAGCCTCGTCCAGCACCGGCCCGGCGCGAAGCGCCTGGATCGCCACATGCGCCACGGCGTTCGCGGCAGGCGTGTGGACGACGCATTTCCTGACGATGCTGGGATTCAGCCTGACGGCAGCGGCAACGTTCAGCCCGTCACTGTGCATCCTGTCGGCCATCCCGATCCTGATCGCATCCGGCGCGGGGTTCTGGATTCACGCGCGGGCACCGCGGTCGAGAAGTGCATCCCTGGTCGCCGGCATGGTGATCGCCATCGGCATTGCCGTGATGCACTACACCGGTATGGCAGCGTTCCACCTTTCGGCGACACTGCATTTCGACCCGCACTTTGTCGTCGCGTCGCTGCTGCTCTGCGGCCTTTCCACCTGCCTGGCGATGGCATCGCTCGCCAAAGGGCGTTGGCGGATGGCCACCGCGCTGTTGTGGCTAGGCGTCTGCGGCCTGCATTTTACCGGCATGACCGCGGTCTCAGTCGGTGCGTGGACAGGCGCCGAACACGTGGGCGGAGGCATCCCAAGGACCGTGCTTGCTGCCGCCACCGCTGCCAGCGGCATCCTGATCATGCTGATCGGGCTCGCCGGTTTCCTCGTCGATCAGCACCTGTCTCGTCGGCTCGGCACCGAGGCGCGGCGTTTCCGCCAACTCGCCGATGCGACATTCGAAGGCATTGTCATCGAGCAGGCAGGGACGATCACCGATGTCAACGCAGCAATGTGCGCACTCGCCGGCGCGCCGGCCGGCTCTCTGATCGGAAGAAAGGTTGAAGACCTGCTGTGCGGTTCGCGATCGGACGGCGTCCACATGACCGTCCCCCAGAGGGAATGCGCGCTGGTGTGCGCCGACGGCACTTCCCTGCCGGTGGAAGTGCTGAACCGGCAGGGCGAAACGTCCGATGCGCTGCGCGTGATCGCGGTGCGCGACATTTCCGAACGGAGGGCCAAGGACCGTCAGATCCAGCGCCTCGCGCATTACGACACGTTGACCGGCGTCGCCAATCGCCAGCTTTTCGAAATCCAGCTTCGGCAGGCGCTGGCATTGGCGAGCCGGGCGGGCAGCGGTGTGGCCCTGCTGTGCCTCGACCTCGACCGGTTCAAATGGGTGAACGACACGATGGGACACCCGCTGGGAGACCAGTTGCTGATTCGCGTGGCGCAACGCCTGCTGGGAACCGTCCGTGAGATCGACACTGTCGCCAGGCTGGGCGGCGACGAATTCGCTATCATCCAGGCGATGGCCGGCGAACCGGGACAGGCCGCCGAGTTCGCTGATCGGATCGTGACGGAACTCGCTCTGCCCTATGATATCGACGGTCACCAGATCGTCGTCGGCGCCAGCATCGGCATCGCCCTGTTTCCCGATAACGGCACGACCGTGCAGGACCTGCTGAAGAACGCGGACCTCGCGATGTACCGCGCCAAGCAGGACGGGCGTGGTACTTGGCGGTATTTCGACGTCGGCATGGACCTGCTGCTGGAGGAACGCCGCAAGCTGGAACATGATCTGCGCGAGGCCCTGGCACACAACCAGTTCGAGCTGCACTATCAGCCCCTGTGGGATGGTACCTCGCTGGAAGTGACGGGATATGAGGCGCTGCTCCGGTGGACCCATCCGCTGCGCGGCGATGTCTCGCCCTCCGACTTCATCCCTCTCGCCGAAGAAAGCAGCCTGATTGTGCCGATCGGCCGCTGGGTGCTGGAAACCGCCTGTGCCGAGGCCGCGTCGTGGGACCGGCCACTGACCATCGCGGTCAACCTGTCGCCTTGCCAGTTCAGGCAGAAGGACCTGGCCGCAATGATCGGCTCGATCCTGCGCACATGCGGCCTGCCACCGGAGCGGCTGGAACTGGAAATCACGGAGGGCGTGCTGATCGAGAACACCGAGCACGCCTTGCAGGTCCTGCGCGCACTCAAGGAGATCGGCATACGCATTGCCCTGGACGATTTCGGCACCGGTTATTCGAGCCTGAGCTATCTGCGCAAGTTCCCGTTCGACAAGCTGAAGATCGATCGCAGCTTCGTTCAGGGGCTGGGCGAGGATCCGGAGGCTGAATCGATCGTCCAGGCGATCATCGCCATGAGCCGCGGGCTGCATCTGGACGTAACGGCCGAAGGCGTGGAGACCAAGGCGCAATTGATGCACCTGCAAAGCTACGGGTGCGGCGCCCTGCAAGGTTTCCTCCTCGGCCCGCCGCGGAGTGCACCCGATCTGCGAGGCACCGAACCGTTGTTCGCCACGGCTGAAATCAGCACTCCAGGATCGGTACCGGGAAACGCGCTCGCACTGTCGTAGGCCAGACAGCTTCTCTCGTGGCAGCGCCGGCCGTTGCGCCTACTTGGCTTTCCGGTCCGAGGCTGGCCTTTCCGCAGTCTCCGCCGCTATCCTGCCGCCAGATACAGCCCGTGGGCCAGGCGCGGCAAGGAGAGAACGGACATGCCGATCACTGTCAGGCAGTTGCACCCGCTGTTCATGGGTGAAGTCACCGGCCTAGATCTGCGTGAGAAGCTGGACGGGGACACGGTCGCAGCCATCGAAACCGCGATCAACAAGCATGCCGTCCTGGTGTTCCCCGGACAACTCATCACGGATGAACAGCAGATGGCGTTCAGCCGCAATTTCGGCGAGCTGGAAACCACGGTCCGCGCCTACCGCAAGGATTTCGTGCCGCGGCTCGACCTGCACATGGCCGACATCTCCAACCTCGATACGCAGAACCGCGTGCTCAGCCCCGACGATCGCCGGCGGCTCAACGCACTCGGCAACCGCCTTTGGCACTCCGACAGCAGCTTCAAACGCATCCCTGCCCGGTTCTCATTGCTGTCGGCGCGAGTGATTCCGAATGAGGGAGGAGAAACCCAGTTCGCGGACATGCGCGCCGCATGGGATACGTTGCCGGCCACGATGAAAGCCCAACTGGAGGGCCTGATCTGCGAGCACACGCAACTGTTCTCGCGGGCGAAGATCGGCTTCACCGATTGGGCGGAGGAGGAGCGCGCAAAAATGGCGCCCGTGCCGCAGGTCCTGGTGCGCACGCACCCTGGGTCCGGCCGCAAATCGCTGTTCCTGTCCTCCCACGCCGGACGCATCCGCGGCATGCCGGAGCCGGAAGCGCGCATGCTGCTCATGGACCTGATCGAACACGCAACCCAGCTCGCTTTCGTCTACACCCATCACTGGCAGGTCGGTGACCTGGTGATGTGGGATAACCGCTGCACGATGCACCGTGCCCGGACTTATGACGAAACCCAGGTGCGCGACCTGCATCGCACGACCGTCTCCGACGGCAAGCCCACCGTCGTCGAATCCGTCGCCGCCTGAACGGCGTGGACGACAGCGCTGGAGTCTGTTCGATGCAGACAGAAGCACCGAACGGACTCCAGCCCTTTGTTTGAATGCGCGATTCACGCCTCCGGCGATTCCGCCTGCGACGATCGCGCTTCGGAGGAAGCGTCCGATGAATGAGACCACCAGCCGAGGCCTCGTGCGGTACGATGGCGTCGCAATCGACGTGATCCGCAACGGCGCCATGTCGGCGCCGCTCGGCACGCTGGTACTGCTGCCCTCGTCATCCCGCGACTCGGAGGATTTCGATGAAATCGCCGAGATGTTTGCCGCCGCCGGGTTTCATGTGCTGCGGCCGCAGCCGCGGGGCATGTGCGGCAGCACGGGTCCGATGGATGGCCTGACCCTGCACGACTATGCGCGTGACGTGGCGGAGGTGATCCGTCGGGAAGCCGGCCGACCGGCCGTGGTATTGGGGCACGCCTTCGGCCAATGGGTCGGCAGAACGGTTGCGGCCGACTATCCGGACCTCGTCCGCGGCGTCATCCTGGCCGCGGCCGCTGCCAAGGGAGCCAATCCGGCCTTACGGGAACAACTCGCGAAGTGCGTCGACACCTCGCTGCCCGACGCCGAACGGCTTGCCGCACTGCAGATCGCATTCTTTGCGCCAGGGCACGATCCGTCGTCCTGGCTGGGCAACTGGCACCCGATCGCCAGCCGGAGCCAGCGGGCTGCCAGCACCGCGACCAACCAGGCCGAGTGGTGGACTGCCGGATCGGCGCCAGTGCTGGATGTTCAGGCCGAACGCGATCCCTGGCGCCCACGGGCGACGGTCAACGGGATTCGCGACGACCTAGGCGCGGACCGGGTCACGATCGCCGTGATCCCCGATGCCAGCCACGCGCTGATCCCGGAGCAGCCGGAAGCGCTGGTACGCATCGTTACCGATTGGGTGAAGCGGCTCTGAGCTGAGGCGTTAGAGCCTGCTCGGCACAGAGAGAAGCGCCGAACAGGCTGTTATGCTGCCCCGCCGCGAATGAAAGCCGTTTCGGGCAGACGTGACGGGTCGCCGTTCTGGCAGCGCGTTTTCTCAAGCCTTTGACCGACGCGCCGCCGCCCGCCAACCGGGCACGCAATCCCAACCGGACAGCCGATCACACAAGCGGCATCGCGCGCCACTCGCTTCGCTTCAAGGCGTTCCGATGTGACCGGCAAACACGGAGGCTGATGTGAGCCGATCCCCGGCCCAAGGCGAGTCGCGGCGCAAACCGTTTCTGACCGACATCCGCACGCTGCGCGAGCAGGCGCGTCAGCACCTGGCGACGGGTGTCGTCACGGCAACCTATGGCGGCGATGTCGAGCAGGCGATCGAGATCCTGCAATCGGTGCTTGCCACGGAAATCGTCTGCGTCCTGCGCTATACGATGCACGCCGTCGCCGCATCGGGCATCTCCAGCGAAGGCATCAAGACCGAGTTCGCTCAGCATGCCAAGGAAGAGCAGCAGCACATGATGGCCGTGGCGGAGCGGATCAACCAGTTGGGCGGAAAGCCGAACTTCAACCCGGAGGGTTTGGCCACGCGGTCAGCCTCCCAGTACGCCGAGGGTGAAAACCTGGTGGACATGATCCGCGAGAACCTGGTGGCGGAACGGATTGCGGTCGATCATTACCGGGAGTTGATCCGCTTCTTCGGCGACGACGATCCGGCAACGCGGGTCATGCTGGAGGGCATCCTGTGCGTTGAGGAGGAGCATACCAACGACATGCAGGACCTGCTGAAGGCGCACCAGGGCAAGCCGCCGCTCTCGTAATCGCCGCACAGGCCGCAGGCGGACCTGCCGGAGACGTCAATCACGCGATCGAACCCAGAGCGTGATCGTCGGAGGCGGACACGCCGCAGACGTGAATCACGCGATCCAACAAAGACATAGAGCCTGTTCGGTGCTTCCACCCGCACCGAACAGGCTCTAAGGTCGTGCCGCGCAGCACGGTCCGTGCGCCGTAGTGCTCAATCGGCGAGGCGGATTCGCCAGATGAGCATTGGGGCGCGATTGTCTGTTTGGGGAATGCCGGGAGGAGATCAGATCATGTCCGAATCACCACGGACCGCTCCGCCGTTCCGCGCCGACCATGTCGGCAGCCTGTTGCGTCCCAAGGAACTCCAGGCGGCCCGCGCGGCCTGGAAAGCCGGCACGATGTCACGCGAGGAACTGGCCGGCATCGAGGATCGCGCCATCGCAACGGCGGTTGCCAAGCAGGAGGAAATCGGCCTGCGCGCCGCCACCGACGGCGAATATCGGCGCGCCTACTGGCACTATGACTTCGTCTCCGGCCTCGATGGGGTCGAGATCTACGAACCCGAACAGAAGATCCAGTTCAAGGGCAACGTTCCGCTCCCGCATGCGCTGCGGGTCAACGGCCGGATCGGCTGGTCGAAGCCGGTCATGGTCGATCATTACCAGTTCCTTGCCAGCCACGTCCGCCAAGCGGTGCCCAAGCAGACCATACCATCCCCGTCCGTCGTGCATTTCCGTGGTGGCCGACGTGCGATCGACCCTGCGACCTATCCGACGCTCGAGCCGTTCTTCGCCGATCTGGGGGAGGCGTACAACAAGGCGGTGGCAGCCTTCGGCGCTGCCGGATGCCGCTATCTCCAGATTGACGAAGTCAACATCGCGTATCTGTGCGATCCGGAGCAGATCGCTGCCTTGAAGGCTCGCGGGGAGCATGTGGAGAACCTGCTCGACATCTATGCGTCGATGCTGAACCGCGCGATCGAGGGCAAGCCGAACGGCATGGCCATCTCGATGCATCTCTGCCGCGGCAATTTCCGTTCGACCTGGGTCGCGTCCGGCGGCTATGAGCCGGTCGCCGAGGTTCTGTTCAACCAGATCAACTCGGACGCCTATTTCATGGAGTACGACACGGAGCGCGCCGGTGGCTTCGAGCCGCTGCGCTTCGTGCCGCGCGGCAAGAAGATCGTGGTGCTGGGTCTGGTTACCAGCAAGACCGGCGCGCTGGAGTCCAAGGACGGGCTGAAGCGGCGGATCGACGCTGCGGCGAAATACCTGCCGCTGGAGCAGCTTGCGTTGTCGCCGCAATGCGGCTTCGCCTCAACCGAGGAAGGCAACACTCTGACCGAAGACGAGCAGTGGGGGAAACTGCGGCTTTGCGTCGATGTCGCGCGGGAGGTTTGGGGCGCGATCTGACGCGCCTGATGCCGACGGAGGCTCTGACTGGCACGGCAATCGCCGGAAGGCGGCCCGGCGTTCATGCGGACAGGATAACCGCGAATTCGCCACGCATGCGCGTACTCAGCCCCGCGGGGGTGCTTGTTCACGTGCGACCTATATGTGGCGCGGGAGCATTTCACCCGGATCGCGGGACGCCGACTGTGCTTACCGGGCGTATCCGGGATGCGACGATGGCCGCGGGACCAAGGTGGGAAGCAACGTCGCTCATCGGTCAGTCCGGGAGACCACCCTGGCTTGAACCCCTGACCTGTTCTCCAGCCTATTCCCCCGGCCGGACAACGGGCGTATCGACTTTTGCGAGAAATCGATAAGAGGTTCATACCATTCGCGCTGCGCAGGAGGTCTCCACCGTGTCCGATCCGGCACGTACCGTGCGTGCCCCCGTCAAGATCACCGATGTCGCGGCCGCGGCCGGTGTGGCACCCATGACCGTTTCCCGGGCGATCAACACGCCCGACCGGGTTTCGCCGGAAACCATGGCGCGGGTCCGCGCGGCGATCGATCGCTTGGGATACGTCCCGAACCTGATTGCCGGCGGCTTGTCCTCCCGACGGTCCCGCATGGTTGCGGCCATCGTGCCGACCATCGCCCATCCGATGTTCGCGGGCATGACGCAGACATTCACCGACGCGATGCGGCAGGCGGGGTATCAGGTGATGCTGTCGATCAGCGGCTATGGGGAGACCGACGATGAATCGGTCCTGCGGGCACTCCTGAGCCGCCGTCCCGACGCGCTGCTGATCACGGGCGTCTCCCACACGCCGACAGCCGAACAGATGATCACCGAGGCGCATGTGCCGGTGGTGGAGATCTGGGACGTGTCGGAGCGTCCGATCGACATGATTATCGGCTTCGACCACACCGAGGTCGGGGAAGCAGTCGCCGCATTCTTCCTCGCCAAGGGCCATAACCGGTTCGCGGTCATCTCCACCGATGATCCGCGCGCGCTGACCCGGATGCGCGGCTTCACCGGCGCTGTCCAATGGGCGGACGGTATTGTCGTCGCTGAGTCCGTTCTACGGGCGCCGAGCACGATTTCGGCGGGACGAGAGGCATTGCGGGGGCTGCTGGGACAGCTTTCGGATCGCACCGCGCTTTACTGCAGTTCGGACGTCCTGGCCTTCGGCGCCATTACCGAGGCACTCCAGCATGGCATCAAGGTGCCGGAACAGCTTGCCGTGTGCGGTTTCGGCAATTTCGAGCTGAGCGCGGCGAGCGAACCGTCGTTCACCACGGTGAATGTAGAGGGCGCCGAGACCGGGCGCATCGCGGCCGGGTTCCTGTTGCAGCGGCTGGCCAACAGATCCGCCGTGGGACATGAGCGGGTGAAGGTGCCGTTCCGGATCGTCGAGCGCGCCTCCACGTAGCGCCGATTCGGTGCCCATAGCGCCGCCGGACCGGCGGCAGTGGCTGCGAGGCGATGATTGGGGTTGAGCGGGGCGCTCGTGGTCCAGCGTTGACCGCCGCTATGAGCGGGCGCAAGGATGCGCGCCCACCGGTGCCAAGGTTCATTTTGATCGTGTTGCTCCAATGATCCTGCTGATCGACAACTACGATAGTTTTACGTTCAATTTGTATCACTTCCTGGGTGATGTTGGCGCCCAGTGCGAGGTGCGGCGCAACGACAGGCTGTCCGTCAGCGACGCTCTGGACCACCGGCCGGAAGCCATCGTGCTGTCGCCCGGCCCTTGCACGCCCGACCAGGCCGGCATCTGCCTTGACCTGATCAGGGCTGCCGCGGGCACGGTTCCCATCCTCGGCGTGTGCCTGGGCCACCAGGCGATCGGCCAGGCCTTCGGCGGAAAGATCGCCCGGGCGCCCATGCCGATGCACGGAAAGACTAGCGCGATCTCCCACGCCGGGACGGATATCCTGGCAGGACTCCCCTCCCCGTTCACCGCGACCCGGTATCACAGCCTGATCGTCGAGCGGGACTCCCTGCCGGACGTGCTGGTTCCCACGGGCTGGACCGAGGACGGGCTGGTCATGGCAATGCACCATCGGACGCTGCCGATCCATGGCGTGCAGTTCCACCCGGAAAGCATTGCCAGCCAGCACGGCCATAGGATACTGGCCAACTTTCTCGCAATCGCACGCGGCACCAACTCACCGGCACACGCCGCGTAACCACGTACCAGTCCCTTGTCCAACAACCTGAAATCCTTCATCGGCCGGCTTGCGGCAGGTGAGACCCTATCGGAAGGCGACGCGGAAACCGCTTTCGACATCATCATGTCGGGAGAGGCCACGCCGGCGCAGATCGGCGCGCTGCTGATGGCAATGCGAATCCGCGGGGAAACCGTGGCGGAGATCACCGGTGCCGTCCGCGCCATGCGCGGGCACATGACTGCGATTGCCGCCCCTGCCAACGCAATCGATGTCTGCGGGACCGGCGGAGACGGCGCCGGCACATTGAACGTCTCATCCGCCGTCACCTTCGTCATCGCCGGTTGTGGTGTTCCGGTTGCCAAGCACGGCAATCGTGCCTTGTCGTCGCGCACCGGCGGTGCCGACGTGCTCGCCGCCCTGGGTGTCGACGTCGATGCACCGCTGGAGCGGCTGGCGGATATACTGCGGAACGCCGGGTGCGTCTTTCTGTTTGCACCCCGGCACCATCCCTCCATGCGCCATGCCGGCGGGGTGCGGGTGGAGCTCGGCACCCGCACGATCTTCAATCTGCTCGGCCCTCTGGCTAACCCAGCCAGGGTCAAACGCCAGCTCACCGGGGTGTTCTCGCCCGACTGGACCTTGCCGATGGCGGAGACTTTGGCGGCGCTGGGCCATGAGTCCGCCTGGATCGTCCATGGCCTGGGCCTGGATGAGTTGACGCTCGCCGGAGAGAGCCAGGTGACCGCCTTGCACAACGGCTCAATCCGCAGCTTCGCAGTTTCTCCGGAAGATGCCGGTCTGGCGCGGGCGCCGGCCGAGGCCATCCGCGGAGGCGACGCTGGCTTCAACGCGGCAGCCCTGCAGGAGGTTCTGCGCGGCGCCCCCGGAGCCTATCGCGACACGGTGCTGCTGAACGCGGCCGCGGCCCTTGTCGTGGCCGATCGTGCCGCCGACCTACGCGAAGGCGTCCGCCTGGGCACGCAGGCGATCGTATCCGGCGCGGCCCTTGCAGCGTTGGAAACTCTGAAGCGCGAGACCGCCGCACGCTGAGTCAGGCGATCAGAGGAGGCAGAATGGCAGACGACACGGACACCGCCCAGGATGTGCTGACCCGCATCTGCGAGGACACGCGCGCCGAGGTGGCGAGCCGCAAGTCCGAGCGCAGCACCGAAGCGTTGAAGCAGGCGATTGCCATGCTCTCCGGCACGCCACGCGGCTTCGGTCAGGCTCTGAAGAACGCCGCCGCGGACGGTCGGTACGGCCTGATCGCCGAAATCAAGAAAGCCTCGCCTTCCGGCGGCCTGATCCGCCCGGATTTTGACCCGGCCGAACTTGCGCGCGCCTACAAGGCGGGCGGCGCGACGTGCCTCTCCGTGCTGACCAACGAGCGGCACTTCCAGGGCAGCAACGCGCACCTGAAGGCGGCACGCGCCGCCGTGGACCTGCCGGTGCTGCGCAAGGACTTCATCCTCGACCCCTGGCAGGTCTACGAAAGCCGGGTGATGGGGGCAGACTGCATTCTGCTGATCATGGCCGCCCTGTCGAACACCCAGGCGCGCGAGCTGGAGGCTGTCGCGCGCGGCCTCGACCTTGATGTCCTCGTCGAAGTCCACAACCATGCAGAACTCGACCGGGCGCTTGGGCTGGAGACCTCTCTTATCGGTATTAATAATCGTAATCTCAAGACATTACGGACTGATCTTGCGGTAACAGAAGAGCTCGCGCCCCTGGTCCCGCCTGACCGCTTCCTGGTGGCCGAAAGTGGCATCCGCAACACCGGCGATCTGCGCCGCCTCTCGGCGGCCGGTCCCAGCAGCTTCCTCGTCGGCGAGAGCCTGATGCGGCAGGGCGACGTAACCGCCGCCACCAGAGCCTTGCTCGGCGGTGCCGGCTTATGACTTCGGCGAGGGAGGGGTTCACTCATTTCGATGCGGCCGGCAATGCGGCCATGGTGGATGTGTCCGCCAAGCCCGCCACGCTTCGCACCGCGACGGCTCAGGCCCGGGTGGTGATGCAGCCGGAAACCCTGGCAATGATCCAGGCCGGAACCGCCAAGAAGGGGGACGTGCTGGGCGTTGCCCGCCTAGCCGGCATCATGGGGGCCAAGCGCACCGCCGATTTGATCCCGCTTTGCCATCCACTGCCGATCTCCGCGGCGACGGTAGACCTTACCGCCGACGTGGCGGCGCATGCCGTCGTTATCGCTGCCACGGTTCGCACCACCGGGCCGACCGGTGTCGAGATGGAGGCGTTGACCGCTGCCAGCGTCGCCGCCCTCACCGTGTACGACATGTGCAAGGCGGTGGACCGGTCGATGCGCATCGAAGGTTTGCGGGTCACCCACAAGGCAGGCGGAAAGTCAGGCGAGTTTTCTCAACGTTAAGATCAGCCCGGCAGAAGCCCTGACTCTTTCGCAGGCTGGTCTTACGCGCCGGGCT
This sequence comes from Acetobacteraceae bacterium, assembly GCA_035606775.1. Lineage (GTDB taxonomy): Bacteria > Pseudomonadota > Alphaproteobacteria > Acetobacterales > Acetobacteraceae > Rhodopila. Next base: position 17,892 of record DATNEJ010000041.1, on the reverse strand, counting down.
GATGGGCGGCCCGCGCCAGACAAAGACGCGTACCTGCGGTCGTTCTTCGTGTAACTGCCGGCCACGCTACAGTACTTCCAGCGCACCGCTGGCGCCCAGCCCCTGTGTCACGCTGACAAGAACGACCTTAAGCCGGTTCAGGTTCAGTCTTTCCCGAGCAAACCTGCCCTGTCCCACAACACGATCATCATTCCGGGCTCATTATCGTTTGGCACCAGCTGGTTTTAGCTGAAGTAGCGCGCGTGGTTCTCACAATTGGCGGGCATCGTTACCCAGGCCGGTGCGAAGTCGCAGAACAGATTCACCTCTGGGGTGAATAGCGACTTGTCGTCCAGCGTTCCCGCCATGATGAGCATTCGGCCGGTGCCATCTTTGTGGATGGTCATCGACGACCCGCAACGGCGGCAGAAGCGCCGGTGCATCGGCTCTCCGGTCTGGCCGCCCGGCATGGTGAAGGTCGTCATATCACCAGTGACGACCACGCGGTCGCTCGGGAAGGCTGCGGCCGCCGCGAATGCCGAACCAGTCTGGCGCTGGCAGTCCTCGCAATGACAAAGCAGCCTTCGCCCGGGTATCGGGTCCGCATCAACTGTGTACCGCACCGCCCCACATAGACAGCCACCTTTATAAAGAGGCATGTCGTTTTCCTCCCTTCCTTTGCACGGCGTTCGAGCCCGAGGCAAAGACCAGGTGTGGAATGAGCTATATTTGGAACGTTCCAGTCGCCGCTTCCGCCGCCCTCTTCGCGCTAATCCACGCCCCAGCCACGGTGCCGACGAAGTCCATTTGGCACGCCTCGCCGGCAAACATCAAGCGTTCGACCTCAGCCCCGGCACTGCTGCTTGACGACTTCAGCCAGGAAGCGAGGCGTTGACGAGCCTGGAGGGCAAGTTGAAACTCTGCGTCCGATCAGCCACGCTGGCGATATGATTAAGGGGCGTCGCGTTGATCGAGCCGGTGGCGCTCATGTGCCACGGCAGCAGTTCGTCGGCCCGTTTGACGTGATGATCGACGACCCGCGCCAGCCTTGAAGCGCGTGATCGTCCAGGTCGGCACGATCACGCGTCGCAACCGAAGGGGCGGGTGGCCCCTTCGGTCGTCGTGCCGGCGCAGCGTCACTCGGCAGCAAGCGGTGGGGTCTTCTCGTCATCCGGGTTGACGGGCGCCGGCGGCAGGCCGCCCTGCGGCTTCGGGTCGTCGATGAAGCGGAACTGCGGCGGGTCGTTCCACGGCCCGCGCTGATCCTCGCCCTTCGACAAGTTGAACGCCAGGTCCACTGTCTCGTCCGGCTTGATCGTCCCGAAATACGGATCGTCCAGCTTACCCATCCGCTCCAGCGCGTTCATGAACATCTGCGCGTGGGTGATTTCCCGCGTCAGCAGATAGGTCAGCGCGCGGGTCGATCCCTCGTCGGTGCTGGCATGGATCAGTGCCTCATAGGTCTGGCGAGCGCCGGCTTCCGCCGCGATATCGGCCCGCAGGTCCCGTACGACGTTGCCGCCTTCATTGAGATAGGACGCCGTCCAGGCGCTGCCCTGGCTATCAACGAAATGCGGGCCGACGCCGCGGATACGGAACAATGGTGCTGCATATACATCTGTCTGGTCAAGATTTCGCGTGTGCTGCTCGATCAGCTTTCCGACCACCTCCAGATGGCCGAACTCCTCGATGGCGATGTCCTGCAGCATGTCGCGGATACCGGCATCGGTGACGTGGAACGACTGCACCCAGTACTGCAGCGCGGCACTCAACTCCCCGGTCGCGCCACCGAATTGTTCAAGCAGAAACTGGCCAAATCTCGGATCCGGGCGTTTTACGTCAACCGGAACGATCGTCTCCTTCCGATGGAAGAACATGCGACGGCACTCCCTCTGATTCGTGAGGGTACGGGAACGCGGCATCCGTCAACCGGTTGCTCAGCCGTCGTCCGTCGCGGCCAAAGGCAGTGCCGGCGCCCGGTGAGAATGTGCAACGGGCAATGGCTGAACCCACGGACGCTGTCCGCGTTCGGCGCGGTCCGTCAGGATGCGGGCGCCACCGGGCTCAAGCCAGACGGCAGTCGCGCCGTAGCGCCATACCGTGAAACGATCGACCAGGTTCGGCCAGGGGCGTGGGCATAATCCCCGCGCCGGTTCGGTGGAGACGATCACCGAGACGGCCGAGCAGCCTTCCGGATGCTTCGCACCGCGTACCAGCAGTGCGGCGGACGCATGCGCGCGTGGGTGCAACAGGCACGCACCCTCGTCGCACGCGATTCCCGCGTCGGCGATACGGCCGCTGGCCGGCATGGAGTGGACGGGACCATCGGCCCAATATTGCGTCCAGGCGTCCTGAATGAACGACGAACCGCCGCGGGCCTTCTGGACGAAAATGCCCACCGGCGTTCTTGCCGCAAGCAATCGCCCGTCGGCGGCGACCAGCAGATCGGGCGGACAGTTCAGGCAGGGCGACGCGATGCCGACGCCAATTGCCAGAATCCCCGCAAGACGGATCCGGCTGCGCCAGATGCCCAGCCAGGCAAGTCCTACCGACAGGATCGCCAGACCCCAGGCCGGCATATGCGGCACCGGCAACGTTGCCGCCGGCCAGGCGGCGGTGGTGCGGGCCACCCAGAGAATGATCGTGGCCCCCCACCCCATCGGCACCAGCGCCAGACGCTCCAGACCGAACGGCATCAGCGGCAGCGCCATCAGCCCGGCGGGCATCACCCAGAGCGCGGTAAGCGGCACGGCAACCATGTTCGAGACGACAAAGTAAAGCTGCACGTGGCCGAAATGGTAGGCGCCGTAGGGTGCCGAGGCCGTGCCGGCGAGGGTGCTGGTAAGCGTCAGCGCTGCCAGGTGCGAGGCGAGTCTGCGGGGCCAGCTTCGGCCGTACAGGCGCCGCAGCCAGGGGCGCAGCGCCTCGTAGCCGGAAATGAGCGCAAGCACCGCCGAAAAGCTCATCTGGAACGACACGCCGGGAACCTCCTGCGGCGCGACGGTCATAAGCACCACCGCGGCAAGCCCCAGGCCGCGCAGCGAGACCGCGCGCCTGCCCGCCAATACGGCCAGCGTGAACAGGCAGGCCATACTGAAACTGCGGACGATCGGCACGTGCATGCCGGTCAGCACCATGTAGCCGCCGCCGACAGCCAGCGCGGCCGCGGCCGCCAGTTTCCGTGTCGGCCAGAACAGGCTGGCATGCTCCGACAAAGCGAGGCCGTAGCGGGCCGTCCAGAATGCGAACCCCATGACGATACCGATATGCAGTCCCGCGACGGCCAGCAGGTGGGCCAGCCCGGAATCGCGGAATGCCTGATGGTCCGCTTCCGGAATCCCTGTCGCCGAACCGGTCAGCAGGGTGACCGACACCGCGCCGGCCGCGCCCGGGATGGCGGCCGTCACGCGGGCGGCAATGCTTTCCCGGAGACGCTGAACAAACGCCATGATCCCGCCGGGATCGCCCGGCGACAGGCGTTGCAGCGGTGCAAGCGCAAAGCCGGACCCGCCTCGTCCGGCGTAGAATGCGTCCCGCTGAAGGTCCCATGCGCCAGGATAGGCAGGCGGCGGAGGCGGCCGGACCAAGGCGCGAACGCTGATCAGATCGCCGGTACCGACAGGGGTGACATCGCTTCCCCGCAAGCGAATGCGCAGGAGCCGTGCCAGCGTCGTCTCGGCGCCATCCAGTCGGACATGTTCCAGCGTAATCCGCCGGCCTGCGGGGAGTACCTCGACCGCGCGCACGATGCCCACAACGGTCGTGGCATGCCTGGGAAGGCCGGTCTCCAAGGGCAGCGCTCTCGCGGTTGCCGCCTGGGCGGAAGCGAAACCCAGGGCGGCGGCGACGATCGGCAGCAGCGGCGGCCGCGACCGTGGGCACCCGATCGCAGCAATGAGCGCCGGAACAGCAACGGCGGCGCCCGCCCAGATCGGCGGCTCGAACCGCAGTGCGTAGTAGAAAAGCACACCGGCACCCATGAACACCGGCAGCCAGAGCACGGACCGGTCGCGCTCCTGCTCCACCCATTGCTCCGCGACGGCGCCGATCCTGCGCATGCGGCGCAGGGTAGCGGCGATGTGTCTACGCCCGGTGAACACCGGCCGGGCCGGTGACAACGTTGATCGCGACAAGGGCCGCCATCGCAATCATGTCTCCGGCCTTGGCTCCCGCCCGGCCTCCGCGATGTTGCCCAACCGCGCGCAGGATCCTCGGGACAGACAGGGGCACGTATCGACTCCTTATGGACGCCTCGACTCCTTATGGACGCCGAGACTACAGGTGCCGGCATGAGTCAGGATCACCGCCCCGTCCGCACCCGCTTCGCGCCCAGCCCGACCGGCCTGCTGCATGTCGGAAGCGCGCGGACCGCCATGTTCAATTTCCTCTACAGCCGCCACACCGGCGGAGAATTCCTGTTGCGGATCGAGGACACCGACCGCGAACGCAGCACCGACGCCGCGACGCGCGTTATCCTGGAAGGTCTTGATTGGCTTGGCCTGTCGCGCGACGGAGAGACCGTGTTCCAGTCAAGCCGCGCGGCACGTCACGCAGAGGTGGCGCGGCAGCTTCTGGCGGCCGGGCAGGCCTATAACTGCTACTGCACACCGCAGGAGTTGCGCGAGATGCGGGAGAAGGCGATCGCCGAAAGGCGCTCCCCTCGTTACGACGGGCGGTGGCGTGACCGCGATCCGGCCGAGGCACCGCCCGGGGTGGTGCCGGCGATCCGCCTGAAGGCGCCGCGCGACGGGGAAACAGTGGTCGAGGACCTGGTCCAGGGAACCGTGCGGGTCGCCAACGCGGAACTCGATGACATGATCATCCTGCGCAGTGACGGGACGCCGACCTACCTCCACGCAGTGGTTGTCGATGACCACGACATGGGCATCACCCATGTGATCCGCGGCGACGACCATCTGACCAACACGTTCCGCCAGGTGCAGGTCTTTCAGGCAATGGGCTGGGAGCTGCCCCACTTCGCCCATATTCCGCTGATCCACGGCGCCGACGGTGCGAAGCTGTCGAAACGCCACGGGGCCGTCTCGGTGCTGGAATTTCGCGAACAGGGTTTCCTGCCCGAAGCCCTGTGCAATTACCTGCTGCGCCTTGGCTGGTCGCACGGCGATTTGGAGGTCATCGATCGGGACGAGGCGATCCGGCTGTTCGACATTGCCGACGTCAATCGCGGCGCGGCGCGGATGGATTATGCCAAGCTGACCAGCCTCAACGGGGTCTATATCCGCAAGGCCGACGATGACCGGCTGACGCAGGAGGTGCGGGAGCGCCTTGCCGGGCGGCCAGGGCTGACCCTGCACGAGGACGCCGTGGGCCGCATCCGGGCATTGATGCCGCACCTCAAGGAGCGCGCGAAAACACTGGTGGAACTGGCCGATTCCTCTGAATTTCTTGCCCGCACAGTGCCGCTGCCGATGGCAGCCAAGGCAACGGCACTTCTGGTGCCGGAGGCGCGGGAGATGTTGCGCGCCCTCGGAGATGCGCTGGCGAAGACCGATTTCTCCCCAGCAGCTCTGGAACAGGCCTTGCGGGGATTTGCCGAGGCCACCGGCCGAAAGCTCGGTCAGGTGGCACAGCCGCTCCGCGCGGCATTAACGGGCAGCATGGTCAGCCCGGGCATCGAAGCGACCCTGGCCGCCCTGGGTCGGGAGGAGGCGCTGCGCCGCATTGAAGCAGTTGCAGGGTAAGCGGGTCCGCCTCCGGTTGGCACGCCTGTCGCTGGTAATTCACCCAACGTAAACCAGTGGCCGCTATCAGGATCCTGGTATCGGACCAGGAGGCAAGATGCCGGCGCGCGGCCGGAACACCCGCCCGTATCGCGGACACCTGCACACGGCAGTCGCGGCTGCGCTGCTGACTGTCGCCGGCCTGGTCGGATTGACGCGGATCACGCCAACGTCGCCGCCGGCAGTGGGTGACATCATCTCATTCCCGTCGACACGCCGGCCGGCCGGCTGGCGGCCCGACATCGGGACCGGCCGACAGCTGGAATACATCGGCACACACCCGAAGTCCCTCGTACATTGGGAGGGTCTTGATTTGGCGGGTCGCGGCCAGGTCGGCACCGCGCGTAGCACGGCTGAGGTCCTGCACGTACCAGAGACCCAATGCGTACTCGACCTTCCAGCAATCCGCCGCTCCGGCGGCAGTTTCGTCGTCGAGGCACGCTGGCCCGGCCTACCGGTCAGGTACCGTGTTCACTGGCAGAGCAGCGGCCCAGAGGGTCAGAGCCAAAACTGCCCCCCCGGTGAGGACCTGATCCTCACCGGGTCGGAAGTTCGTGCTCTGGCGCGCGTCGCCGGCAGGCACGTAGGTCCGCCGGTTCAACGCCGGGTTGAGCCGACGGCTCTCGATCCCGTGCCCTGACAGAGAAAGCGCTTGCAGCGACTCCAAGAACGCTCGTGACAAAAGCCCCGAATGGGAGAGAACGGCACGAGAAGCTGCCGCGGGTTCCCGGTTGACGACCTGCGCGCTTCCTGCAACGAGGACCCGTGTTCTACCGACAGAAGCACCTCCTGGCGATCGAAGGGCTGCATCCGCCGGAGATCGGCACGCTGCTCGATCTTGCGGAAAGCTATGTGCTCCTGAACCGTTCCGGCCGAGCGCAGCGGGATTTGCTGCGGGGGCGGACGCTGATCAACCTGTTCTTCGAGGATTCGACCCGCACCCGGACCAGCTTCGAACTGGCAGGCAAACGGCTGGGCGCGGACGTGATCAACATGTCGGTCTCCACATCCTCGGTGAACAAGGGGGAGACGCTGCTGGACACGGCGGCCACGCTCAACGCCATGCAGTGCGATCTGCTTGTGGTCCGCCACGCGCAGTCGGGCGCGCCGAACCTGCTGGCGCAGAAGGTGGACGCCGCGGTGATCAACGCCGGGGACGGTACCCATGAGCACCCGACCCAGGCGCTGCTGGACGCGCTGACGATCCGGCGGCGAAAGGGCCGACTGGCGGGACTGACGGTCGCGATCTGCGGCGATGTCATGCATTCCCGCGTTGCCCGGTCGAACATTCATCTGCTGACGACGATGGGAAGCCGGGTACGCGTCATCGCGCCACCCACCCTGACGCCCGCCGAGGTCGAGGACCTGGGCGTGGAGGTGTTCCAGGACATGGAGGCGGGCCTGGCCGGCGCGGACATCGTGATGATGCTCCGCCTTCAGCGGGAGCGCATGGCAGGCGGCCAGATTCCCAGCGCGCGCGAGTATTTCCGCTTCTGGGGCCTGGACGCCGCAAAGCTCGCACTCGCCAAACCGGACGCGCTGGTCATGCACCCGGGACCGATGAACCGGGGCGTGGAAATCGACAGCGCGGTGGCCGACGACCCGCATCGAAGCGTGATCAAGGAACAGGTGGAGATGGGCGTCGCTGTCCGCATGGCGGTGCTCGACACGCTGGCGCGGGGACAGGGCCGGAATGAGCCCTGATACGCTCTTTGCCGGCGTGCGGATCATCGGAAGCGGGATCGATCAGGTTGGCGATCTGCTTGTCCGTGACGGCCTGATTGCCGATTTCGGCCCTTCCCTCAGCCGGACGGAAGGCGCGGCCGTGGTGCAGGAAGACGGCACCATGCTGTGTCCCGGCCTCGTCGATATGCGTGCCGCGCTGGGTGAACCTGGCTACGAATATCGCGAAACCATCGCCTCCGCGGCGATCGCCGCGGCAGCCGGCGGCATCACCACCCTGGCCGCCCTGCCCGACACCAAGCCCGCGATCGACGATCCGGCCCTGGTGCATCTGCTGCGCACACGCGGCGAAGAGACAGGCAGCCTGACGATCCTTCCCTATGGGGCGGTCACGCGCGGTTGCCGGGGCGACGAGCTGGCGGAACTCGGGCTGCTGCGGCAGGCGGGCGCTGTGGCGTTCACCGATGGTGCCAAGGCCATCGGCTCGTCGCGGATGATGCGGCTCGCCCTGTCTTATGCGCGCGGCTTTGGTGCCCGCATCGTGCAGCATCCCGAGGATCCGGCACTCGCTGCCGGCGGCACGGTCACGGAGGGGGCACAGGCCACACGCCTCGGACTGCCCGGCATCCCGGCGGCAGCGGAGGCAATTCTCGTTGCTCGCGACATACGCCTGGCACAACTGACCGGCGGGGCCGTGCATTTCGCTCACGTTTCGACCGCCGAAGCGCTGGCGCTGATCCGGCGCGCCAAGGATGACGGCATCGCGATCACCTGCGATACGGCGCCCCCCTATTTCGACCTGAACGAGACCGCCGTCGGGAATTTTCGTACCTACGCCAAGCTGTCTCCGCCGCTGCGCAAGGAATCCGACAGGCTGGCCGTGGTGGCGGCGCTGGCGAATGGCACGATCGACGCCATCGCGTCGGATCATCAGCCTCGCGATGCCGACGACAAGCGGCTGCCTTTTGCGCTGGCTGAAGCCGGCGGTTGCGGCCTCGCCACCTTGCTGGGCGTTACGTTGGCGCAGGTGCACAACGGCGCACTGAGCATGGAAGCGGCGATTGATCTCCTGACGGCACGGCCGGCCGCCCTGTTGGGGATCGCAGCCGGGCGGATCGCCAGGGGCGCGCCCGCCGATCTATGCCTGTTTCATCCGGAACGGATCTGGCAGGTGGAAGCTGGACGGTTGCCGGGCAAGGCGCAGAATACACCGTTTGACGGCCGCGCGCTGGAAGGCGTGGTACTCGGAACGTGGAAGGCGGGGAAGCGGGTATTCGGCTAGCAGAGTACGCGTCGCACACCGGTCCACCTTCGCAATTGTATAGTCCTTAGCCGTGTTGGTCTCCGGCGCGCATTGTGCGTCATCTCATGTCTGGCCTCGGATGCGTCCGCCAGCGCAGACGGGCTGAATGAGATGCACTGTTGCAGTGCGTGCGCATGGCGCGGTAGTGGCGACGTTCCTGACTCGATCTTAGTGAGTGGATAGTGCGAATGAATGACATTGCCCTGCCCGCCTCCTTGCTTGAAACCACGCTTGCCGCTGCTGTCCAGGACGTAGCTACCGTTACCCCGGATGGCGCGTCCCTCCGGCGATTGACGCACGGCGTGACGATACGGCGCCTTGTCACGCATACCGACGACCGCGGTACCGTGACGGAACTGTTCGATCCCCGTTGGGGCTTTCATCCGGATCCGTTGGTGTTTTGCTACACGTTCGGCATCCGGCCAGGTGTCGCAAAGGGCTGGAACCTGCATCGCCGTCACGAGGATCGCTACGCGCTGCTGCACGGCGAGATGGAGCTTGTGCTGTTCGATCCGCGTCCGGACAGCCCGACCTGCAACGAGGTCTGCCGGATCGTTCTGTCGGAGCGCGACCGGTGCATCGTCAACGTGCCGACAAACGTGTGGCATGCCGATCGGAATATTGGTGATCGCGATGTGGTGGTCGTGAACTTCCCGACCATCCAGTATGACCATGCATCGCCGGACAAATACCGCCTGCCACTCGATACGCCGCTGATACCGTATCGTTTCCCTGCCGGGACCACGGGGGGATGACTGCGGCGCCGCGTTTCTCGGTTCTTCTTCCCACCCATAACCGCGCCGATGTGCTGGGATTTGCCATCGCCTCGGTACTCGCGCAGTCGGAGCGGGATTTCGAGCTGCTTGTGGTCGCCGACGGTTGCACGGATCACACGCGCGACGTGGTCGCGGGCTTTGCCGACCCGCGGATCCGGTTCTTCGATCTGCCGAAGGGGCCGCATTTCGGCTACGCGAACCGCAATGTGGCGCTGCGGGAAGCGCGTGGCCGGTTCATCGCTTTCGCTGCGCATGACGATCTGCTGCTGCCCGATCATCTGGCGTCGATGGGTGATCTGCTTGAGCGCGACGGGGCGGCGTGGGGCTACAGCCGTCCGGTATGGGTTTCGACCGACGGCATCATCGTACCGTTCTGCACGAACCTGACCCTTGGTGATGAACTGCGCCAGTTTCTCGAACAACGAAACACGATCCCCGCAGCCTGTGTCGTCCATACGCGCAGTGTGTTGGAACAGGCTGGTTTCTGGCCGGAGAATGTGCCGGCGGCGGCGGATTGGGTGCTGTGGCGGCGGATGATCGCCTGCGGCGGCGGACGAGCTGCTTATCTGCGGGAGCCCACCAACCTGCACTTCAGTGCGGACTGGAAGCGCTCGCGCTTTGCCGGAATAGAAGAGATGCGGACGCTTCTCGACATCGCGGACAAGGCGGGGTGGTGGCCGCCGATCCTGCGTTATACGCCTGCCGCCGAACCGGAGCAGGCGGCGCTGTGGCGTGCCATGCAGGCAGGCGGCAGTGCATGGATTGCGGCGATGCGCGCCGCCGTCGACACAGTCATCGAGCGGGTCGCCTGGAACGCGGTTTGCGAGATCCAGCCGAACCTGCAGGATGCTTTGGCCGCGCGAACCCGGTTGCAGGCTGAGGTCGACGCGGCACAGGCCGAAATCGTCTCGTTACGATATCGGCACGTACATATGGAGGCTGTGGCCGGGGCCGCGCGCGCCGACGTCGCAGCGGTGCGTGCCGAAGCTGCCAATGCACGTGCCGAGGCCGACATGGCCCGCGCGGAAGCACACGCTCTACGCGATAGGCAGCCGGCTATTGACGCAGCCCTGACCGCCTGCGCCGTCGCCGAGGCCGCTACCGAACACGCGCGCGCGGAAATCCAAACTCTGCGTGCCAGCACATCTTGGCGAATCACGGCCCCGCTGCGGCGTATTCGCACTGCCTTTGGATAGGGCCGTACCCGCGAGCGTCAGGTTGCATCGCCCAGGCACTGCAAGATTTCGTTTGCGGACCGCGAGCCACGCATTCCGGCCGGCGGGCCCAATCGATCACGCTCTACTTGCCCAGCGCGTCGAGCGCAGCCTTCACAGTCGTCGCTTCCTCGCTGTTGGCCGGCAACTGCCCGAGCAGGCGCGTCCAGTAGTGCCGCGCCGTATCCCGCCGCCGTTCCTGTGCCGCGAAAAGCCCGAGATACCACAATACCGCCGGCTGATCGGGAGAGGCCGCCTCCACCTTGTGCAGCAGCGCCACCGCCCGCGGCGGCATCGGAACGCTCGGCTTCAGCCCTGTCAGCAGCGCTTCGGCCGCCCGCAGCGGCGGCTCGGTCTCATTCGGCTTGAGCTTCGCCGCATGCTCATAAGCGTCCGCCGCCTTGTCCCGCTCCCCCAGCACCGCGTAGGAGCGGCCCAGCCGCATCCATCCATCGAAGTCATCCGGTGCCGATTGCAGGCGCGTTGCCAACCGCTCGACCATGCCGTGGATCATCGCCTGCCGATCGGCCGGCGGCATTTGTGCCGCCAAGTTCGCCGTGTCTGGTGCGGGGTCTGAAGTTGCGGCGCCGGACGCGGTGCTGCGTGTCCCTCGCGCCAGTGGCGGCGGCGCGATACCGGCCTCCGCCGCTGCCGCATCGATGCGCCGGCCTATCTCGGGACGCATCGGCGAATTGTCCGGCAAATCGGCCAGCAGGCTTTGCAGCATGTCGATTGCCTTCCGCCCCTCGCCCGCCTGATTGGCGGCCAGGGCCAGATAGAAGCGCGCGGGCTGATTGTGCGGATCGCCCTTGAGTGCGGTACTCAGCGCCTCTTCCGCATTCGGCGTCACCGTGCCGTGCGCCTGCATGACGAGCGCTTCACCGTAGGCGGCATACACGTCCGCCCCGGTTCGGCCGAGGGCGATGGCGCGGCGATAGGCATCCGCCGCGGTATCCCACTGTCCGAGCACCGTCGTTGCACGCGCATAGAGCAGCCACCCATCGGGATCGGACGGATTGGCCTTCAGCTTTTTCTCCAGGGTCTCCGCTGCCTGGCGCAGCCCCCGATGGTCGTCGGCGCCGGTGGCCCGCGCTTCCTCGGCGGCGCGAGACGCGAACGGCATGTCCGGCAGCATTGGGGCACCCAGCACCAGGTAGACGCCGAGCGAACCCAGTGCCGCGAACAGAGCGACACAGGCAGCCAGCACCGGGCTCCTGTTCAAGCGTAGCTGGCGAGAGGGCGACGCGTCGGCGGCCAGAAGGCGCCGCTGGATCTCCAGCCGTGCGCCGGTGGCCTCAGCCTCGGTCAGCACGCCGCGCGCAAGATCACGGCCCACCTCGGCAAGCTGGTCACGGTAGACCGCCTTGTCGAACTGCCTGCGGTCCGGCTCGGCCCGCACCGCACGCAGCATCGGCAGAACGATCGGCAGCACCGCGGTGAAGATCAGCGTGGCCAGCAGCAGCGGCAGGATCATCCCTGGCCTTCATTCATCAGCTTGTCCAGCCGCTCGCGCTCCATCTGGTTCAGCGGCGTGGCCGCCTCGACGGTTGCGGGCCTGCGGCGCAGCCAGACGGCGATGCCGGCCAGACCGATGCCCAGCAACGCTGCGGGGCCGAACCACAAAAGGTATGTCGCCGGTTCCACCGGCGGCTTCAGCAGAACGAAATCACCATAGCGCGCGACGACAGCCTGGATGGTCTGCGCGTCGGTGTCGCCCGCCGACAGGCGCCGACGAACGAGCATGCGGATATCGTGGGCCAGCCCCGCCTGCGAATCGTCGATCGACTCGTTCTGGCAGACCAGGCAGCGCAGGCCGGCGCTGATTGCGCGGGCGCGGGCTTCGAGTGCCGGATTGGCCAACCGCTCGCTGGGTTCGACGGCCAAGGCGTGGGCTGCGAGCAGAAATCCGATCGCGACAATCGGAAGCCAGATCTTCCTGGTGGCCGATCCAGCCTTTGTCCGACGCCTCCGTGAAATCATGACCGGCCAAGCTGCCGCAGCAGCGGGAGCAGTTCGTGGTCCACCACGGCTTCGGTCAGCGGCCCGACAAAGCGTTTACGGATGTGACCGGTCGCGTCGATGACGTAGGTTTCCGGCACGCCGTAGACGCCAAAATCGAGCCCGACGCGGCCGTCGAGGTCGAGGCCCACGCCGCGGTACGGATCGCCCAACCGGCCAAGCAGCCGGCTGGCGTCGGCGGCGGGGTCTTTGTAGGCGATGCCGTAGAGCGGCACGTGATCCTGCTGCGCCAGCCGCATCAGCAACGGGTGCTCGATGCGGCACGGCACGCACCAGGAAGCGAAGAAGTTGATCACCACCGGGTGGCCCTTGAGCGCATCCAGCGACACGGTCCCGCTGCCCTGCAGCGTCGCCAGATCAAACGGCGGCGCCTCCTTGTCGATCATGACGGAGGGCAGCACCTGCGGATCGTAGCCGGGGCGTAATGACAGGGCGAAGTAGCCCACCACCACCAGGAAGAGCAGGAGCGGCAGAAGGTAGAGGGCGCGCCGCACGGTTATTCGCCTGCCACCGGCACGGGAGGTGGAATGGCCCGCGCGCGGGCGGCTGCGCCCACACGCCAGCGCCGGTCACTCAGGCTGACGACACCGCCGAAGGCCATGATGACAGCGCCGATCCAGATCCAGGGCACCAGCGGCTTCCAATACGCGCGGACCGTCCAGTTGCCGGCCTTGTCGGTATCGCCCAGGGCCACATAAAGGTCGGCCAGCAGGTTTGTGCGGATTGCTGTTTCGCCGGTGGTCTGCTGCTGCAACGGGAAGAAACGCCGCTCCGGATGGACCACAGCGACCAGGCTGCCATTGCGGGTAATGCGGATCGTCGCGTCATCGGCGATGTAGTTCGCGCCGGCGATCCGATCGACATGCTCCAGTCGAAGTTCGTATCCCGCCACCGACATCGCCCCGCCGGCCCGCAGCACCTCGATCGATTCCTGGTCGAACGCCGAGGCGGAAAAACCAGCGACCGATACAGCCAGGCCGAAATGAGCGAAGGTCATGCCGTACGCGGCCCGTGGCAGGTGCACCGCTCGGCGGAGGCTTTCCGCCAGGGGCAGACGGAACAGCCGTACCCGCTCCGCCAGTTCGGACAGCACGGAGGCGGCCAGCCACGCCGCCAACCCCAATCCCAGCACGGCCAACACAGGGCCGCCATGGGTGGCATAGAAAACGGCCAGCACCACGACCGCAGCGGCGATATAGGCGACCCACACCCGCTGCAGCGCACCCAATAGGTCGCCGCGCTTCCATGCGAGGCGCGGCCCGACGCCGACAGCGATCAGCAGCGGCACCATCAGCGGCACAAAGGTGCGATTGAAGAAGGGAAAACCGACCGACAGCTTGGGTCCGCCCATCGCATCCAGGAACAGCGGATAGAGCGTTCCCAGGAACACGGTGGCGCAGCCGCAGGTCAGCAGCAGGTTGTTCAGCAGCAACGCGCCTTCACGCGAGAGCGGCGCGAACAGGCCACCGCCCTTCAAGGCAGGCGCGCGGACCGCATACAGAGTCAACGATCCGCCGATCGCCACCAGCAGCAACAGGAGGATGAAGGTTCCCCGTGCTGGGTCGGTGGCAAATGCGTGCACCGACGTGAGCACACCCGACCGGACCAGGAACGTGCCGACCAGCGACAAGGAGAAGGTGAGGATCGCCAGCAGAACGGTCCAGGACTTCAGGGTGTCGCGCTTTTCGACGACGATCGAGGAATGGATCAGCGCGGTCCCGGCCAGCCACGGCATCAGCGAGGCGTTTTCCACGGGGTCCCAGAACCACCAGCCGCCCCAGCCAAGCGTGTAGTAGGCCCACCAGGAGCCCATGGCGATGCCGATGGTGAGCGCGCACCACGATGCCAACGTCCACGGCCTCACCCAGCGTGCCCATGCCGCGTCGACCCGTCCTTCGATCAGCGCCGCGACCGCGAAGGCAAAGGCGACCGAGAAGCCGACATACCCGAGGTAAAGAAATGGCGGATGGAAGGCGAGGCCAGGGTCCTGCAAGACCGGATTCAGTCCCCTTCCGTTCAGCGGCGGCGGGAAGCTGCGCAGAAACGGGTTCGAGGTCAGCAGAATGAACAGCAGGAATCCGACGCCGATCATGCCTTGCACTGCCAGCACGCGCGCCCTGAGCGCTGGCGGCAGATTGTTGCTGAACAGCGCCACGGCGGCGGCGCAAAGCGACAGCATGAAGACCCAGAGAACCATCGAGCCCTCATGGTTCCCCCAGACGCCGGTGATCTGGTACAGCAGCGGCTTGTCCGTGTGACTGTTCTCCGCGACGTTCAGCACGGAGAAGTCCGACGTGACGTAGGCGTGCATCAGCGCCAGCATGGCGAGCGCGATCAGCAGAAACTGGATGACCGCGCAGGACCGCCCGGCGGCCATCCAGCCGACATGACCGCGGGCAGCGCCGGCCAGCGGCACGCTCGCCTGCACAAGGGCGACAAACAGCGCCAGGATCAGCGCAAAATGACCAAGCTCAATGATCATCGGGGGTGCCGCGACAAAAGCACGAACCCGCCGTGCGTGAAGACGGAACCGGTTCGGCCGGGATTCAGGCCGCGTTCCACTGCTTGCGGGGAATGATCGTCATCAGCGCGTCGACCAGGGAATCCATCATTGCGTCCGTATGCAGCGGGCCGGGTGTGAACCGTAATCTTTCCTCCCCGCGCGGGACCGTCGGGTAGTTGATCGGTGTTGCGTACATGCCGAACTCGGTCAGCAGCCGCAAACTGACTTCGGTACATAATGCGGCCTCCCCGATATGCAGCGGCACGATATGGCTGACCGAGTGGATCCGCGGTAAGCCAGCCGCATCGAAGCGGCGCTTCAGTGCGTCCGCCCGCTCGAACAGCCTCGCGCGCCGAGCGTGATCTTGCCGGACGTGGCGCACGCTCGCCAGCGCCGCGGCAGCGATCACCGGCGGCAACGACGTGGTGAAGATGAATCCTGCAGCGGTCGAGCGGATGAAGTCGATGACATCGGCATCGCCGGTAATGTAGCCGCCATGGCTGCCGAACGCCTTGGCCAGGGTCCCCTCTATGATATCCACGCGATGGGCCTGACCGTCACGCTCCGATACGCCGCCGCCGTTGGGCCCGTACATGCCGACGGCGTGCACTTCGTCCAGATAGGTTAGCGCGCCGTGGCGTGCCGCGACATCGCAGATCGCGCCGATCGGCGCGATGTCGGCATCCATCGAATAGACGGATTCGAACGCGACCAGCTTCGGTGCGGCGGCCGGCGCGGCCCGCAGCAGCGCCTCCAGATGGGCCATGTCATTATGGCGGAAGATGGTACGCACCGCGCGGGACCCGCGAATACCGGCGATCATCGACGCGTGGTTCTTGGCATCTGAAAACACGTGCCACGGCTGGTTCGGCCCGTTAGGTGTGCTGTTGAGGATCGTGGAGAGCGCGGCCTGGTTGGATACGAAGCCGGACGTGAAAATCAGGCCGGCCTCCTTCCCATGCAGCGACGCCAGCTCGGCCTCCAGCGCGTCATGCACCGGGCTCGTGCCGCTGATGTTGCGCGTGCCGCCGGCACCGACCCCCATCTCCCGCGCCGCGGCACAGGCTGCCTCGACGAGCACGGGGTGGCCGCCCATCGCAAGGTAGTCGTTGGACGACCAGACCAGGACCTCGGTTCCATCGGGTCTGCGATAGAACGGAAATCGGTCCGCCCGCTTCTGCAGCGGCGTGAAGGTGCGGTATCGCCCCTGCGCCTGGATGTCGGCTAGCGACCGGCGGCAGTAGGATCGGAACGCGGTCATGCGCCAAGCGCCTTCTCAAGGCCGGGCCGTTGCGTGCGCCGGAAGTGGGCAGCAATGGTTGCGGCCCGAGGGGCGGCCGGCCCGGTTGCACGACAGAAAAAGCCAAACTCCCGGACAGAGGTCAACGCGTCCCGGCGTTACACCTTCGTCACCCCTGGGAATAGCACATTATTGGTACATCTTTATCACGCTCACCGCGGCCATCAGCCATGCCGAAACGGCGATTTGCCTGGGTGCGGGCAGATGCCATACGTTTCTGTTGCACTGCACCACGATACAGGAGTCCCGGATGCCGCTGAGCCCGCCCCTGGAGCGCGAGCCTCTGCACACGCGCACCATCGAGATCAACGGCTACCGGCGCGCCGACGAACTTTACGACATTGAGGCGCATCTGACGGACGCCAAAAGCTTCGGGCAGACCAATTACGACCGAGGCTACATCGAGGCGGGCGAGCCAATCCACGACATGTGGCTGCGGCTTACGGTCGATGACACGATGCGGATCGTCGCGGCCGAAGCGGTCAGCGACCGGACACCGTACCGGATGTGCCCGGCCGCGGCGCCCAATTTCTCCCGGCTGGTGGGTCTGCGGATCAGGCCGGGCTTCCTGCGGGAGGCGAATCACCTGGTTGGCGGGACCGTCGGCTGCACGCATCTGCGGGAGCTGCTCCAGCAGATGGCCACCACGGCGTTCCAGACCATCAACCCGGCCAAGGCGCGGCGGGAGATGCAGGCGGAGCGGACCGAGGACAAGCCTGGGACGGACCGGTTCGACGCGCGGGTCACCGAGAAAATGGGCGGTGCGCCGAAGATTTTGAACACCTGCCTGGCCTATGCCGCCGACGGGCCGCTGGTGCGGCGCCGGTGGCCGCACCTGTACACCGGCGATCAGGAAGGCGCGGTCGAATCAGCCCAGCCCAACCCGGAAGCCGCTTCCGCGGCCTGAGCTTCTGCGTCACTGCCGGGTTTCACACGCCTCCTCCCGCTCGCGCGGCCAACGGCTGCGCCCCCGCTGCGAGAGACCCGTGGGTCGGCGGCGCGTCACGCCGCCGATCTGGCCGGCGAGCCGATCCTCGATCGCAGCGTCGGCCCGTGATTGGACGCCGCGTGTCCGCTTTCAGTGGCCGCGGTGCGGAAATAGCTGACGATGAACACCCGCACCGCGCTGGTGCGACCGCCGCTGTGCCCGGCTTCCTCGACCCTGCGGACCAGGGCGCTCACGTCCTGGCTTTCCCGCTCACAGATTTCCAGCAATGCGTCCCAGAGTTCCGGCTCCAGCCGCATGCTGGTTCTTCCACGCGCGGCGACGACATTGCGATTGACAAGACGACTGACCGGCACGCCTAAACCTCCTCTGCACAGGCACAGAGGACCACAACCGTCTTAAAAGAAGGTTCACGCGGTGAGGTGAGT
>DATNEJ010000016.1:0-6986 GCA_035606775.1 Acetobacteraceae bacterium | reverse complement strand
CATGCTGGCTACGGCGATACCGTGGCTGATCTTCGTGGCGATCGTCCTCTCGCTGATCCCGCATGACATGATGTACGGGCCTCAGGCGGCCTTGATCGCCGAAGCGTTCACGCCGCGCCTGCGCTACAGCGGTGCGTCGCTTGGCTATCAGCTTGCGTCGATCATCGCCGGCGGCCCGGCGCCGCTCATCGCGACGGCGCTGTTCGCGGAGTACCACTCCGGCTACGCCATTGCCATCTACATTGCGCTCTGCGCGGTGGTCAGCGTGATCTCGACCGCTTTCATGCCTGACTACACGGGCAAGGATATTTCCGCGGAGTACGATGCGCCTGCCGTGACGAGAGGCGTGTAGGGCGATTCACTCACCCGGCTTCCAGCGGAAGCCGGGTGAGTTCCCGGGCACCGCGTAGCGCGATGGGTCCGGCACTCTGCGGAGAGCCGGGTTACGTCGGACTTCGGGTGGTGTGTCGCCAATGAATGCGCGAACCGCCGCAGCTGGATGTTGCAGCACGACCACCGCGATTTGACTCCCGACGCCGTCCGGCCATCCTGGCGGACGGCGCTTTCCTTATCGCCGTACGTTTCGCATCAATCGGGGGAACCGGACCATGGCAGACGCGACAGCAAACGAGGTGAAAATCCTGGCAACGGGCCTGGGCTTTCCCGAAGGCCCTGTCGTCTGCGCCGACGGCTCCATCGTCCTGACCGAGATCCGCAATAACCGCTGCTCCCGCGTCACGCCGGACGGCAAGGTCGGCGGGTTCTCCAACGCCGGCGGCGGTCCGAACGGCCTGGCCATCGGCCCCGACGGCGCGTTCTACCTCTGCAACAACGGCGGCAGCCGCTATGTGGAGGGCTGGTCGATGGGTGTGGCGCCACATCCCGACTACAAGTTCGGCTCCGTCCAGCGCATCGATCCGAAAACCGGCGAAGCGACCCTGCTCTACAAGGAGTGCAACGGCCATAAGCTGTCCGCGCCCAACGACCTGGTATTCGACAAGGCGGGCGGCTTCTACTTCACCGACCTCGGCAAGCGCTACGCGCGCCACCGCGACCATGGCGGCGTCTACTACGCCCTGCCCGACGGATCGCGCATCACCGAACTGGCGTTCCCCATCCTGAGCCCGAACGGATGCGGCCTGTCCCCCGACGGCAAGACGCTCTATGTCGCCGATACTGAAGGTGCGCGGCTCTGGGCCTTTGCGGTGGAGGCGCCCGGCGTCCTGCGATCTCCGAAGCCGCACGCGCCCCACAGCGGCCGCTGCATCGCCGGCCTGCCCGGCAACGCCCGGTTCGACAGCCTGGCGGTCCTGGCAAACGGCAACATCGCCGTGGCCACCCTGACCGCCGGCTGCATCACCGAATTCTCGCCCGCCGGGGACCTGGTGCGGCAGGTGAAGATGCCTGACGTCTATCCCACCAATATCTGCTTCGGCGGACCCGACATGCGGACAGCCTACATCACCCTGTCCGACACCGGGCGTCTCGGCACACTGCAATGGCCGGAGCCGGGATTGCGGCTCAACTTCGGCTGACCGCCCGTCGCCCGCAACCTTCGGCGCGCCCCGGCGTTTCCCTTGTTCATGCAAGCAGAACCGCGGGAGTTCGGACATGAGTGACAAACTGGAAGGAGCCGCCCGTGAGATGGGCGGCCGCGTGCAGGAAGTTGCGGGCAAGGTGACCGGCGACAGCAAGACGCAGGCCGAGGGGCTCTACAACCAGGCTGCCGGCCAGGTGCACCAGGTGACCGGCCAGTTCAGCGACGTCATCCGCGCCCAACCCATCGCCGCCGCGGTGATCGCGCTCGGCATCGGCTACATCCTCGGCCGGCTCACGGCCTGACATCCAGACGCGGTTGCGAGGCGCACCGGGCGGCAATCCCGTCGCGCGGTGCGCGCGCCAGCACCATCGCGGATGCCGGGAAGGACGCATCATGCCGCCCGCGCTCAACGTTTCCCGTCTCAGGGAGGGGTCCCCGGACCCTCGCGGCGCCACCTGGGATGGGATGGGCGTCAATTTCTCGCTGTTCTCGGCCCACGCGACCAAGGTCGAGCTGTGCCTGTTCGACAGCAGCGGACAGACGGAACTGGAACGTATCGAACTGCCGGAGTACACCAACGAGGTCTGGCACGGCTATCTGCCGGACGCGCGGCCGGGCACCACCTACGGCTACCGCGTGTACGGCCCGTATGAGCCGGAAGCCGGCCACCGTTTCAATCCGAACAAACTGGTGCTGGACCCGTATGCCAAGGCGCATGTCGGCACATTCGCCTGGGACCACGCCTGCTTCGGCTACACGATCGGCGACAAGCGTGGCGACCTGAGCTTCGATGAGCGTGACAGCGCACCGTTCATGCCGAAATGCCGGGTGATCGACCCGGCCTTCACCTGGGGCCGCGAGCGCGCGCCGTCGGTCCCGTGGGACCGCACGATCCTCTATGAGACGCATGTACGCGGCTACACCAGGTTGCATCCCGCAGTGCCCGAGGAATTGCGCGGCACATTCGCCGGCCTCGGGCGCAAGGAGGTCGTGGACTACATCCGCTCCCTCGGCGTCACGTCGGTGGAGCTGTTGCCAGTCCACTTCTTCATCGATGACCGTTATCTGCTGGATCATGGGCTGAGGAACTATTGGGGCTACAACTCGATCGGGTTTTTTGCGCCCGACCCGCGCTACTCCGCCGTGCCGGATTTCGTATTCTCCGAGTTCAAGGAGATGGTGGCTCGCCTGCACGATGCCGGGCTCGAGGTGATCCTGGATGTCGTCTACAATCACACGGCGGAGGGCAACGAGAACGGGCCTACCCTGTCGTTCCGCGGTATCGACAATCTGTCATACTACCGTCTGACAGCGGACAATCCGCGCTACTACGTCAACGACACCGGCACCGGCAACACGCTGAACATGGACCATGCGCGGGTCGTGCAGATGGTCACTGACAGCCTGCGCTACTGGGCCACCGAGATGCACGTCGATGGCTTTCGCTTCGACCTGGGCACCATCCTGGCGCGCCAGGCCAACGGCTTCAACGAAGCACACGGATTTCTGCAATCCTGTCTGCAGGACCCGGTGCTGTCCACGACGAAGCTGATTGCCGAACCGTGGGACATCGGACCGGGCGGGTATCAGGTCGGCGGATTTCCGCCCGGCTGGGCCGAGTGGAACGACAAGTTCCGCGATACCGTTCGCGCCTGGTGGCGCGGCGATGAGGGCAAGCGGGCCGAGATGGCGACGCGCCTCGCCGCCTCAGCCGACTGCTTCGCCCGCCGAGGCCGCAAGCCCTGGGCCAGCGTCAATTTCATCACCGCGCATGACGGCTTCACCTTACAGGATCTGGTTTCCTACAACGACAAGCACAACGAGGCGAACGGCGAGGACAACCGCGACGGCCACGCCGACAACCTGTCCTGGAATCACGGTGCCGAAGGGCCGACAGACGATCCGGAGATCGTCGCCCTGCGCGACCGCCAGAAGCGGAACTTTCTCGCGACACTCCTGCTGGCACAGGGCACACCGATGCTGACGGCGGGCGACGAATTCGGCCGGACGCAGTTCGGCAACAACAACGCGTATTGCCAGGACAATGAAATAAGCTGGGTGAACTGGGATTTCGGCCAGGGTGCGGTGGAACTGGCGGAGTTCGTCCGCAAGATCATCGCCATGCGGAACTCGTTCCCGATCCTCCGCCGCTCCCGCTTCATGACCGGCGAGTACAATGCCGACCTCGACGTCAACGATGTCCGCTGGCTCGCCCCCGATGCCACCGACGTCGAAGCGGAGCAGTGGCAGGAGGGCAATGCCCGGTGCCTGGGTATGCTGATGGACGGGCGGGCGCAGGCCACCGGCATCCGGCGGCCGGCGATGGACGCAACGGCGCTGCTGGTGCTGAACGCACAGCACGACGCGGTGCTGTTCACCCTGCCGGAGGTGATGGGCGGCAGTACCTGGCGCTGCCTGCTGGACACCAACGTGCCTGACGATACCGGTACCGAAACGTATCCCAGCGGGGAGCAGTACGATGTCACCGGACGATCGGTCGCGCTGTTCGTGCTGGAGCCGGAGAGCCGCCGCTCCATCGGCATGCGGCGGGCGAGAGACGCGATTCGGCATATGGCCGAGCAGCCGATTCCCGTCGCAAGTCCGGAAACAGGACCGGAGGCGGAACGTGCGCTGGCGGGCTGAGGCTTGCGGTTCCGCGGCCATGGACCGGTGGATTGCCCAGTGGGTTCCGCATGGGATTTCCACGTGGATGCAGTCGGACCCGCCGGTGCCCCCTGGCCGCCCGCCGGAGGTTCCCGACCCCGAGGACCCGCCGCCGATCGAGGAGCCGCCGGCACCGCTCCCCATTCCCCACGATCCGCCGCCCCCGCCGCTACGGGCCTGAACCGGAGCGCGCTTACGCCTCCTCCATCCCGAACCCGGCATAGGCGAGCGGCTTGGTCATCTGCACGATGCCGCCGAACGACTGGTCGTCCCAGTCGTCCTCTGCATAGCCGGCACTGACGTAGAATCCCACCGCCTCCTGGGTCGAATAGACCACCGCTTTGCGGCAGCCGCTTTCGCGCGCGAAGGCTTCCGCCTCCCGCAGCAGCGCCAGCCCGTGGCCACGTCCCTGATGCGATGGGTCCACGGCGACAAGGCGGAACGCCGCCGCACCGCCATCCAGCATGTCGATCTGGACGGTACCGACCGGGCAATCCTCCAGCCACAGCAGCAGCGGGAAATTAGTCGGCGCCAGCTCGTCTGCGTCATTTCCCTCCCCGCCCAGCGCCACCGCCTGGCGGATGCCGTGATAGGCGGCCCACTCCACGCGGCTGGCGGGCCGTCGCAGGCGATAGCATCCCTCCCTGTCGCTGGCCGCCTTCGCCATGTCCCTGCCCGCCGGTTCGTGCGCCCCTCGCCATAGGTCACAAGGTCATCGCTGGCGAGGTCCGCAAGACGCGAGGCTGCCATTTGTCATCATACCGGTCGCATGAACGCGCGGGCGGATCAGGCATCCGCCAGCGCCGGCAGCCCGGCGAGCACATTCCGGACGTCCAGGTCGGCGAGGTCCAAGCGGCGCAGCACGGTCACGGAGCGCCCGCGCGGCGCGCACAGCGCCGGGTCCGACGCACGGGAGAACAGGACGACCGAGGGACAGCCGGCTGCGGCGATCAGGTGCATCGGCCCGGTGTCGTTGCCGACGGCGCAGCGGGCACCGCGCGCGAGGTCGCAGAGATCGCCGAAATCCGTCTGGCCGGTCAGGTTGATCGCCGGCTGGATGTCGCGCGCCAATGCCTGCTCCCCCGCACTCCCCAGGACGACCGGATGCAATCCCTGTTCGACGAGAAGCCCAGCCAGACAGCGATATGCCGCTGCGGGCCAGCGCTTCTCGGGCCGGTGCGCCGAACTGCCGGGGACCAGCAGGACGTAGCCGGTGGGCAGACCAAACCGGGCGGCGTTGCCGCGGCACCAGGACAGGTCGGGCGGTGGCACGTGCGGGATGCCGGCCTGCTGCAATTGGATTTCCTGCCGCTCCAGGTCGTGCAGCGTGTTGCGCTTCGGGTTCCGGTCAGGATGCGAGGCGCCCAGCGCAATACCGGACCATTCCGGCCTGGCGGCCACCGGAAACAGCCGCAGATAGCGCGAGGAGCGACCCGAGGTCTGCAGGTCGTAGACCCGGTCGAAACGCCCATCCGCCAGCATCCGCCGCAGCTTCAGCAGGCCGGGCAGGTCCCAGAGCGATGGCCGCCGGTCGATCAGCACGTCGTCGAAATAGGGCGATGCGGCCAGCCAGCCGGCGAACGGTGCCGTGGTCAGCAGGCTGATGTGCGCCTTCGCATGATGGGCGCGGATCGCCGCGAACGCGCCGAGCGAGAGCACCACGTTGCCCAGCGCCCCCAGCTTGATCACCAGCACTCGTTGCGCGTCACCGTCGGACATCGGGCCTGCGTGCAATGTAGAGCCATTCATCTCGCCGCAGACCGTAGCGCACTTCTTCGGCGGGGCTGACGCGGTAGATCTCTATCGCGAACCCCGCCACCGCCAGCCGGTCAGCAAAATCCAGCCCGTAATAGCGCACATGGTCGTCCTCGCCAAAATGCGCGTGCCGCTCCGCCTTGGTGACGACAGCCGGATTTTCATAGGTCTGCTGCCGCGTCGGGTTGATCTGCGCCGTCAGCAGCGCGAACCCGCCGGGCTTCAGCAGCCGGTGCAGCTCCCGCATCGCGGCACAGTCGTCCGGGATGTGCTCCAGCACGTGGTTGGCGATGATTGCGTCGTAGGCTGCGGCCGGCAGCGGCACGGATGCGATGTCCACGCGATGGGTGACGCCGGCCTGCAGCAGGTCCGCGGTTTCATACAGCGGATTGCCGACCATGGTGCGGGAGAGCGCCTTCTCGGGCGCGAAATGCAGGATGCGCTTGCCGGTGAGCCTGTTCCGGCCGCCCTCGGTCACCCACAGATGCAGCAGCCTGTGCCGCTCCCGGGAGCCGCAGTTCGGGCAGCGCGCATCCCAGCGCGGCGGGTGACCGACGCCGATGAACACGCCTTGGTACCGGCAGATCGGACAGAGCCGCGGCAGGCGCTTGTGCCGGAACTGACGAGGGTCCGTCAGCCACGCCAGAGCCAGACGCCGCGTGCGGGTCCACCAGGTCAATCCACGTGCTGTCCTTCATGCCGCGATGCGGCATGAGTTGGCTTATCAATGAAATTGCTATTTGACAATCGGCGTGGGGTAGCGCGCCGCCCAGTGGCGTGCGATGTCCAGCCGCCTGGTGATCCAGACGCCGTGGCGCCGTGTGATGTGGTCCAGCAGACGCTCCAGCCCGGCCGCGCGGGCCGGATGGCCGGTCAGGCGCATGTGCAGGCCGATCGACAGCATCTTCGGCTGGGTGCGTCCTTCCCGATAAAGAAAATCGAAGGCATCGCGGCAGTAATGAAAGAAATCGTCCCCGACGGCGAAGGTACCGCGCCCGAACTTCGCGTCGTTGGTGGACAGGCTGTA
>DATNEJ010000338.1:0-2019 GCA_035606775.1 Acetobacteraceae bacterium | reverse complement strand
CGGTCGCCCTTCATGAACAGCACCACGCGGTGGTCCTTGAGCAGGGTTTCGATACGTTCGCGGGTAGTGCTGTCGAGCGACATGGGGCGGCTCCGGAAAAGAGGTCAATGATACGCCGCCCTAGATGACGGCGCCTCCGGCCGGGTTCAAGGCGCCAGGCCGAGGGCTTTGCGCACGACCGGAAGGATTGCCTCTACCCATAGTGCATATTGCGCCGCCGAAGGGTGCAGGCCATCGTCGGCGAGCAGCTCCGGATGACGACGCGAAACCGGTGTGATGTCGACGAAATGCGCGCCGGCGCGATGCGCCTGCTCGCGCGCGATCTCGTTGAAGGCATCCAGGGCCGCGGCGATCGTGGCCGGATCGCGCCCCTGTTCGCGCGCAAAGCGGGTGACGCCCCAGTCGGGGATCGACACCGCCACCACCCGTTCCGGGCGATTGCCGGCCAGTGCGATGGCACGCGCCAGCAGGCTGGCGAATTCACTGCGGTAGTCCTCGGCGCTGCGACCGCGATACTGATTGTTGACGCCAATCTGCAAGGTGACCAGGTCATGCGCTGGCGTCAGCGAGGCATCGTCCATGCCCTGCGCCAGCTCGTCCGTGGTCCAGCCGGTGACGGCGACGATGTGCGGATCGTCGATCGCCACGCCGGCCCGGCGCAGGCGCTCGACCAGCACGGCCGGCCAACGCGCCTCGGCGGACACGGCTTCGCCGATGGTGTAGGAATCGCCGAGGGCGAGATAGTGCAGCGGCGACGGGGCGGCTGTCATCGGCGCAGTCGATGCCGCTCAGGCCACGGCGACCGCGGCATCCGCCTGCTCCTGCGCCATGCTTGCCAGCACCCGCTCGATCCGCACGAAGACCTCGCGCAATTGTGCCGGCGGCGGCAACAGGGTCAGGCGGAAATGGCGGCTGCGCGGCACGTTGAAGCTGCTGCCCGGCACCACCAGCACCGATTCCTGCTCCAGCAGGCGCAGCGCGAACGACTCGTCGTCGAAACGGGGAATCTGTTCGGCACATACCTGCGGGAAGGCATACAGCGCACCCTCGGGCGCCACCAGGTCGAGATGGCGGCTGGCGGCGACCCCGCGCAGCACGGTGTCGCGCGCCTCGTGCAGGCGTCCGCCGGCAGCGGTCAACGCACCGATCGTCGGCGCGTCCTGCAGCGCCGGCAACACCGCCCACTGCGCGGTCACGTTGGGGCACAGGCGCAGCGCGGCGAGCAGCTGCAGCGCATCGCGATAGACGGAAGAACGGGCCGGCTCGCCGGACAGGCTCATCCAGCCCACCCGGTAGCCGCAGGCGCGATGCACCTTGCTCAGGCCGCCGAAGCTGAGGCACGGCAGCTCGCCGGCGAGCTCGGCCAGCGGCTGGAAGGTGGCGCCGTCGTACAGGATCTCGTCGTAGATCTCGTCGGCAAGCAGCAGCAGCCGGTGTCGTGCGGCGATCTCCACCAGGCGCTGCAGCAGGGCGCGCGGATAAACCGCGCCGGTGGGGTTGTTCGGATTGATCAGCACCAGCGCGCGGGTGCGCGGGGTGATCAGCGCCTCGACCTCGTCGGGATCGGGCAGATGGGCGTGGCTGGCGAGGCAGCGGTAATAGCGCGGCTGGCCGCCGTTGAGGATGGTGGCCGCGCTCCACAGCGGATAGTCGGGACTGGGCAGCAATACCTCGTCGCCGGGTTGCAGCAGGGCGCGCAGCGCCAGGTCGATCAGTTCGCTGACACCGTTCCCGATGAAGATCCGTTCGGCTTCCACATGGCGTGCGCCGCGGGCGCGCTGCTGCGCGGCGATGGCCTCGCGCGCCGTTTCCAGGCCCTGCTCATGACCGTACGCCTCGCTGTCGTGCAGGTGGCTGGCGATCGCTTCGCGCAGGTGTGCCGGCGCCTCGAAGCCGTAACGGCCGGGGTTGCCGATGTTCAGCTTGATGATGTCGTGGCCGGCAGCTTCCAGCTCGCGTGCGCGCCGGGTCAGCGCGCCGCGGATTTCGTAGCGTACGTCGGCTAGGTGCGCACTGGGG